>NZ_JBIWJA010000013.1:0-179160 GCF_044764905.1 Streptomyces sp. NPDC093586 | reverse complement strand
TCTCCGTGAATGTTTACCGGTGATCCGGTGCACACATCACGAGAGCGGAACGGCCGGAGGAATGATCCGACCGTTCACAGCGTCCTCGCTGTGTTCTCTTCAAAGGAACCACGTCCCGGCCGTGCGGCCGGAGACGGGGTATCAACATATCTGGCGTTGACTTTTGGCACGCTGTTGAGTTCTCAAGGAACGGACGCTTCCTTCGTACTCACCCTCGCGGGCTTTCCTCCGGGCGCTTCCCTTCGGTCTTGCGTTTCCGACTCTATCAGATCCTTTTCCGATCCGATTTCCTCGGTGCTTTCCAGGTTCCCGCTTCCGCGTTTCCCTTTCCGGCGGTTCCGACTCTATCAGATCTTTTTGATCTGATTTCCCGGTCGGCGGGGTTCGTCGAGACTTTCGGGCTTTCGCTCGTCGGCCTTTCGACATTCACTACGTTAGCCGATTTCCTCGTCGGCTCATAATCGAGCCGGTGAGTCGAATTCGGACGTGCGGGCACGACGGAATCCGCCCCGTGAGGGGAATCGTGGTAGTGGGTTGGCCGCTCCGGCTGCAGGCGATCGCCGTACCCGGTTCAGCGGCTTGGACTACATTACGCGCCTCGTAGGGGCGAGTCAACTTCGACGGCGCCGGGGCACATGCGCACGGTACGGGCTGACCGTCGGGTCGTCCGCAACCCAGTAGCGCCAGGGGTGGACGCCGCCCTCGCCGGCCACGCCGGTGCGCGGGCCGTTGCGCACCTGGTCACGGGATACGGGGGTGCCGGTCAGGATGCGCAGCGGGGTGCCGTCGGTGCCGCAGGCGTCCGTGCCGTTCAGGGCGCGGTCCACGCCGAGGGCGGTGGCCAGGCGGGCCGGGCCCTTGGCCAGTTCCTTGTCGTTGCGGGCCGAGAGTCGACGGCTGCGGGCCAGCTCGGCGCCCTCGATGATCTCGCCGGCGCGGAGCAGAACGGCGCTCGCCCGGCCTTCGGGGCCACAGACCAGGTTCATGCAGAACCACATGCCGTAGGTGAAGTAGACGTACACGTGTCCGGGGGGACCGAACATCACGTCGTTGCGGGGCGTGCGGCCTCGGTAGGCGTGGGAGCCGGGGTCGTTCTGGCCGTCGTAGGCCTCGACCTCTGTCAGGCGGAGGGCGATCGGACCGTCCGGGGTGTTCCGCAGGAGGACGCGGCCCAGGAGATCGGGGGCCACCTCGAGGATGGGGCGGTCGAAGAATTCCCGGGGCAGGGGCGTACGGTCAAGGGTCGCGATCATGCCGTCCGAGCGTAACGCAGGTGGGGGGGTTCTCAGGGGTGGTCAGCGGGCGCCCGCCTTGTCAGGGTGGGGGCGCGGAACCGGTCACGGCCGGATCGCGTTTCTAGGGACCAAGGGTTCACACACAGCCTGGAGAGGGAGAGACATGGCGTTCAAGAAGCTGCTCGCGAGCCTGGGGGCCGGCGGAGCTTCGGTGGAGACCGTGCTGAGCGAGGACAACGTCGTTCCGGGCGGTGTCGTCCAGGGTGAGGTGCGGATCCAGGGTGGTTCGGTCGACCAGCGGATCGAGGGCCTGTCGGTCGGTCTGCAGGCCAAGGTCGAGGTGGAGAGCGGCGACCAGGAGTACAAGCAGGACATCGAGTTCACGAAGGTGCGGCTCGGTGGTGCCTTCGAGCTGAAGGCCGGGGCCGTGCACGCGGTGCCGTTCGGGCTGGAGATCCCCTGGGAGACGCCGGTCACGATGATCGACGGGCAGGCGCTGCGCGGGATGAACATCGGGGTCACGACCGAGCTGGAGATCGCTCGTGCCGTGGACTCCGGTGATCTGGACCCGATCAACGTGCATCCGCTGCCGGCGCAGAAGGCGATCCTGGACGCGTTCATCCAGCTGGGCTTCCGCTTCAAGAGCGCGGACATGGAGCGCGGTCACATCCGGGGTACGCGGCAGAAGCTGCCGTTCTACCAGGAGATCGAGTTCTTCCCGCCTCAGCAGTACCGCGGGCTGAACCAGGTCGAGCTGAGCTTCGTGGCCGAC
The DNA here is from genome assembly GCF_044764905.1 of Streptomyces sp. NPDC093586. NCBI lineage: Bacteria > Bacillati > Actinomycetota > Actinomycetes > Kitasatosporales > Streptomycetaceae > Streptomyces > Streptomyces sp. NPDC093586. The sequence goes on along the minus strand of NZ_JBIWJA010000013.1, from coordinate 177,153 downwards.
GCGCAGGCGATGGACGTCGTGTTGGAGATGGACAAGAAGCCGGGCCTGTTCAGCGAGGGCAGCGACACGTTCCGGTCGTTCAAGGTGGGGCTGAACGACTACCAGGGGACCGACTGGGCGGCGTACCTCAACCAGTGGCTGTCCGAGGTCGGCAGCAAGCGGAACTGGTTCTAGTGGTTCTAGGCTCGGTCATCTCTGCACCACACGATCAGGAGGTACCGAGGTGACCGAGCTCAAGCGGCGTCCGCTCCCCCATGACTTCCACCCGCCCGTGCCGTCGTTCACGGTCACGAGTGACGATGTCCAGGAGGGGGCGACGCTCAAGGACGCTCAGGTCTACGCGGCCGGCAACACCTCTCCGCATCTGCGGTGGGAGGGATTCCCCGCCGAGACCAAGAGTTTCGCCGTGACGTGCTTCGACCCGGACGCCCCGACGGGCAGCGGTTTCTGGCACTGGGTGGTGTTCGACATCCCGGCCTCGGTGACCGAGCTGCCGGCGGGTGCGGGCAGCGGCACGTTCGAGGGGCTGCCGGAGGGTGCCGTCCAGGCGCGCAACGACTACGGCGGCAAGGAGTTCGGCGGTGCCGCGCCGCCGGCCGGGGACGGGCCGCACCGGTACGTGTTCACGGTGTACGCCGTGGACCAGGAGAAGCTGGGTCCGGACGCCGACGCGACGCCCGCCTTCGTGGGTTTCAACCTGCGGTTCCACACGATCGGGCGTGCCCAGCTCGTCGGTGAGTACGAGGTGCCCGCCGACAGCTGAGCAACCGGGCGTTCATGGAACGTTTGCCCGCCTCTGGTCTTGGAAGTGATCAGGGGCGGGCATTTTTGTTGCCGGGGGCCTTGGAGGGGATGCGGGACGGCCCTCGTGGTGAGCGGCGGATATTGCGTTGTCCATCCCGGCGTGCCCGGCCAGAGTTGATCCCAGCCCGCCAGGGGGTGGGCCGGTGCACACGGGAGGTGGGCTGGTATGCGGGACACGCTGGTGCTGAACGCGAGCTTCGAGCCGCTGTCGACGGTGACGTTGAATCGAGCCGTCGTTCTGGTGCTCCAGGACAAGGCCGTCGTCGAGCAGGCCCACCCCGAACTGCGGATGCGCGGAGCCGCGCTGGACATACCGGCGCCCCGGGTGATCAGGCTGTGCCAGTACGTGCGGGTGCCCTTCCGAAGACGTGCGCCGTGGTCGAGGCGGGGTGTGCTGGTCCGGGACCGGCACCGGTGCGCCTACTGCGGTGGGCGGGCGACGACCGTGGACCACGTGGTGCCGAGGTCGCACGGCGGGCAGGACACGTGGCTGAACACGGTGGCGTCGTGCGCACAGGACAACCACCGCAAGGCGAACCGGACGCCCGAGCAGGCGGGGATGCCGCTGCTGCGGGAGCCGTTCGAGCCGACTCCCGCCGATGCGATGTTGCTGGCGCTGGCCCGGGACGACTTCGACGCGCTTCCGGAGTGGTTGGCGCTGGACGCGGCGTAGGGCGTCCGCCGGGTTGGGTCGTCCTTCGGCCGACAATCCTGTGCGGCTGGTCGTGCCCACGCGGCGGGGCCGCGTATCGACGCGGCCCCGCGCCTCTGAGGTGGGTGCGGGGCCGCGTCGTTTCCGGGGTCCGTCAGTCGATGCTCGGCTTCTCGCGGCGTTCCTGGGGCGGGACCGTGCTGCCCGTGGAGTTGCCGTTGCCGCCCGAACCGCCGCCCAGGCCACCGAAGTTGCCCATGGCGCCGGACAGTCCCTTGAGGGCGTCACCGATCTCGCTGGGGACGATCCAGAGTTTGTTGGCGTCGCCCTCGGCGATCTTCGGGAGCATCTGGAGGTACTGGTAGGAGAGCAGCTTCTGGTCCGGGTCGCCGGCGTGGATCGCCTCGAAGACCGTGCGGACGGCCTGGGCCTCGCCCTCGGCGCGCAGGGCGGCGGCCTTGGCCTCACCTTCGGCGCGCAGGATCTGGGACTGCTTCTCGCCCTCGGCGCGCAGGATCTCGGACTGCCGGACACCCTCGGCCTGGAGGATCGCGGCGCGCTTGTCGCGGTCGGCGCGCATCTGCTTCTCCATCGAGTCCTGGATGGAGGTGGGCGGTTCGATGGCCTTGAGCTCCACGCGGTTGACGCGGATGCCCCACTTGCCGGTGGCCTCGTCCAGGACGCCGCGCAGGGCCGCGTTGATCTCCTCACGGGAGGTCAGGGTCCGCTCCAGGTCCATGCCGCCGATGATGTTGCGCAGCGTGGTGACGGTGAGCTGTTCGATCGCCTGGATGTAGCTGGCCACTTCGTACGTCGCGGCGCGGGCGTCGGTCACCTGGTAGTAGATGACGGTGTCGATGTTGACGACCAGGTTGTCCTGGGTGATCACCGGCTGCGGCGGGAAGGGGACGACCTGTTCGCGCAGGTCGATGCGGTTGCGGATGGTGTCGATGAAGGGGACGACGATGTTGAGTCCCGCGTTCAGCGTCCGCGTGTAGCGGCCGAAGCGCTCGACGATGGCGGCGCTGGCCTGGGGGATGACCTGGATGGTCTTGATCAGGGCGATGAAGACCAACACCACCAGGATGATCAGAACGATGATGACCGGTTGCATCGTGGCTCCGCGTACCCTTCTCCGCCCGAGCGCTTCGGCGGATGTCCAAGGAATCTGTCGGCCCTGGTGACCCTGACGACTGCTGATCCTACGGCTGTTGAAGATCTTGCCGGTCGAGTCTGACAGACCGTCGCATGCCCCGGGGCACGTTCGGGCCACTTGCGTCGGGCCGGTCACATGACGATCGCCGTGGCCCCCTCGATGTCCACGACGTCCACTTCCTGGCCCGCTTCGTAGGCCCGGCCGGTGTCGAGTGCTCGGGCCGACCAGACCTCACCGGCGAGTTTGATCCGGCCGCCGTTGCCGTCGACCCGCTCCAGCACGACGGCCTGTCTGCCCTTCAGGGCGTCCACCCCCGTGGCGAGTCGGGGCCGCTGGGCGCGGTGCCGGGCGGCGATGGGCCGCACCACGGCGATGAGGGCGACCGAGACGATGACGAAGACGAGTACCTGGAGGACGAGTCCGGCCCCGACGCCGGAGGCGACGGCGGCCGCGGCCGCGCCGACGGCGAGCATCCCGAACTCCGGCATCGCGGTCACGACGAGCGGGATTCCGAGCGCCGCCGCGGCGACGAGCCACCACACCCATGCGTCGATGTCGTTCACGTGGTCATGGTAGGTCCGTGACACGTGCCGGGGACAGGGCGCACGGGGGGCGGTCAGGTCAGGGGCAGCCCCTGTGCGGTCCAGCGGTCGCCGACCCGCTCGACGACGAGCGGGAGGCCGAAGCAGAGGGAGAGGTTGCGGGAGGTGAGTTCGAGCTCCAAGGGGCCCGCGGCCAGGACCTTGCCCTGACGGATCATCAGGACGTGGGTGAAGCCCGGGGCGATCTCCTCGACATGGTGGGTGACCATGATCATCGAGGGGGCGATGGGGTCGCGGGCGAGGCGGCCGAGGCGGCGGACGAGGTCCTCGCGGCCGCCGAGGTCGAGGCCGGCGGCCGGCTCGTCCAGGAGCAGCAGCTCGGGGTCGGTCATCAGGGCGCGGGCGATCAGCGTGCGCTTGCGCTCGCCCTCGGAGAGGGTGCCGAACCTGCGGTCCAGGTACTCGGTCATGCCGAGGCGGTCGAGGAAGGCGCGGGCGCGCTGCTCGTCGATGTCCTCGTACTCCTCCTGCCAGCCGGCGGTCATGCCGTAGGCGGCGGTCAGCACGGTCTGCAGGACGGTCTGGCGCTTGGGCAGCTTGTCGGCCATGGCGATGCCGGCCATGCCGATGCGCGGGCGCAGCTCGAAGACGTCGGTGCCGGGCCGGCCGAGGGTCTCGCCGAGGACGGTGGCGGTGCCCTTGCTCGGGTAGAGGTAGCTGGACGCGACGTTGAGGAGGGTGGTCTTGCCGGCGCCGTTGGGGCCGAGGATGACCCAGCGCTCGCCCTCCTTGACCGACCAGGAGACCTGGTCCACCAGAGCCCGGCCCTCGCGGACCACGGATACGTCCTGAAGCTCCAGAACATCGCTCATGAGCGCAGTGTCTCCCCTTGCAGTGTGGCCGGTCTCGGCTGTCGCGTACGCCTGTGGCTGGGGCCGACGCGCCGGTGGGCGCAGGCCCTCCAGGAAATCTACGCCACCGGTCGGCTTCGCTGTTCCATCGGTCCGGTCCTTAGGGTGGGGGCATGCTCTCGGAACCACGCGCAGGGCGCCTTGCCGCCTGGGGAAATGCCCTTATCGCCGGAATCGTCCCGCCGGACGACGCCGCGGCCGCGATCGTCGGCGAGGACGCGGTGCACCGGGTGGAGGGGTTGCCGGGTGAAGCGGGGCCCGTGGGTCTCACGCTGGCGCTCGGGCGGTTGCGGGCGCTCGGGGTGACCGGGCTGCGGGTCGCTCTGCCCGCGCCGGGGCATCCGCTGGGGCTGAGCGGTCCGCCGGAGTTCAACGCGCGGGCGCTGGAGGCCGGGGAAGCGGTGATCTGTCACGGGGCCGCGCTGGGGCTGGTGCCGGAGGTGTACGAGGCCGGGCCCTCGGGCGATGTGCACGTCGAGGTGGTGTGGCACTGCCTGCCGGTGCGGGAGGCTCCGCCGGCGGACGTGCCGTCGCTCGGGGAGGCGGAGCGGGAGCTGGCGGAGGCACTGCGGGACGCTACGGAGGTGCTGACGCGGTTGGACGTGGCCGGGTCGGGTCCGGTGGCCCAGGCGGCCGTGGCCGCGTACCGGGCGCGGGCGGAACGCGGGCGGGAGGTGTTGGCGCCGGGGTATCCGCCGCGGGCGGTGCGGGTCCTGGAGCTGGCGCAGCGCGTGGGGGCGTTGGTGGCGCTGGCGTACGAGAACGGGCACGGGGGTGCGGTGAGCGCGTCGGAGATGGCGGCGCGGGGGGAGGCGTTGCGGCCGGTGGAGCGGACGGCTCGGCGGGCGCAGGTCGCGGCGTACAACTCCGTTGTGGAGGAGCGGGAGAAGGGGGTGCGGTGACGTCCCTCTGTGGGGGCGCCCGGCGTCGGTGACTGGGGGCGGGGGTGGGGCGCGCGGCCCGGCGCTGACGGAGTGCCCGGCGTGGGCGCGGGGCGGGGGTGGGGCGCGCGGCCCGGCGCTGACGGGGTGCCGCTGCGCCCACCCGTGCCGCCCCAGCGGCACGACTGCCCGCAGCTAGGACGGCACGGCGGCTGCCCGCAGACCGGGGTGCGGGGTGGGTCAGTGGTTGAGGCCCAGGTTGCCGAAGGCCGGGTTCAGGAGGCCGACGACGTTGACGCTGTTGCCGACGGCGTTCACCGGGATGTGGACCGGCGCCTGGACGACGTTGCCCGAGACGACACCCGGGGAGCCGACGGCCTCACCGTGGGCGTGGGAGCCCTCGGTGGCGGAGGCCATGCCCGCACCGGCGGCGATCAGCCCGCCGGCCACCATCGTCACGGCCGCTGCCTTCTTCAGGTTCTTCACTTGCGAAACCCTCCCTAGCGATGGCCGCGGCACGCACTGGAGAACGGTCGGGCGCGGGGAAGGATGCGCCATGTGGGGGACATTCCCACGACAGTATGAATCTCAGACCGGAGTGGACCGCTCCGGTCGCCGTGGCGCACCGGCCGGGCTGTCAGCCGGCCGCACCGTGGCGTACGGCCCACAGTGCGGCCTGCGTGCGGTCCGCGAGGTCGAGTTTCATCAGGATGTTGGAGACGTGGGTCTTCACGGTCTTCTCGGAGAGGACCAGCGCCCGGGCGATCTCCCGGTTGGACCGGCCGTCCGCTATCAGGCACAGCACCTCGCGCTCCCGCTCCGTGAGGGAGCCTCCCCTCCCCTGGCCGGAGCCGCTCTCCTCCTGGGACAGCAGGGCGCCCGCGATCTCGGGCTGCAGCAGGATGTGCCCGGCGTGGACGGAGCGGATCGCGCCGGCCAGCGCGTCGGGGTCGACGTCCTTGTACACGTAGCCCGCCGCGCCCGCCCGCAGGGCCGGGACGACCGTGCGCTGCTCGGTGAAGCTGGTCACGATCAGGACGCGCGCCGGGTTGCCGAGCTCGCGGAGTCTGCGCAGCGCGTCGACGCCGTCCATGCCCGGCATCTTGACGTCCATGAGGATCACGTCGGGTTTCAGCCGCTCGGCGCGTTCGACGCCGTCGGCGCCGTCGGCGGCCTCGCCCACGACCTCGATGTCGTCCTGCACCTCCAGGAAGGTGCGCAGCCCCCGGCGGACCACCTGGTGGTCGTCGACGAGCAGCACCTTGATCGCATCAGCCACCGGGAACCTCCATCTCGATCGTGGTGCCCTTGCCGGGCGCCGACTCCACGGTCAGCCGGCCGCCCGCGCCGTTCGCCCGGTCCCGCATGGAGACCAGGCCCAGGTGGCGTCCCGCGCGGCGCACCGTGCGCGGGTCGAAGCCGCTGCCGTCGTCGGTGACCCGCAGCACGGCTCCGGGGCCGCGCCGGCTCAGCGTCACGTCGACGTGTTCCGCTCCGGAGTGGCGCAGCGCGTTGTGCAGCGCCTCCTGGGCGACGCGCAGCACGGCCTCCTCCTGGGCGGCGGGCAGGGCCTTCACCCCGTGTCCGGCGAAGGTCACGCGCGCGGTGTGGGCGCGGTCGAGGACCTGGACCTGGGTGCGGAGGGTGGCGACGAGTCCGTCCTCGTCCAGGGCGGCGGGGCGCAGCTCCACGACGGCGGCGCGCAGCTCGTCGGCGGCCTCGGCGGCGAGCGCGGCGACCTGCTGGAGCTCCCCCTTGGCGCGCGCGGGGTCGCGGTCGACCAGGGTGGCGGCGGCCTGGGCGGTCAGGCGCAGCGAGAACAGTTTCTGGCTGACGGCGTCGTGCAGTTCGTGGGCGAGGCGGGAGCGTTCCTCGGCGATGGTCAGCTCGCGGCTGCGCTCGTACAGGCGGGCGTTGGTGAGGGCGATCGCGGCGTGCTGGGCGAGGATGCCGAGCAGTTCCTCGTCCTCCTCGGTGAAGCCGCAGCCGCCCCGGGGCTTCTCGCGCGGGGGGTGTGAGGGGTTTCCCTCCACAGGGCGCAGCTTGTTGGCCAGGAAGAGCGCGCCGATGACCTCGTCGCCGTCGCGGATCGGCAGGCCCAGGAAGTCGGCCAGGTCGGGGTGGGCGGACGGCCAGCCCTCGAAGCGGGGGTCCTCGCGGACGTCGGCGAGGCGCTCGGGCCGGGCCTCGTGCAGCATCGCGGCGAGGATGCCGTGCTGGCGGGGCAGGGGGCCGATGGCCTTCCACTGCTCGTCGCTGACGCCGTCGACGACGAACTGGGCGAAGCCGCCGTGGTCGTCGGGGACGCCGAGGGCCGCGTACTGGGCGTCGAGCAGCTCGCGGGCGGAGGCGACGATCGTCTTGAGGACGTCGCGCACCTCGAGGTGCCTGCTCATGGCCAGCAGCGCGGAACTCACCGCGGCGAGGCCGGACCGGGGGCCGTGACTCATGTCCTCACGGTACCGGCGGGCTGTGACAGTGCGGATCGGTCGGGTGACGGCCGGGGCCTGGGGCGCTGGACCTAGGACGGAGGGTCCAGGCCCGGAGATCCCGTCCTCGGGGCCTAGGGCGAAGGGCCCCGCGGGGTTGCGGCCCGTGCCCGAGGCGGTCGGTGCGGCCCCGTTCCTAGGTTGAGGCCACGCCGATCAAGGCGCCGACGACGAGGAGACGGATCATGCCGGTAGCGATCATCACAGGGGCGTCGAAGGGGCTGGGCCGGGCGCTCGCCGGGGCACTGGCGGAGCGGGGCTGGGATCTGGTGCTCGACGCCAGGACTCCCGAGGTGCTCGGGGAGACGGCCGAGGCGCTGGCGTCGTACGGCACGCGGGTGACCGCGCTGCCCGGGGACGTCACGGACGCCGGGCACCGGGCGGAGCTGGTGGCCGCGGCGTGGCGGCTGGGCGGGGTGGACCTGCTGGTCAGCAACGCGAGTGCGCTGGGAGCGGAGCCGCTGGTGCGGCTGGAGGAGCTGCCGCTGGACGGGCTGCGCCGGGCGCTGGAGGTGAACACGGTGGCCGCGCTGGGTCTGGTGCAGGAGGCGCTGCCGTTGCTGCGGTCGGCCGCGGCGGGCGCGGTGATCACCCTCAGCTCGGACGCCGCCGCCGAGGCGTACGGGACGTGGGGCGGTTACGGGGCGTCCAAGGCGGCCCTGGACCAGCTGGCGGCGGTGCTGGCCGTCGAGGAGCCGGGGCTGCGGGTGTGGGCGGTCGACCCCGGGGACATGGCGACGGACCTGTACGCGGCGGCCGTACCGGACGACGACGGTCCGCGGCCCGATCCGGCGGATGTCGTCCCGGCGCTGCTGCGGCTGCTGGACGAGCGCCCGGCGAGCGGCCGCTACGCGGCCCCCGCGCTGCTGGAGGGACGGCGGTGACGCCGGCGACGGGGGTTCCCGCGCGTGAGCCCGTTCGAGCGTGGGGGCGCGTGCCCGAGGGGCTGTCGGCACGGTTGCCGGCCGAGCAGCGGGGCCCGGGGCGGGGCCGGGACGACGTACGGCTGCTGGTGTCCCGGGGCACGGAGGTGTCGCACCACTCCTTCCCGGAGCTGCCGCGGCTGCTGCGGGCCGGGGACCTGCTGATCGTGAACACGTCGCCCACGCTGGCCGCGGCCGTGGACGGGCGGGTGGGGCACGCGCGCGTGGTGGTGCACTTCTCCACGCGCGGGGACGACGGCCGGTGGGCGGTGGAGCTGCGGGAGCCGGACGGGCGGGGCACCACGCGCGCGCGTGCGGGAGTGGAAGGAGCGGGAGGGGGAGCGCCGTCCCGGGAGGGAGGCCGGCTCGCGGGGACGGAGGTGCGGCTGCCGGGCGGCGGGCGGCTGGTGCTGGAGGAGCCGCTGAGCGCCCGCGGGGAGCGGCTGTGGTGGGCGCGGGTGACCGGGGCGGAGGTTCCCGCGGTGCTGCGGGAGCACGGGCGGCCCATTCGCTACTCCTATACGGAGCGGGACCAGCCGCTGTCCGTGTACCAGACCGTGTTCGCGCTGCCGTCCGCCGACGGGGCGGGCAGTGCGGAGATGCCGAGTGCCGCGCGTCCCTTCACCGCGCGGCTGGTGACGGAGCTGGTGAGCCGGGGGGTGCAGTTCGCGCCGGTGACGCTGCACACGGGGGTGGCGTCGGCGGAGGCGCACGAGCCGCCGTATCCGGAGTGGTTCCGCGTGCCGGAGGCATCGGCGCGGCTGATCAACGCCGCGCGGGTGGAGGGCCGGCGGGTCGTGGCCGTGGGGACGACGGCCGTGCGGGCGGTGGAGTCGGCGGCCGGTGCCGACGGGGTCGTACGGGCCCGGGAGGGGTGGACCGGTCTGGTCGTCACTCCCGAGCGCGGGGTGCGGGTGGTGGACGGACTGCTGACGGGGCTGCACGAGCCGGAGGCGTCACACCTGCTGATGCTGGAGGCGGTGGCGGGGCGGGCGGCGGTCGACCGCGGGTACGAGGAGGCGGTGCGCGGGCGCTACCTGTGGCACGAGTTCGGAGACGTCCATCTCCTGCTGCCGCAGGAGGGACGCGGGAGGAACGTGCGAGGCCCGGAAACTCCCCTCACACAACGCATTGCTCAAGCAACCGTCAGTGAGACGGACGGGAGCGCGATGTGAGCCCGCGCATAGGGTGCACGTCACGTACGAAGGGGAGTAGGAGAACGACTCGTCCGTTTTGAGCGGGACAGATGGTCCTGTCTGCCCCGTTTTGCCGGACCCTGATCCACTACCTGGGATCGTACGTCACACCTTTGCCTCCCGATTTTGCGGCCGCTAAGAATTGCTCTCGTCGCTCAGCGCCGTGGGTTCGCCCCGCGGCGTTTGTGCCCCGAAGCACCCCTGTCCCCACCGGACGAGAGCGACCTCCGCGCTATCGAAGAGGTCTATCCCGCCATGCCCAAGAACATCCTCACCCGTGGTTATCGCAGCTCCCTGGACCGCGTTCAGAAGCTGAACCGCGTCCAGAAGGCCGCGTTCGCCGGTGTCGGCACGCTCGGCGTCACCGCCGTCGCCCTCGCCGCCTTCCCGGCCGGCGCGCAGACGACGACCACGAGCGAGGCCGCTCCGGCGGCCAAGGTGGCGTACAGCAGCCAGCAGCAGGTCATGGACGTGCACGCCGACGTCGCCGACCAGCTCGCCGGTGCGAGCCAGAAGATCGCCGCCATCGAGGCGAAGAAGGAGGCGGCCGTGAAGCAGGCCGTCGCCCAGAAGCAGGCGGCCGCCCAGAAGCAGGCCGCCGCGAAGAAGGCCGTCGCCGAGCGTCGGGCGCAGGAGACCGTGAACCGGTCCGCCCAGCGCTTCGAGGTGAAGCAGGTCTCCGCGAAGTCCTACCCGAACAACCTCGACGGCTGGATCCGCGAGGCCCGGGCCATCATGGCCAAGCACAACATCCCGGGTACCTACAGCGGCATCCACCGCAACGTCATGCGGGAGTCCTCCGGCAACCCGATGGCCATCAACAACTGGGACGTCAACGCCATCAACGGCATCCCGTCGAAGGGCCTGCTCCAGGTCATCCCGCCGACGTTCAAGGCCTACCACGTGCCCGGCACGTCCTGGAACATCTACGACCCGGTCGCCAACATCGCCGCCGCCTGCAACTACGCCGCGGACAAGTACGGCTCCATGGACAACGTCAACAGCGCGTACTGAGGTCGGCGCGGACCTCTTCACGCCGGCGCCCGGCCGAACGCCGAAGGGCGGCACCCTCCTGACGGGGTGCCGCCCTTCGGGCGTTCACGGACGCGGTTACTTGCGCATGACCTCGGGCTCGTGGCGGCGCAGGAAGCGGGCCACGAAGAAGCCGCAGATCACACCGAGGACGATCAGCGCGGCCATGTCCAGCCCCCAGGCGCCGACGGAGTGCTCCCACAGCGGGTCCGTCCCGGCGCCCTCCTCGGGCGGGCTGATCTTGTTGAAGTCCAGCGTGGCGCCGGCGGCGGCGACCGCCCAGCGGGACGGCATCAGGTACGAGAACTGGTTGACGCCTACCGTGCCGTTCAGGGCGAAGAGGCAGCCGGTGAAGACGACCTGGATGATCGCGAACATGACCAGCAGCGGCATGGTCTTCTCCGCGGTCTTCACCAGCGACGAGATGACCAGACCGAACATCATCGAGGTGAAGCCCAGTGCCATGATCGGCAGGGAGAGCTCGATCAACGTGGAACCGCCGAGGATCAGGCCCTCCTGCGGGATCTCCCGGCTGGCGAAGCCGATCACGCCGACCAGCAGGCCCTGGAAGACGGTGATCATGCCGAGCACGAACACCTTCGACATCAGGTACGCCGACCGCGACAGTCCGGTCGCGCGCTCCCGCTCGTAGATGACCCGTTCCTTGATCAGCTCGCGGACGGAGTTCGCGGCGCCGGCGAAGCAGGCGCCGACCGCGAGGATCAGCAGGACCGTGGTGGCGGTGCCGTTCGGGATGATCCGGCCGGTCTTCGGGTTGACCGGGTTGGGCAGCAGGCCCTTGTCCGCGTCGATGAGCAGGCTCACCGCGCCGAGCACGGCCGGCAGGATCACCATCAGGGCGAGGAAGCCCTTGTCGGAGGCGATCACCGAGACGTAGCGGCGCACCAGGGTGCCGAACTGCGACAGCCAGCCCTGCGGCTTCGGCGGCCTCATCGCCTGCATCGGCGGGACCTGTACGGCCTGCGGCGCGACGGCGTCGATGTCCGCGGCGTACATCTGGTAGTGCTGCGAGCCCTTCCAGCGGCCCGCCCAGTCGTAGTCGCGGTAGTTCTCGAAGGCGGAGAAGACGTCGGCCCAGGAGTCGTAGCCGAAGAAGTTCAGCGCCTCCTCGGGCGGGCCGAAGTAGGCGACCGAGCCGCCCGGCGCCATCACCAGCAGCTTGTGGCAGATCGCCAGCTCGGCCACCGAGTGGGTGACGACGAGGACGGTGCGGCCGTCGTCGGCGAGGCCGCGCAGCAGCTGCATGACGTCGCGGTCCATGCCCGGGTCGAGACCGCTGGTCGGCTCGTCGAGGAAGATCAGCGACGGCTTGGTCAGCAGCTCCAGGGCGACGGAGACGCGCTTGCGCTGGCCGCCGGACAGGGAGGTGATCTTCTTGTCCTTGTGGATGTCGAGCTTGAGCTCGCGCAGCACCTCGTCGATGCGGGCGTCACGCTCGGCCGCCGTGGTGTCGGCGGGGAAGCGCAGCTTGGCCGCGTACTTGAGGGCCTTCTTGACGGTCAGCTCCTTGTGCAGGATGTCGTCCTGCGGGACCAGACCGATGCGCTGGCGCAGCTCGGCGAACTGCTTGTACAGGTTCCGGTTGTCGTAGAGGACCTCGCCCTGGTCGGCGGGCCGGTAGCCGGTGAGCGCCTTGAGCAGGGTCGACTTGCCGGAGCCGGAGGGGCCGATGACCGCGACCAGCGACTTCTCGGGGACGCCGAAGGAGACGTCCTTGAGGATCTGCTTGCCGCCGTCGACCGTGACGGTCAGGTGACGGGCGGAGAAGGACACCTCGCCGGTGTCGACGAACTCCTCGAGCCGGTCGCCGACGATCCGGAACGTCGAGTGGCCGACGCCGACGATGTCGGCCGGGCCGAGCAGCTGGGAGCCGCCCTTGGCGATCGGCTGGCCGTTGACGTACGTGCCGTTGTGCGAGCCGAGGTCGCGGATCTCCATGCGCCCGTCGGGCGTGGAGTGGAACTCCGCGTGGTGGCGGGAGACCTGCAGGTCGGAGACGACCAGCTCGTTCTCCAGGGCGCGGCCGATGCGCATGACGCGGCCGAGCGAGAACTGGTGGAACGTGGTCGGGCTGCGGTCCCCGTGGACCGGTGGCGCCCCCGCCGCGCCGCCGGGTCCCTGCTGCTGGGGGAAGGGCGTCGCGGCCTGCTGCGGCTTCGGTGCGGGCTGCTGCGGTACGGCCTGCTGCGGCTGCTGCCAGCCGGCCTGCTGCTCCTGCTGCTGCGGGGCCTGCTGCTGCGGGGCCTGCCGCGGCGGCTCCTGCACCGGTGCCTGCTGCGCCCAGCCCGCGTTCGCGCCCTGCGCGGCGTACGGCTGCTGCTGGGCCTGCGGCGTGCCGGCGGCGGACTGCGCGGCGGTCAGGCTCAGGCGCGGTCCGTCGGTCGCGTTGCCCAGGTTCACGACCGTGCCGGCGGCGAGTTCCAGGTGCTGGATCCGCTGCCCGTGCACGAACGTGCCGTTGGTGCTGCCGTGGTCCTCCAGGACCCAACCGCGGCCGTTGAAGCTGATCGTGGCGTGGCGCCAGGAGACCCTGGCGTCGTCGAAGACGAGTTCCCCCTGCGGATCGCGCCCGAGCGCGTAAGACCGGGACGGATCGAGCGTCCAGGTCCGTCCATTAGATTCCAGTACGAGTTCCGGCACTCCATGCCCCACTAGTTGTCCCCCGAATAGCCCCCGTCGCGGGGAGTCTAGGGATGTCGAACATCGGGGGGAACTATTCCAGGCCCGGCCCCCTGACCGAAAGTCGGGCCTTGTGAAGACCGCGCGCGGGCCCGACCGCCGTTTCCGTTGACGGGGCGGAAACCTGCCCGGAAAGTGGTAATCCACGCGAGGGGGACATGCGCGGCAACCCGGCCGCGCCGCGGATCGGGGGGTCTGCCATGGGTGCGTCCACGAGCGTCGGGACCGAGGGGCACGGCAGGGGGGTGCCGTGGGCGGACGTCGTGCTGTCCGCGGTCGCCTCGGTGAGCTGGGCGTTGATCGGCATGGCCGGCACGGCGGCGCTGGGGCTGCGTCTGCTGGACGCGGACGCGGCGGGTTCCCTGGGCCCGATGACGGCGGCGGCCGTGGCGCTCGGCGCGGGCGGGTCGGTCGCGTCGTCCGGTGACGTGTCCGCGTTCGGACTGAAAGGCGCCGAGGCGCACATGGCCATCGAGATCACGCCACTGGGTGTGGGCCTCGTCGGTGCGGTGCTGCTGTCGTTCCTCTTCCTGCGGTCCCTACGGGCGGCGGGGGCCGTGGTCGCGCCCGTCGAACTCCTCGCCCGCGCGGGTGCGGTGACGGCCCTGTTCGTGGCGATGCTGGGCGGGCTGGCCCGGGTGGGGCACGGCGTCGTGACGATCGACGGCGGCTCGCTCGGGCTCGACGACCTGCCCGGCGGCGCGGGCGGTGGCGTGCAGGTCCCGGGGCTCGGTGACCTCGGGGACCTCGGCGGGGTGCTGCCCGACCGGATCGGTGACCTGGTCGGCGCGAAGGCCGCGGTCGGCTTCCGCGTCGAGACCGCGCCGACGCTGCTGGGGGGACTGGTCTGGTGCGTCGGGGTCCTGCTGGTCGCGCTGCTGGCCTCGCGCCGCGCTCCCCTGCCGCGCGGGTGCGAGGCCCTGCACCGGGTGGTGCGGCCGGCCGTGTCCGCCCTGGTCACGGTGGCGCTGACGGCGGTGGCGGCCGGGTACGCGGCGGCGGCGTACGCGGCGATCGGCGACGACCGTCCCCGCCGGATCGCGGGGGCCGCGCTGCTGGGCGCGCCGAACGGCGTCTGGCTCGGCGTGCCGGTCGGCCTGTTCGTGCCGTGGGACGGGCGGGCGACCGGCGCGCCGGCCCGGTTCCTGCCGGACCCGCTGGACGAGCTGTTGAGCGGCGGTGCCGACGGGCCGGTCACCCTGGGACGGCTGGCGGAGCTGGACGGGCGGGTGTGGCTGCTGGGCGTGGCGGCGGCGGCGCTGATGCTGCTGGCGGGGGTGCTGACGGCGATACGGACGCCGGTGGCGCCGTCCGACGCGCGCGGCCCGGGTTTCGCCGGGCGGTGTGCGCTGCGGCTGGGCGTCGCCACCGCGCCGGCGCTGGCGCTGTCGGTCCTGCTGACGGAGGTGTCCGTGGACGCCTCGCTGTCGGTGCTCGGCGTCGACGCGTTCGGCGCCGGTGTCGACCTGCGCGGACACCTCGGCGCGGCGCTGCTCCTGGGCGCCGCGTGGGGCGCGGGCGCGGGGGCCGCCGGGGCACTGCTGGCACGGTCGAGCGGAGCGGCGGGACGGCGGGCGACGCCGCTGGCACGGAGTGCCGGTGGGGTGGGGGTCGCCGGGGGCGCGGGGGTGGGGCTCGGCGGGGAGGCGGGACGTGCCGGGAGCGCGGACGGGGCGTCGCGCGCTGCGCCACCGTACGGGCCGTACGGGCCGGGAGGTGCGGCGCACCGGCCGCCCGACCCGGACACCAATCCCTACCTGCGTACGCCGGGCACCTCGCGCGGGCCGCAGGACGCCCGGCCCCCGGGGGCGGACGCGGCTGTGCCGGGTGGGCGGCCGTCCGACGACGGCGACGATCTGCACGGCGCCCCGACCGTGGTCGGCCCCTTGGATCCGCCGCCGCGTCCGCCCCGGCCCGGGAACCGGCCCTCGTCCCGGTGGGGCGAAGGTCCCCCGCCCCCACCGCCCCCGCCTCCGGTGCCGCCACCACGGCCGGGGGACGGGCAGTGATCCCGTGACCGGACGCCGTACGGTCCGGTCTCGGCCGCACGGCCCGTGCGCCGGCGCGTGTTCCGTGTCCGTCAGGCGGACCTCACGGGCGGGAGGCACCGAGTGCCGGATACGGTAAGAGCACCATGAGCGCTACGCAGACCTCTGACGTTCCCACTCTTCTCGTCAAGATCTTCGGCAAGGACCGGCCGGGTATCACGGCCGGCCTGTTCGACACCCTCGCCGCCTACTCCGTCGACGTGGTCGACATCGAGCAGGTCGTCACCCGTGGCCGGATCGTGCTGTGCGCGCTCGTGACCGAGCCGCCCCGGGCACTGGAGGGCGATCTGCGGGCGACCGTCCACAGCTGGGCGGAGTCGATGAAGATGCAGGCGGAGATCATCTCCGGCATCGGCGACAACCGGCCGCGCGGCCTCGGCCGCTCCCTGGTGACCGTGCTCGGCCACCCGCTCACCGCGGAGGCCACGGCCGCCATAGCGGCCCGGATCACCGGGACCGGCAGCAACATCGACCGTATCTTCCGGCTCGCCAAGTACCCCGTGACCGCCGTCGAGTTCGCGGTGTCCGGTGTGGAGACCGAGCCGCTGCGCACCGCCCTGGCCACCGAGGCGGCGGCGCTCGGGGTGGACGTCGCGGTCGTCTCGGCCGGCCTGCACCGGCGGGCGCAGCGCCTGGTCGTGATGGATGTCGACTCCACGCTGATCCAGGACGAGGTCATCGAGCTGTTCGCGGCGCACGCGGGCTGCGAGGACAAGGTCGCCGAGGTGACGGCGGCCGCGATGCGCGGGGAGCTGGACTTCGAGCAGTCGCTGCACGCGCGCGTGGCGCTGCTGGCGGGGCTGGACGCCTCGGTGGTGGAGAAGGTGCGCGCCGAGGTGCGGCTGACGCCGGGTGCCCGCACCCTGATCCGCACACTGAAGCGGCTCGGCTACCAGGTGGGGGTCGTCTCCGGCGGTTTCACCCAGGTCACCGACGATCTGAAGGAGCGGCTGGGGCTGGACTTCGCCCAGGCCAACACGCTGGAGATCGTCGACGGCAGGCTGACCGGCCGGGTCACCGGGGAGATAGTGGACCGGGCGGGCAAGGCCCGGCTGCTGCGCCGGTTCGCCGCCGAGGCGGGCGTACCGCTGTCGCAGACCGTGGCGATCGGGGACGGCGCCAACGATCTGGACATGCTGAACGCGGCCGGGCTCGGGGTCGCCTTCAACGCCAAGCCTGTGGTGCGCGAGGCGGCGCACACCGCGGTGAACGTGCCGTTCCTGGACACGGTCCTGTATCTGCTGGGGATCACCCGCGAGGAGGTCGAGGCGGCGGACATCCTGGACGAGGGCCCCTCCGCCGGCCTCGACCGGCCCTGATCCGTCCGTCCCGCCCGTCCTCGCCGGGGGTGTGCCCCGAGGCTGAGGGCCCGGACCGCACGAGTGCCGGGCCCTGCCCGTCGGATCCGGTCAGTCGGTCGGCGCCCAGTAGTCGTCCAGCGAGGCCACGCCCGGCTCCACGGTCTTCCAGGGGCCGGTGTGGGACAGGACGGCGAAGGCGGCGGTCGGGAAGCCGCGGCGGCCCATCCGCTCGCGGACGTCGTCCTCGGCGGAGCCGGCCAGGATCTCGGTGAGGCCCTCCATGCCCGGGTTGTGGCCGATCACCAGCACGTTCCGCAGGTCGTCGGGGAGCTCGTTGAGCACGGCGATCAGTTCGCCGGGCGAGGCATCGTAGATCCGCTCCTCGTAGACGGTTTTCGGCCGGTGCGGGAACTCCGCGACGGCGATCTTCCAGGTCTCGCGGGTGCGTACGGCGGTGGAGCACAGGGCCTGATCGACGGGGATTCCGGTGTCGGCGAGCCGGCGCCCGGCCTCCGCGGCCTCCTTGCGGCCCCGCTCGGCGAGCGGCCGCTCGTGGTCGGACATCTGTGGCCAGTCGGCTTTCGCATGCCGGAAGAGGATGATCCTGCGGGGTTCTGCGACGCTCATGGCATCCAGCTTCGCATGAAACAGGCCACAGAGCGCAGGGAGTTGACACGCGGATCCACCGGGGAACGCACGACCGGAAGACACCGGCGGCCGGCCGCGTGCCTCGGGTCCGCCCGGTCGGCGTCAGCCGGTGGTCAGGTGCTGCATCCGCTCCAGGAGGTGCGCGATCACCGGCTCGCCGCCGGCCGCGTGGGCGTCCGAGGGATCGAGCACCAACAGGAGCAGCGTGACGAAGGCGAGCGCGGGCAGGACGATCGCCCACCAGGGCAGCCGCGTCTCGGCGTGGCCCCGGGTCGCCGGGTGGGGCCGGGTGCAGGTAGGGGCCGACATGAGTGCCTCCGCTGGTCTTCGGACGTCCCTGGTGCGTGCTCCGTGACCCGCCTGTCGCGGTCACGTCTCGACGCTACGGAATCCGCGCGGTCCCGCCCATCCGGAGATCCACCCACTCGACCCTGACCCTCGCCCCCTAGGGGACGGGGGGTTGTCCCCACCCCCGGCCGGTCACGGTGAGGCGATCGTCGCGATGATGCCGATGATCACGAAGATCGCGAGGAAGGCGCCGAAGACGATCAGCATCTTCTTCTGGCTGTGCTGGGGGTTCGGGTCCAGGACTGGCATGGTGCCAGTCTCGCATCCCGGTCCCGCGCCGCGGTCAGCGGGCCGCTTCCTCCTCCACGGTGCGGTCGCGTCCCGCGAGGACGCCCACCACCATCTGCGGCACCATCAGGGCGCTCATCAGCGCGATCGGCAGGCCCCAGCCGCCGCTGTGCTGGTAGAGCACGCCCACCAGGAGCGGCCCGGGGATGGAGATCAGGTAGCCGGTGCTCTGCGCGAAGGCGGACAGCTGGGCGACGCCCGTGCCCGTCCTGGCCCGCATCCCGACCATGGTCAGGGCGAGCGGGAAGGCGCAGTTGGAGATGCCGAGCAGCAGCGCCCAGGCCCAGGCGCCGCCGGCCGGGGCCAGGTACAGGCCGGCGTACCCGGTGAGTCCGCACAGGCCCAGGACCACCACGATGGGGCCCTGCTGGGGCAGGCGGGTGGCGACGCGCGGGATGACGAAGGCCAGCGGCACGCCCATCACCATGATGACGGCCAGCAGCAGACCGGCGGTGCCGGCGGACACCCCCGCGTCCCGGAAGATCTGCGCCGCCCAGCCCATCGTGATGTAGGCGGCGGTGGCCTGCAGGCCGAAGAAGACGGCGAGTGCCCAGGCGGTACGGCTGCGGGTGATCCGCAGCGCGGGCTGCCCGGCCGGCGCGTCCGTGCCCTCGGGGGCGGTGCCGGCGGGGGTCTCCTGGGCGGAGGGCGCCTTCCGGTTCCGTACGAACGGGATCCACGGCAGGACGGCCGCCGCCGCCAGCGCGGACCACACCGCGAGGCCGGGCTGCCAGTTCCCGCCCAGCGCGTTCGTGAGGGGCACGGTCGCCGCGGCGGCGGTCGAGGTGCCGAGGGCGAGGGCCATCGAGTACAGGCCGGTCATGGAGCCGACCCGGTCGGGGAAGAAGCGCTTGACGATGACCGGCATCAGGACGTTGCTGACCGCGATGCCCATGAGCGCGAGGGCGCTGGCGGCCAGGAAGCCGGCCGTGCCGCCGGCGTACGGGCGGATCAGCAGGCCCGCGGTGATCGCGACCATGCCCGCGCACACCACCGCGCCGGGCCCGAAGCGGCGGGCGAGCCGCGGGGCGGTGACCCCGAAGACGGCGAAGCAGAGCGACGGGACGGAGGTGAGCAGTCCGGCCACGCTGCCGCTCATGCCGAGCCCGTCGCGGACCTCCTCCAGGAGCGCGCCGAGACTGGTGATGGCCGGGCGCAGGTTGAGCGCGGCCAGGACGATGCCGAGCATGAGCAGGCGGGTCGTCCACGTCGTCCACGCGCGCGTGCCGGGCCGCCCGGGTCCTGAGGATTCCTCGGGTTCCCGGGCGTCGCGCGCCGCCGACTCGCCGGGGGGCGTTGGATTCAGCGTCCGGGTTTCGTCACTAGCCATGAGACCCATCATAGAATCATGGGATGATTGGTTGTCCATCCGCGACTGTCCGCCGCGGGATCCGCGTGCGAAGGTGAGCCATGCCTCTGAGCCATCCCCGTCGTTCGGCACTGTCCGAGCAGGTCATCACGGCGTTGCGGCAGCAGATCGTCTCGGGCGAGTGGCCGGTCGGCTCCCGCATCCCCACGGAGCCCGAACTGGTCGAGCAGCTCGGTGTCGCCCGGAACACGGTCCGTGAGGCGGTCCGCGCCCTGGCGCACAACGGGCTGCTGGACATCCGCCAGGGCTCCGGCACCTACGTCGTGGCGACCAGCGAGCTGGCGGGCGTGATGCACCGCCGCTTCGCCGACGCCGATCCCCGGCACTTCGCCGAGCTGCGTTCCACGCTGGAGTCGGCGGCCGCCAGGCTCGCGGCCGAGCGGCGCACGGAGAAGGACCTCAAGCAGCTCGACGCGCTCCTGGTGCGCCGGGAGGAGACGTGGGCGTCGGGTGACACGGAGGCGTTCGTGACGGCGGACGCGACCTTCCACCTGGCCGTCGTGGCGGCCTCGCACAACGAGGTGATGACCGCGATGTACGCGGACCTCGGCGAGGTGATGCGGGAGTGGCTGCGCGAGGACGTCGGCAGTGAGCTGACGCCGGAGACGCACATGGACCACACGCGGCTGGTCGACGCGATCCGCGCGTCGGACGCGGCGACGGCCGGCCAGGAGGCGGCGGGCTACCCGTTCCTGTGCCGCGCGGGCCGGATCGGAAGGCCCGCCGGTGACGCCGACGGGCCCGCCCCGGACGCCGGCACGCCGACCGCCGGTGCCGACACGCCGACCGTTCGTGCCGGTGCCGATGCCGGTGGCCTCAGTTCGCCCGTCGGTGGCTGACCCACGCCGTCCGCACGTCCTTCCAGCACCGTCCGCCCAGCCGTACGGTCTGTGCGGGCCCGGCCTCGACCGTCGGTCCGTCGCTGTCGAGGTCCCACCAGCGGGCGCACTCGACGTGCAGGCGCACCTCGTCGGTCTCCGGGTAGGGGTTGTGGCAGTACGCGGTCACCGCGGAGTCGTCGACGCGGACCCGGCACGCGGCGCCGAACGGCTCGGCCGGTGCGGTGTCCCCGTCGGGCACGCGTGCGTGGGACATCGCTTCGTACGGCAGGAACAGCACGCAGGCGAGGGCGAGGGTCGCCGGGACCGGACGGTGGAGTGGGCGCACAAGAGGACCTCCTCGGCCGTGCTGGGGAGGGAGATCGCGTGGTGACTCGCCCTTCAGCCTGTGCCGCCGGCCGCCGTGCCGCCCGGCCGGTTCCGCCGAACGGGTGACATGCCTCGGGCCCGCGCCCCGGAGGGACGCGGGCCCGAGGGGCGTTCGGTCAGGCGCCGATGGCGTGCAGACCGCCGTCGACGTGGATGATCTCGCCCGTGGTCTTCGGGAACCAGTCGCTCAGCAGCGCGACGACACCCTTGCCGGCCGGCTCCGGGTCCTTGAGGTCCCACTCCAGCGGGGCGCGGCTGTCCCACACGGAGGCCAGCTCGCCGAAGCCCGGGATGGACTTGGCGGCCATGGAGCCGATCGGACCGGCCGAGATGAGGTTGCAGCGGATGTTCTGCTTGCCGAGGTCACGGGCCATGTAGCGGCTGGTGGCCTCCAGCGCGGCCTTGGCCGGGCCCATCCAGTCGTACTGCGGCCAGGCGTACTGGGCGTCGAAGGTGAGGCCGACGACCGAGCCGCCGTTCTGCATCAGCGGCAGGCAGGCCATGGTCAGCGACTTCAGGGAGTACGCCGAGACGTGCATGGCGGTGGCGACCGACTCGAACGGCGTGTTCAGGAAGTTGCCGCCGAGCGCGTCCTGCGGCGCGAAGCCGATGGAGTGCACGACGCCGTCCAGGCCGCCGAGCTCCTCGCCGACGATGTCGGCCAGGCGGCCGAGGTGCTCGTCGTTGGTGACGTCCAGCTCGATGACCTTGGTCGGCTTCGGGAGCTTCTTGGCGATGCGCTCGGTCAGCGTGGGCCGCGGGAACGCGGTCAGGATGATCTCGGCGCCCTGCTCCTGGGCCAGCTTGGCGGTGTGGAAGGCGATGGAGGACTCCATCAGCACACCGGTGATCAGGACGCGCTTGCCCTCGAGGATTCCGCTCATGGTGTTCAGTGACCCATTCCCAGTCCGCCGTCAACGGGGATGACGGCTCCAGTGATGTACGACGCGTCGTCCGAGGCGAGGAACCGCACCGTCGCGGCGATCTCCTCCGGCTGCGCGTACCGGCCGAGCGGGACCTGCGACACGATGCCGGCCCGCTGCTCGTCGGTGAGCACCTTGGTCATGTCGGTGTCGACGAAGCCGGGCGCGACGACGTTGAAGGTGATGTTGCGCGACCCCAGCTCGCGGGCGAGGGAGCGCGCGAAGCCGACCAGGCCGGCCTTGGAGGCGGCGTAGTTCGCCTGCCCCGCGGAGCCGAGCAGCCCGACCACGGACGAGATCAGCACGACGCGGCCCTTCTTGGCGCGCAGCATGCCGCGGTTGGCGCGCTTGACGACCCGGAAGGTGCCGGTGAGGTTGGTGTCGAGGACGGAGGTGAAGTCCTCCTCGGACATGCGCATCAGGAGCTGGTCCTTGGTGACGCCGGCGTTGGCGACCAGGACCTCGACGGGACCGTGCGTCTCCTCGATCTCCTTGTAGGCCTGCTCCACCTGCTCGCTGTCGGTGATGTCGCACTTGACGGCGAGGAAGCCTTCCGGCGGCTCGCCCGAGCGGTACGTGATCGCGACCTTGTCGCCGGCGTCGGCGAAAGCGCGGGCGATGGCGAGGCCGATGCCCCGGTTGCCTCCGGTGACGAGAACCGAGCGGCTCAACGGATCACCCTTTCCCTTACGGTCTGGTAGCCCCTGCGCGCGGCAGGCGCCTTCCCCGAAAACCTATCGGTCCGTCCGCTTCCCGGAGCGATCGGGCACCGACAGTGCCATGCGGGTGTCGCTGTCGGGTCCCTACAGTCGGCGCGTCCGCCGCCCGGAGTGTCAGTCCGCCGTTCCAGGGGCGTGGGCGGACAGCCCTTCGGCGCGGGCTGTATCGAGCATCCTGCGGTCGTACGTCACCAAGGCCGTCAGGTCTTCCCTCAGCGACAGCGCACTGGCCACATGGATCGCGTCCAGCGTCCTCAGACGCCCGACGAGCAGGGCCGCCCCGTCACGCACCTCCCGGGTGAGCAGGATCTCGGTGATCCGGGCGTCCAGATCCTCCATCGCCTTCGGAAAGTGCCCCATCAGGTCCAGGGTCCGTACGGTCTCCACGAAGCCGAGGGTGCTGGTGGCGAGCGGCTCCGTGATGCGCTGCTGGAGGAAGGCGTCCAGCTCGGACCAGTGGTTGCGGCGGGTCATCCACGTGACCAGCGCCGACGTGTCCATGTAGATCAACGGTCGTCTTCCTCGCGCTCGGCCAGCAGCAGCGCCAGGGGGTCGACGTCCTCCGGGACCTCGTAGTACGGCATGCCGTGCCGGTCCGCGGCGGTGACCGGCTTCAGCTTGATCTTCCCCTGTGCCACCAGGTGCGCGTACCGCTCCATGGGCCCACCGGCCGGCGACAGTATGGCGATCACGTTGCCGTGCCGGGTGACCTGGATGGACTCGCCCTTCTCGACCCGGGCGAAGACCGCGCTGGGGTTGTACGAGAACTCACGGACGGAAATGGTGCTCATCCGAGCTCCCTTCCTACGGCGCAGGCATTGTGCCTACATCATCCCGATTCTACCTACACGGGTGCCCCCGCTCAGCGCCGCGCACCGGTCGCGGGGCGGGGACGGGCGGGACGCGGGGCGCAGTGGAGGTGTCGGGTGCGCCCGCGCTCAGTCCAGGCCGACCGGAGGGCCGGGAGTGACCGGGGTGCCGTCGGGGCCGTTCGCCCGAGCACGGCAGAAGCGGCCCGCCACGTGGACCTCACACTCCGCCCACACGGTCTTGCCCGGTCCCGTGCGCTCGTGGACGCCCCAGCGGGCGGCGAGGGTGTCCACCAGGAACAGCCCCCGGCCGCCGTCGGCGTCCGCGGGGCCCGGCACCGCCCCGGGCTGCCGCGGACGGCCCGGGCGGGTGTCGGACACCTCGACGCGCACGACGCCGGCGGCGCGGTCGTACCGCAGGCACAGCTCGAAGTCGCGGCCGGGAACGCGGCCGTGGAGGACGGCGTTGGCGGCGAGTTCGCCGACGACGAGGGCGATGCCGTCGGATTCCGGGCTGCCGTACGGCACGCCCCAGAGATCGAGCCGGTACGTGGCGAGTCTGCGGGCGAGACGCGCGCCCCGGCGCGTGGCGGAGAACCTCTGGACGAACACACTTACGGTAACGGCCTCTTGGGCCTCAGGTGCTGGCATGCGCCCAGCGTTCCGGCCCCTCCCGGCCCCCTGACAGGGACGACACCCATACAGGCATGGCTGTACCAGCGCACACTCTGGACTGGGTGGGTCACTCCCCGTGACCCTGGTTGGTCGGGCGGGGTTCGGAGAGGCGCGGACACGTGAGCACGGGAGGCGTTGCGGGGATGAGGGCGGACAACGGCGGAACGGAAGCGGAACTCTCCGACAGTCTCAAGACCTTCGGCGTGGTCCTGAAGGCGCTGCGCGAGGAATCCGGCCTGACCCAGGAGGAGTTCGCGCTGCGGGTGCGGTACTCGGCCGCCTACGTCGCCAAGATCGAGCAGGGGAAGCGGTTCCCGCCGGCGGACCTGCCCGCGCGGGCGGAGGAGGTACTGGGGCCGGTCGCGCACAAAGTCCTCACGGCGGCGGCGAAGAGCCTGACGAGGCGGGCGGGGCTGGCGTCGTGGTTCCGGCAGTGGGCGGGGATCGAGGAAGAGGCGATCTCCTTGTACGCGTACGAGTGCCGGGCGGTTCCCGGGCTGTTGCAGCCGGAGGAATACGCCAGGGCGGTGTTCGCGCGCCAGCTTCCGCCGTTCACCCAGGAGCAGATCGACCGCAGGGTGACCGCACGGCTTGAGCGTCAGACGCTCTTGACCGAGCGACCGAACACCGCCTTTACGTTCATCATCGAACAGGCGATCCTGGAGCGCGGGGTCGGCGGCACATCGATCACCAGGGCTGTCATCGACCACCTGCTGAACATGGGTGACAGGACCAACATCGAGATCCAGATCATGCCGTTGCACCAGGAAGACCACTGCGGAGTCGATGGCCAGCTGTACATGGCCGAGACACCGGGGCACCAGTGGTTCGGTTACATCGAGGGACACCGGTCGAGCAGTCTGATCGCGGATCCCGGCGAGGTGAGTGTCCTCCATCAGCGCTATGGCAAGTTGCGTTCCCAAGCCTTGGATTGCCGGGCTACGGTGAACCTCCTGGAACGGATGCGAGGAGCGCTATGAGCACCACCCCTGAGCTGCACTGGTTCAAGAGCAGTTACAGCGGCGGAGACGGGGACAACTGCGTCGAGGTCGCCGTGCGCCCCGAAGCCGTCCACGTCCGCGACTCCAAGGACAAGCGCATCCGTCCCCTCGTCGTCGCGCCGGCCGCCTGGACGGCGTTCGCGGCACTCGCGGCCGGCGCGTCCCTGGACGGCTGACTCCGCGTCGTACACGACGTTCGCGGGCGGGTACGGGAGGTGTTCCCGCACCCGCCCGCCGGTCTGTCACCGCGTGTCCTCCCCTGTCCGCCCACGCCGGACCTGGGTGCCCGGGGACGCGGCCGTGGTTCACTGCCTCCCATGGTCACCACCGGCAAGCGCCCGAAGGGATCTTCCCCCGTGCCCCACGACATCGATCAGTCCTTCACGGCACTCCCCCTGCGCGCCCTCGCCGACGCCGCGCTCGCGCGTGCGCGTGCGCTCGGTGCGGAGCACGCGGACTTCCGGCTGGAGCGGGTGCGCAGCGCCTCCCTGCGGCTGAGGGACGCCAGGCCCGCCGGGTCCTCGGACACCACCGACCTCGGGTACGCGGTGCGCGTGGTGCACGGCGGCACCTGGGGGTTCGCCTCCGGCGTGGACCTGACGATGGACGCCGCCGCGAAGGTCGCCTCCCAGGCGGTGGCGATGGCGAAGCTGTCCGCGCAGGTCATCAAGGCCGCCGGGTCGGACGAGCGGGTGGAGCTGGCCGACGAGCCGGTGCACGCCGACCGGACGTGGGTCTCGTCGTACGAGATCGATCCGTTCACCGTGCCCGGCGAGGAGAAGGCGGCCCTGCTGTCCGACTTCAGCGCGCGGCTGCTGGCGGCCGACGGGGTCGACCACGTCGACGCCTCCCTGCTCACCGTCCACGAGAACAAGTTCTACGCCGACACCGCGGGGACCGTGACCACGCAGCAGCGCGTGCGGCTGCACCCGGTGCTCACGGCCGTGTCGGTGGACGACTCCAGCGGCGAGTTCGACTCCATGCGCACCCTGGCGCCGCCCGTCGGGCGCGGCTGGGAGTACCTGACCGGCACCGGCTGGGACTGGGACGCCGAGCTGGCAAAGATGCCGGGGCTGCTCGCCGAGAAGATGCGGGCGCCGAGCGTGGAGCCGGGCCTGTACGACCTGGTCGTCGATCCGTCGAACCTGTGGCTGACCATTCACGAGTCCGTCGGGCACGCCACCGAGCTGGACCGCGCCCTCGGCTACGAGGCCGCCTACGCCGGCACCTCCTTCGCCACCTTCGACCAGCTCGGCAGGCTCCGCTACGGCTCGGAACTGATGAACGTCACCGGCGACCGCACCGCCGAGCACGGCCTGGCGACCATCGGGTACGACGACGAGGGCGTCGAGGCCCAGTCCTGGGACCTGGTGAAGGACGGCACGCTGGTCGGCTACCAGCTCGACCGGCGCATCGCGCGGCTCACCGGGTTCGAGCGGTCCAACGGGTGCGCCTACGCCGACTCCCCCGCCCATGTGCCCGTGCAGCGGATGGCCAACGTGTCACTGCGGCCGGATCCCGGCGGGCTGTCGACGGAGGACCTGATCGGGGGTGTGGAGCGGGGCATCTACGTCGTCGGGGACCGGTCGTGGTCCATCGACATGCAGCGCTACAACTTCCAGTTCACCGGGCAGCGGTTCTTCCGGATCGAGAACGGGCGGCTGGCCGGTCAGGTGCGGGACGTGGCCTACCAGGCGACGACCACCGACTTCTGGGGGTCCATGGCGGCCGTCGGCGGTCCGCAGACGTACGTCCTGGGCGGCGCCTTCAACTGCGGCAAGGCCCAGCCGGGGCAGGTCGCGGCCGTCTCCCACGGCTGCCCGTCCGCCCTGTTCAAGGGAGTCAACATTCTGAACACGACGCAGGAGGCGGGTCGATGAGCGCGCGCACGGGCAAGCCGCACGAGATCGTCGAGCGGGCGCTGGAGCTGTCCCGCGCGGACGGCTGCGTGGTCATCGCCGACGAGGAGTCCACCGCCAACCTGCGCTGGGCGGGGAACGCGCTCACCACCAACGGCGTCACGCGCGGGCGCACGCTCACCGTGATCGCGACCGTCGACGGGCGGGAGGGCACGGCGTCCGGGGTCGTGTCCCGCTCGGCGGTGACCGCGGACGAGCTGGAGCCGCTGGTGCGTGCCGCGGAGGCCGCCGCGCGCGGCGCAGGCCCCGCCGAGGACGCGCAGCCGCTGGTCACGGGCGTGCCCGCCTCGCCCGACTTCACGGACGCGCCCGCCGAGACGTCGTCGGCCGTGTTCGCCGGCTTCGCACCGGCCCTCGGGGAGGCGTTCGCCCGCGCGCGTGCGGGCGGGCGCGAGCTGTACGGCTTCGCCCGCCACGAGCTGACGTCGACGTACCTGGGGACGTCCACGGGTCTGCGGCTGCGGCACGACCAGCCCACCGGCACGCTGGAGCTGAACGCCAAGTCCCCGGACCGGACCCGGTCGGCGTGGGCGGGGCGTTCCACACGGGACTTCGCGGACGTCGATCCGGCGGCGCTCGACGCCGAGCTGGCCGTACGGCTGGGCTGGGCAGAGCGGCGGGTGGAGCTGCCCGCCGGCCGGTACGAGACGCTGCTGCCGCCGACGGCGGTCGCGGACCTGCTGATCTACCAGCTGTGGTCGGCCTCGGGACGGGACGCGGTGGAGGGGCGCACGGTGTTCTCGAAGCCGGGCGGCGGCACGCGCGTCGGGGAACGGCTCGGTGAGCTGCCGCTGACCCTGCGCAGCGATCCGCACGAGCCGGGCCTGGAGAGCGCGCCGTTCGTGATCGCGCACTCCTCGGGCGGCGACCAGTCGGTGTTCGACAACGGGCTGCCGGTGACGGCGACGGACTGGATCCACGCGGGCGAGCTGAACCGGCTGACCACCACCCGGCACAGCGCCTCGCTGACCGGGCTGCCGGTGGCGCCGGCGATCGACAACCTCGTCCTGGAGGGCGGCACCGGCCGTTCCCTGGAGGAGATGGTCGCCGGCACCCGGCGGGGACTGCTGCTGACCTGCCTGTGGTACATCCGCGAGGTGGACCCGGCGACGCTGCTGCTGACCGGCCTGACCCGGGACGGCGTGTACCTGGTCGAGGACGGCGAGGTGGTCGGCGAGGTGAACAACTTCCGGTTCAACGAGTCGCCGGTCTCGCTGCTGGGCCGGGCCACGGAGGCCGGGCGGACGGAGAAGACGCTGCCCAGGGAGTGGGGCGACTGGTTCACCAGGGCCGCGATGCCCGCCCTGAGGGTGCCGGACTTCAATATGAGCTCGGTCAGCCAGGGCGTATAACCTCGTAGTCGGCTGTCACTCGACTGCCCGAAGATCATGACCATGTAGGAGACACGAGAACCGTGACGGACATCGTCGACGAGCTGAAGTGGCGCGGGCTGTTCGCCCAGTCCACCGACGAGGACGCTCTGCGCAAGGCGCTCGCGAACGGTCCCGTCACGTTCTATTGCGGCTTCGACCCGACCGCGCCGTCCCTGCACGTCGGACACCTGGTGCAGGTGCTCACCGTGCGCCGGCTCCAGCAGGCCGGCCACCGGCCGCTGGCGCTGGTCGGCGGCGCCACGGGCCAGATCGGTGACCCGCGTCCGACCGCGGAGCGCACGCTGAACTCGCCGGAGACCGTCGCGGGCTGGGTCGAGCGGCTGCGCGGCCAGATCGAGCCGTTCCTGTCCTTCGAGGGCGAGAACGCGGCCGTGATGGTCAACAACCTCGACTGGACCGCGAACCTGTCCGCGATCGAGTTCCTGCGGGACATCGGCAAGCACTTCCGCGTCAACAAGATGCTGACCAAGGACTCGGTCGCCCGGCGGCTGGAGTCCTCGGAGGGCATCAGCTACACGGAGTTCAGCTACCAGCTGCTCCAGGCGATGGACTTCCTCCAGCTCTACCGGCGCTACGGCTGCACGATGCAGCAGGGCGGCAGCGACCAGTGGGGCAACCTCACGGCCGGCCTCGACCTGCTGCACCGCCTGGAGCCGGACGCGACCGTCCACGCCTACGCGACGCCGCTGATGACGAAGGCGGACGGCACCAAGTTCGGCAAGACCGAGGGCGGCGCCGTCTGGCTCGACCCGGAGATGACGACGCCGTACGCGTTCTACCAGTTCTGGCTGAACGTGGACGACCGGGACATCTCGCGCTACATGCGCATCCTGTCCTTCCGCTCCCGCGAGGAGCTGGAGGAGCTGGAGCGGCAGACCGAGGAGCGCCCGCAGGCCCGCGCCGCGCAGCGCGCGCTGGCCGAGGAGCTGACGACGCTGGTGCACGGTGCCGACCAGACGGCCGCCGTGATCGCCGCGTCCAAGGCCCTCTTCGGCCAGGGCGACCTGGCCGGGCTGGACGCCCGGACGCTGGCCGCGGCCCTCTCCGAGGTGCCGCACGTCGCGGTCACCGAGCCGGCCCCGGTCGTGGACCTGTTCGCCGAGGTCGGCCTGGTGGCCAGCAAGTCCGCCGCGCGCCGCACGGTGAAGGAGGGCGGCGCCTACGTGAACAACGTCAAGGTCACCGCCGAGGACGCGGTCCCCGCGGCGGAGGACCTGCTGCACGGGCGCTGGCTGGTGCTGCGCCGCGGCAAGAAGAACCTGGCCGCGGTGGAGGTCACCGGCGCCTGACGCGCGCACGAGGGGCGGTTCCCGGTGCCTTGCGGCCCGAGGGGCCGCCCCTTCGCCGTATCGCGTCAGGCGCGTTCCCGGCGCCTGTTGCCCCGCACCGCCATGTAGGCGGCGTCACCGACGCCGACGATGATGATCGCGGCCACCAACTGGAACACGTGCCGCCACCAGTCGATGCCGCGGGTCGCCTCGACCCCGACCGCGCGGGCGATCGCGTTGCCGGCGATGGCTCCGAGCATGCCGAAGATGGTGGTCAGCCACAGAGGGCTGTGCTGCTTGCCCGGAATGACCGCCTTGGCGATCAGACCGAGCACGAATCCGACGATGATCGCCCACAACCAGCCCATGGCTGCCTCCCTCATACGGCTCTACGCGAGCATTGCCGTCAGTCTTCGGCCGTACCGCGAACGGCGCATGCCGGGTACGGCCGAACGGGGGACCCGCCTACGCGGCACGGCGCACGCCGGGCGCGCGGACCGGGGGCGACCCGGTCTCGTCGCGACCGCGGCCGCGGCGTAACGTGGAGTCCGTCCGGGACCGGGATCCCCGAGCGGCCGCGGACGGAAGCGGGGCGGGGAAAGACCGATGCGGGCGGTTGGTGGAACGTGATGCGGAAGCTGAGCGGCGGGCAGAACACCGAGGTGTTCCGGATCACCGGGGCCCGTACGGGCCTCCAGGAGGACGTGCGCGGGCGGCAGCGCCGCTACGTCATCTCGATGTCGGTCCGTACGGTTTCGGTCATCCTCGCGGCCTGCCTGTGGAACGTGGAACGGTACGTCGCGATCGTGGCGCTGGTGCTCGGCGCGGTCCTGCCCTACATCGCGGTGGTGATCGCGAACGCCGGACGGGAGAACGCGCCCTCGTTGCCGTCGACGTTCGTGACGGTGCCGCCCCCGCCGATGATCACTGCTCCGCGCGCGGAGGACGACCCGGCGGAATCCGTTGCGGAAGGCGTCGCGCCCGACGCCGCGCGGGACGCGGGCGGTGAGTCGCGCGGCCGGTCGTGACCGCGGGGCCGTGGTGACGGCGACGGCGGGCCCGGCCCGGACGGGCGTCGGTTCCGCGCCAAGGCCCGAGAAAAGCTCAGATCAATCATGTGGTTCCGGTGCCGGGCGGCAGGTGACCCGTGACATACTTCGTACGCGCTCCGCATCCCCCGTCGGAGCGACGGACCGACGCCGGGCAGCTCCCCCCGTGGCTGCTCGGCGTCGCCTTTTCCGCGAGTTGTGAGACGAAGCCGTGAGTGACGAGTCGACCCCCATCTGCTCCGCCAAGGGCTGCCGCGATGCCGCGGTGTGGGTGCTGGCGTGGAACAACCCGAAGGTCCACACCCCGGAGCGCCGCAAGACGTGGCTCGCCTGCGAGGAGCACCGGGAGCACCTGTCCCAGTTCCTCGGGGTGCGGGGCTTCCTGAAGGACGTCGCCCGGTTCGAGGACTGGCAGGCGGCCGAGCACTCCTGAGGCCGCGGGCGCCCCGCGGCCCGGTCCGCCAAAGGGGTCTCAGCCGCCGATCGCGGACATCGGCCGGTCGGGCTGGACGAACGTGGGGTCGTCCAGGCCCGCGCCCGCCTTCTTGCCCCACATGGCGAGCCGCCAGATGCGGGCGATCTCCTCGTCCGGGGCACCGGAGCGCAGGGCGGCGCGCAGATCGGTCTCCTCGGTGGCGAACAGGCAGGTGCGCACCTGGCCGTCGGCGGTCAGGCGGGTGCGGTCGCAGGCCGAGCAGAACGGGCGGGTGACGGAGGCGATGACGCCGACGCGGTGCGGTCCGCCGTCCACCAGCCAGCGCTCGGCGGGGGCCGAGCCGCGCGCCTCGGAGCCCTCGGCGGTCAGCTCGAAGCGGGTGCGCAGGGAGGCGAGGATGTCACCGGCGGTGACCATGCCCTCGCGCTTCCAGCCGTGCTGGGCGTCCAGGGGCATCTGCTCGATGAAGCGCAGCTCGTAGTCGTGCTCGACGGCCCAGGCCAGCAGGTCGGGGGCCTCGTCGTCGTTGAGGCCGGGCATCAGGACCGAGTTGACCTTCACCGGGGTCAGACCGGCCTCGCGGGCGGCCGCCAGGCCCTCCAGGACGTCCTTGTGGCGGTCGCGGCGGGTGAGGGTCTTGAAGACGTCCGGGCGCAGGGTGTCCAGGGAGACGTTGACCCGGTCCAGACCCGCGGCCTTCAGGGCGCTCGCCGTGCGCCTGAGGCCGATGCCGTTGGTGGTGAGGGACATCTGGGGGCGCGGCTCCAGGACGGCGACGCGCTCGACGATGCCGACCAGGCCGGGGCGCAGCAGGGGCTCCCCACCGGTGAAGCGGACCTCCTCGACGCCGAGGGAGGTGACCGCGATGCCGATCAGGCGGACGATCTCGTCGTCCGTGAGCAGGTCGGGCTTGGCCAGCCACTGCAGGCCCTCTTCCGGCATGCAGTACGTGCAGCGCAGGTTGCAGCGGTCGGTCAGCGAGACCCTCAGGTCGGTGGCCACTCGGCCGTAGGTGTCGATGAGCACGCGGGCCCCCTCCTCGACGCGGATCGGCGGAGCGCTTCTGTCCCCCGACACCTGCGAGCCTACGTGACCGCGCCGACATCGACAGCGGCCCGATCCCTACGACGTATGCCGCG
Organism: Streptomyces sp. NPDC093586; assembly: GCF_044764905.1. NCBI lineage: Bacteria > Bacillati > Actinomycetota > Actinomycetes > Kitasatosporales > Streptomycetaceae > Streptomyces > Streptomyces sp. NPDC093586. The sequence goes on along the minus strand of NZ_JBIWJA010000013.1, from coordinate 145,325 downwards.
GCCCCGTCGTAGGGATCTACGACGGGGCCGCGGCGGGGTGGGATCAGTGGGCGCCCGTGCCGGTCAGCGACCGGACCTCGAGCTCCGCGTACTTCGCCTTGTCGGGTTCCTCCTTGGACAGGACCGTGCCGAGCCAGCCCATGAGGAAGCCGAACGGGATGGAGATGATGCCCGGGTTCTTCAGCGGGAACCAGGCGAAGTCGACGTCCGGGAACATCGCCTTGGGATCGCCGGAGACGACGGGCGAGAACAGCACCAGGCCGACGGCGACGATCAGACCGCCGTAGATCGACCACAGGGCGCCCTGGGTGGTGAACCGCTTCCAGAACAGGCTGTAGAGGATGGTCGGCAGGTTGGCGGAGGCCGCGACCGCGAAGGCCAGGGCGACCAGGCCGGCCACGTTCAGGTCGCGGGCGAGGGCGCCGAGCGCGATGGAGACGATGCCGATGAAGACGGTCGCCCAGCGGGCCGCCCGCATCTCCTCCTTCTCGGTCGCCCGCCCCTTGCGGATGACGTTGGCGTAGATGTCGTGCGCGAAGGACGACGAGGAGGCGAGGGTGAGGCCGGCGACCACGGCGAGGATGGTCGCGAAGGCCACCGCCGAGATCGTGGCGAGCAGGATCGCGCCCCAGGCCGAGTCGACGCCGCCCACGTGCAGGGCGAGCAGCGGCGCGGCCGTGTTGCCGGACGGGTTGGAGGCGATGATCTCCTTCTGCCCGATGAGCGCGGCGGCGCCGAAGCCGAGGGCGATGGTCATCAGGTAGAAGGCGCCGATGATGCCGATCGCCCAGTTCACGGACTTACGGGCGGCCTTGGCGTTGGGCACGGTGTAGAAGCGGATCAGGATGTGCGGCAGGCCTGCCGTGCCGAGTACCAGGGCGATGCCCAGGGAGATGAAGTCGAGCTTGGTGGTGCCGGTCGCGCCGTACTGGAGGCCGGGCTCCAGGAAGGCGGAGCCCTTGCCGCTGTTCTCGGCGGCCTTGCCGAGCAGGTCGGAGATGTTGAAGTCGAACTTCAGCAGCACCAGGAAGGTGATCAGGACGGTGCCGCCGATCAGCAGCACGGCCTTGACCATCTGGACCCAGGTGGTGCCCTTCATGCCGCCGATGGTGACGTACACGATCATCAGGACGCCGACGAGGGCGACGATGAGGATCTTGCCGGCGTCGGAGGTGATGCCGAGCAGCAGCGAGACGAGGACGCCCGCGCCGGCCATCTGGGCCAGCAGGTAGAAGATCGACACGACGATCGTGGAGGTGCCGGCGGCGGTGCGCACGGGGCGCTGTCGCATGCGGTACGCGAGGACGTCGCCCATCGTGTAGCGGCCGGAGTTCCTGAGCGGTTCGGCGACCAGGAGGAGGGCGACCAGCCAGGCGACCAGGAAGCCGATGGAGTACAGGAAGCCGTCGTAGCCGAAGAGGGCGATGGCACCGGCGATGCCGAGGAAGGACGCGGCCGACATGTAGTCGCCGGAGACGGCGAGGCCGTTCTGGAAGGCGCTGAACTGGCGGCCGCCCGCGTAGAAGTCGGCGGCGTCCTTGGTCTGGCGGCCCGCCCAGACGGTGATGCCGAGCGTCGCGAGGACGAACACGGCGAAGAGCGTGATGATCAGCGGCCGGTGCTCGCTGGCCTCGTTGGCGGCCAGTTCGGCGGCGAGAGAGGTCTGTGCGGGGCTCATGCGCCGCCCTCCATCCGGGACTTGATGGCCTCGGCCTTGGGGTCGAGCTTCGCGGCGGCGTGCCGCGAGTACCACCAGGCGATGAGGAACGTGGTGACGAACTGGGCGAGACCGAAGACGAACGCGACGTTGATGTTGCCGAACAGCTTGGCGCCCATGAAGTCGCCGGCGTAGTTCGACAGCAGCACGTAGAGCAGGTACCAGGCGACGAAGGCGATCGTCAGCGGGAAGGCGAAGGAGCGGAAGGTGCGGCGCAGTTCGGCGAACTCGGCACTCTGCTGCACCTCGGAGAACTCCTCGGCGGAGGGGAGTCGGTGTTCCTCTTTCGAGGGGGGCGGTGCGTCGGTGGCCACGGAGTCTCCTCGTACGACGGACATGACGGCTTGGACCTCGGTGTTCTCACGGGGGCCCGGTCGTGCTCGGGCCCCCTGTCCAACCACACGGCCACTGCCGGGGCGTGGTTCAACATCCGTGGCACTTTCCCCAAGTCACTTGGGAGGAATCATTGCTGGCCGACGACTTCGGGGATAGCTTCGCCCTGCACCACTGCGTCATGTACCTGCCCGAGGACCATCCGCGTCCCGGGCCGGTCTCGTTTCCGGATGATGTGGAGACCCCATGGTTCATCTGCGTTCCAGACGTCGGCTCGCCCTCGCCGTGCCGGTCGCGCTGTCGCTGACCGCCTCGCTCGGCTTCCTGCCGGCGGCGGGGGTGTCGGCCGCCGAGCGGGTGGAGGCCACCGCGCGGGCCGCGGACGCGCCGAAGCTGGCGTACGTCGTCAACACGAAGGCGGACCACCGCACGATCGCCTCGGTGAAGAAGGCGATCGCCGCGGCCGACGGCAGCGTGGTGGCCACGTACGAGAAGATCGGTGTCATCGTCGTGCACTCGGCGAACCCGGACTTCGCGAAGACCGTGCGCGCGGTGCGCGGAGTGCAGTCGGCCGGTGCGACCCGCACCGCGCCGCTGACCGCCGCCGGGACGACGGACGAGGGCGCGGCGGAGATCCTCTCCGCCGACCAGGCCGCACGGACCGCGAAGGCGTCCAGGGCCGCGGGCGCCGGCGAGCCCCTCGAAGCGGACCAGTGGGACCTGCGCGCGATCGGCGCCGACAAGGCCGCGAAGATCAACCCGGGCAGCGACAAGGTCACCGTCGCCGTGATCGACACCGGCGTCGACGACACCCACCCGGACCTCGCGCCGAACTTCTCCGCGTCCCAGTCCGCCAACTGCGTCGGCGGCAAGGCGGACACCAGCGAGGGCGCCTGGCGGCCGTACACCGCCGAGGACTACCACGGCACCCACGTGGCCGGGGAGATAGCCGCCGCCCGCAACGGCATCGGCGTCGCCGGCGTCGCCCCGGGCGTGAAGGTCGCCGGCATCAAGGTGAGCGACCCGGACAACGGCCTGTTCTACCCCGAGAACGTCGTCTGCGCCTTCGTGTTCGCCGCCGACCACGGCGTGGAGATCACCAACAACAGCTACTACGTCGACCCGTGGCTGTACAACTGCATGGACGACCCCGACCAGCGGGCCATCGTCGACGCGGTCAACCGGGCCCAGCTGTACGCCCAGAAGAAGGGCACGCTCCACCTCGCCTCGGCGGGCAACTCCAACCACGACCTGGACTCCGACGCGATCGTCGACGCCTCCAGCCCGGACGACTCCACGCCGGTGACGCGGACCGTCGACCCGCACGCGTGCTTCGACGTGCCGACCCAGCTGCCGGGCGTCGTCACGGTCAGCGCGACGGGCGTGCAGAACCTCAAGTCGTACTACTCCTCCTACGGCAAGGGCGTGGTGGACGTCGCGGCGCCGGGCGGCGACCGGCGCTACCAGCTCCCGGACACGCCGTCGAAGGACGGCCGGATCCTGTCCACCATGCCGAACAACCAGTACGCCTACCTTCAGGGCACGTCGATGGCCTCGCCGCACGCCGCCGGCGTCGCCGCGCTGCTGAAGTCGAAGTACCCGCACGCCTCCCCGGCCCAGCTGCAGGCGCTGCTGAAGGCCCAGGCGGACAACCCGGGCTGCCCGGCCTCCTACGACCAGGACGGCGACGGCACACAGGACGCGACGTGCGAGGGCGGCAGCCGGGTCAACGGCTTCTACGGGTTCGGCATCGTCAACGCGCTGCGCGCGGTGAAGTGACCCACCCCCCAGCACACTTCGGCACCCGCCACCGCACTTCGGCATCTCGAACGAACTGGAGACCTCGCACATGACAGTGTCCCGCTCCCGTCACCGTCGCGCTCTCGCCGTGCCGGTCGGCATGGCCATGGCGACGGCGCTCGCCTTCCTGCCGGGCGTCCAGGCCACCGCGGCCGAGGCGCCCGCGGCCACCGCCGAGGCGGCCTCGCTCAGCTACGTCGTCAACGTCCAGCCGGGCCACGGCCCTTCGGCGCACGTGAAGCGTGCGATAGCCAAGGCCGGCGGCACGATCGTGACATCGTACGACCGGATCGGCGTGGTCGTCGTCCACTCGGCGAACCCGGACTTCGCGAAGACCGTGCGCAAGGCGCCCGGCGTGCAGTCGGCCGGTGCCACCCGCACGGCGCCGCTGCCCTCGGCGGCGACGACCGACGTGGGCACCCCGAAGGTGCTCAGCGCGCGGGAGGCCGCCGCCGCCCAGGCCGCCGAGGGCAAGGACCCGCTGGAGTCCCTCCAGTGGGACCTGCCGGCCATCAAGGCGGACAAGGCGCACGAGAAGTCGCTGGGCAGCAGCAAGGTGACCGTCGCGGTGATCGACACCGGCGTCGACGACACGCACCCGGACATCGCGCCGAACTTCGACCGGCGGGCGTCGGTCAACTGCGTGGCGGGCAAGCCGGACACCACCGACGGCGCCTGGCGGCCGGGCGCGGCGGAGAGCCCGCACGGCACGCACGTGGCCGGGGAGATCGCCGCCGCGAAGAACGGCGTCGGCATGACCGGCGTGGCGCCGGGCGTGAAGGTCGCGGGCATCAAGGTGTCCAACCCGGACGGCTTCTTCTACACCGAGGCCGTGGTCTGCGGCTTCATGTGGGCGGCCGAGCACGGCGTCGACGTGACCAACAACAGCTACTACACCGACCCGTGGTACTTCAACTGCAAGAACGACCCGGACCAGAAGGCGCTCGTCGAGGCCGTCTCGCGGGCCTCGCGGTACGCGGAGAAGAAGGGCGCGGTCAACGTCGCCGCGGCCGGCAACGAGAACTACGACCTCGCCTCCGACGAGATCCTCGACCCGTCCTCCCCCAACGACACCACGCCCGGTGACCGGGTGATCGACCCGTCGGAGTGCTACGACATCCCGACCCAGCTGCCGGGTGTCGTCACGGTGGCGGCGACCGGGGCCAAGGGCCTGAAGTCGTCCTTCTCCAACTACGGTCTGGGCGTCATCGACATCGCCGCGCCCGGCGGCGACTCGACCGCCTACCAGAAGCCGGCGCCGCCGGCGACCAGCGGCCTGATCCTGGGCACGCTGCCGGGCGGCAAGTGGGGCTACATGGCCGGTACGTCGATGGCGTCGCCGCACGTCGCCGGTGTCGCCGCGCTGATCAAGTCGACGCACCCGCACGCCTCCCCGGCCATGGTCAAGGCGCTGCTGTACGCGCAGGCCGACGCCACGCCGTGCACCAAGCCGTACGACATCGACGGCGACGGCAAGGTGGACGCGGTGTGCGAGGGGTCGAAGAACCGCAACGGCTTCTACGGCTGGGGCACGGCCGACGCGCTGGACGCGGTGACCCGGTAGGACCCGGCGGAACCCGGTAGGAGCCGGCACCCGGCCTTCCCGTCGATCCGGTCGGTACTGCATGGTGCTGTCATGACCGACCTCGACCACGCCTGGTCCGCTCTGGGCGGTGACCCCGCCCTCCTCCGGCGCGTGACGACCACCGTGCGGGAGGGTGCCCTTCCGGGGCGCCTTCCCGTGCGGGAGTCCGCCCGGATCTGCGTCGGCGTGTGCGCGCTGGCCGCCGCCGAGCTGGCGGCGCGACGGGCGGGGCTCGCGCGGGTGCCCGGCGTGCGCGTGGACGACGGAGCCGTCGCCACCGCGTTCACCAGTGAGCGGCACCTGCGGATCGCCGGCCGGGAGCCGGTGTCGTTCGCGCCGCTGTCCCGGTTCTGGCGCACCGCCGACGGCTGGCTGCGGACCCACGCGAACTATCCGCACCACCGGCGGCGCCTGCTCGCCGCCCTGGACCTGCCGGACGACCCGGAGCTCGTGGCGGCGGCGCTCGGCGAACGGTCCGCCCTCGAGGCCGAGGAGGCGGTGTACGCGGCCGGCGGCCTGGCGGTCGCGCTGCGCACCCCGGAACAGTGGGCGGCGCACGGGCAGGGCGCTGCGGTGGCCCGGCGTCCCCTGGTCGAGCGCGAGCTCCTGGGCCCGGCGCCCGTGCGCGCGTTCACGCCCGCCCCGGCCTCCCTCGCCTCCCCCGCCGCCGGGCTGCGCGTCCTGGACCTGACCCGGGTCATCGCGGGCCCGGTCGCCACCCGCACCCTCGCGCTGCTCGGCGCGGACGTGCTGCGCGTGGACCCGCCCGGTCTGCCGGAACTGCCCGACCAGCACGCCGACACGGGCTTCGGGAAGCGGTCGGCGGCGCTGGACCTGGCGTCCGGCCGGGCGGCGTTCGAGGAGCTGCTGGCCGGGGCGGACGTCGTCGTCACCGGGTACCGGCCGGGCTCCCTGGACCGCTTCGGGCTCTCTCCCCGGGCCCTGGCCGAGCGCCGGCCCGGGCTGGTCGTGGCCCAGCTGTCGGCCTGGGGCGCGGACGGGCCGTGGGCGGGGCGGCGCGGCTTCGACAGCCTGGTGCAGGCCGCCACCGGCATCGCCGCCGTCGAGGGGTCCGCCGAGCGGCCCGGGGCCCTGCCCGCGCAGGCCCTCGACCACGGCACGGGCCATCTGCTGGCGGCCGCCGTACTGCGGTCCCTGACCGACCGGTCGCGGGAGGGCGGCAGCCGGCTGGTACGGCTGTCCCTGGCGCGGACCGCCGCCTGGCTCATGGACGCGGTCCGGCCGGACGGCACGGGACCGGACCGGCGCGAGCACGCGGGGGCGCACCCGGGGCCGGAGCCCTGGCTCGCCGAACGGGACAGCCCGCTCGGGCGGCTGCGGTACGCCCTGCCGCCGGTGTCCTACGCCGGCGGCCCGGCCGACTGGGCCCGCCCACCGGGGCCCTGGGGGGCGGACGCCGCGGCGTGGCTGTGACGCGGCGCCGGTTTCTTTTCCAGAACTTGCCCGCTTCTGGGGGAGTTGGTGAAGATCCAGAGGTGACCTCGACAAGACCCCCGTCCCCGGCCGCCGGCGCCGGACGGCACGCACGGCCCTCCGGCACCGGCCGGGCCGCGGCCGTTCTCGCGCTGGTGGCGCTGGCCGCGCTGATACCCGTGCTCGGCCCGTCCCCCGCCCTGCACGGCACCGGAGAGGCCGAAGCACCCGGCACGGGCGGCATCGCCCTGCTGCGCACGGTGCTGTTCGCGGCACTGAGCGTCCCGGTCGGCGAACTGTTCGTGAACCGGCTGGCCCGGTCCCTCCCCGGAGCTCCCCCGGGCCGGCCCCGCAGCTGGTCCCCGGCGGCGAACGCCGTCGCGTTCGCCGCCGCGCTGGGGCTCGCGTCGGTCGTGGCCACCGGCAACCTGGTGCCGGGCGGCATCGCCGAGATCGACGTCGGCGGCCTCTACGCGTCCCGCGACGGCAAGCTCGCGCTCCTCGAGGTCAACGCGTTCCTCGTGGCGGGCCTGTGCGCCGTCTCGCGCCGGCCGGGCACCCAGGTCTGGCCGCTGGCCGCCGTGATCGTCGCGGAGGCCCTGCGCGCCCACCCCACCACCGAGTACAGCCCCCTGATCGGCTCCGGCCTGACCCTGGTCCACCTGACGTGCGCGTCACTGTGGGTGGGCGGCCTGCTGTACGCGCTGCGCGTCCTGCGCGGGTGGCGGGGCGCCGCGGCGGGCGCGGCCCTGCTGGGTCTCTACGCGCGCGTGGCGGCCGTTCTGCTGGCCGCCGTCACGGCGACGGGGGTGTGCAGTTCGCTGCGCCGGATGCCGGCGGGCACGATCCTGGACCAGCTGACGGACACGGCGTACGGGAGGGTGCTGCTCGCCAAGGTGATCCTGGTGGCGGCCGTCGCCGCCCTCGCCCTGTGGGCCCGGATCCGGCTGGGTCGCGCCGCCGACCCGCTGTCCGCCTGCTCCCCCGCGCGCGGGGAGGTCGTCGCCCTCGGCGTGGTGGTCGCGGTGTCGGGACTCCTGACGGCGCTTCCGGTGCCGATCCGCTGGTGAGACCGGGCCGGAGGGTCCCTCGCCGCGCGTGGGTTCCGTCACACCCGGGGCACGCCGTCCGAGGCGCCGGGGCGTCCGGCCGGTGCTCCGCGGCCGGTCCCGGCGGTCGTGGTCGCGGCGCCCCCGGCCCGGGCGGCAGGACATGGCACGGCGGCGGTGCGCGGGGCCCGGCGGGGCACCTGCGGGGAGGGACTGTCAGTCGCGGCCCGTATCCTCATGGACCATGCTCGAAGACCGCACGACCGCAGCGCCGTCCGCCACCGCGTGGCCGGCCGCGTATCCGCAGGGGTACGCGGTCGTCGACGTGGAGACCACCGGCCTGGCCCGCGACGACCGCATCATCTCCGCGGCCGTCTACCGGCTGGACGCGCGCGGAGAGGTCGAGGACCACTGGTACACGCTGGTCAATCCGGAACGGGACCCGGGTCCGGTGTGGATACACGGGCTGACGAGCGAGGTGCTCGAGGGCGCGCCCCTGTTCCGGGACATCGCCGCGGAGTTCGCGGCCCGGCTCGACGGACGGGTGCTCGTCGCGCACAACGCCGTCTTCGACTGGCAGATGATCGCCCGGGAGTACGCGCGCGCGGAGGGTGCGGCCCCGGTGCGGCAACGGCTGTGCACCATCGCGCTCTCCAAGGAGCTGGGGCTGCCGCTGCCCAACCACAAGCTGGAGTCGCTGGCCGCGCACTTCGGTGTCGTGCAGCAGCGGGCGCACCACGCGCTGGACGACGCGCGCGTGCTGGCGGAGGCGTTCCGGCCGAGCCTGCACGCCGCGGCGGCGGGCGGACTGCGGCTGCCGCTGCACGAGTGCCGGCCGCTGACGGAGTGGTCGGACCGGCCCGCACCCCGGCTCGGGCAGCAGACGGGCTACGGCGGCCACCGGCAGAGCGGTTGGCGCCCCTCCCGCAAGAGGCCCGCGTGCCCCTATCCCAACCCGGGCCGGTACGAAGTGGGCAAACGACTCAAGCAGGGCATGCGGGTCGCCTTCTCGGGCGACACCTCGATCGAACGGGACCTGCTGGAGGACCGCGCCACCGAGGCCGGACTCCACGTCGCCACCAGCCTGTCCCGGCTGACCAGCCTGCTGGTCACCAACGACCCGGACTCGGGCACGTCGAAGGTGGTCAAGGCCCGGCAGTACGGCACGCCGGTGGTGGACGAGGCGGCCTTCGGGCAGCTGCTGGCGGACGTCGAGCCCGCGGACGACTGACCCGTACGGACGGGTGATTGCCGGACGACTCGCCCGGCACCCGCTCGCCCGCGCCCCCGCCACGGCCCACCCTGTGCCCCATGGCGACATGCGAAGTCTGCGGCAACAACTACGGAATGACCTTCGAGGTCCACGCCCAGGGGGCGGTGCACGTCTTCGACTGCTTCTCCTGCGCGATCCACCGGATGGCCCCCATCTGCGAGCACTGCCGGGTGCAGATCATCGGCCAGGGCGTCGAGGTCGAGGGCCACTGGTACTGCGGCGCCCACTGCGCCCGCGCGGAGGGGAGGGCGGGCATCGTCGACAAGGTCTGAGGCCGGATGTGGTTCCCGCCGGCGCGGGGCCGCGGTCCTCGTCCGGCCCCACCGGCGAGGGCCGCGTTTCGGCAAGGTACCGTCGACGCGTGTACCGCTTCCTGTTGTCCCGCCAGTGGGTGATCATCACGCTGGTCGCCCTGCTGCTCATCCCGACGATGATCAAACTGGGCTTCTGGCAGATGCACCGCTACGAGGAGCGCACCGCCCGGAACGACCTGGTCGCCGAGGCGCTCGGTGCGGAGCCGGTGCCGGTGGAGTCGCTGACCGCTCCCGGCAAGAAGATCACCACCCGCGAGCGGTACCGCTCCGTGACCGCGAAGGGCCGCTTCGACACGGACCACGAGGTCGTCGTCCGCCGGCGCACGAACTCCCAGGACAAGGTCGGCTACCACGTGCTGACCCCGTTCGTCCTCGACGACGGCAAGGTCCTGCTCGTCAACCGGGGCTGGATCCCCGCGGACGGCCCCAGCCAGACCGCGTTCCCCGAGGTTCCCGCACCGCCCCGGGGAGAGATCACCCTCACCGGGCGGATGATGCCCGACGAGACGACCGCCGCGAGCGGCATCAAGGACCTCAAGGACCTGCCGGACCGGCAGATCATGCTCATCAGCAGCGAGCGGGAGGCCGCCCGCCTGGACGCCCGGGTGCTCGGCGGATACGTCGTCCTGACGGCGCCGGAGCCGAAGGGCGACACCCCGGAGCCGATCGGCAAGCCGGGCAACGAGGACGCCGCGCTGAACTACGCGTACGCGATCCAGTGGTGGCTGTTCTCCGCGGCCGTCCCGGTCGGCTGGTGGATCCTGGTCCGCCGCGAGAAGCGCGACCGGGAGAACGCCGAGCCCGTGGAGAGCGCGGAGGCGGAACCCGCCACCGTGTGACGGTGTGCCCGCGGGCGTGCGGCCGCCGGTCCGGAACCGATTGCTCCGCCACCGGCCGGGAAGACGCAATCCCGTGCACCCCCGCATCGAGGACTACGCGCTCATCGGCGACCAGCAGACCGCGGCCCTGGTCTCCGCGGACGGCTCCGTGGACTGGCTGTGCCTGCCCCGTTTCGACTCCGCCGCCTGCTTCGCCAAGCTGCTCGGCGACGAGGACAACGGCCACTGGCGCATCGCCCCCGTGGGCGCCGGGCGCTGCACCCGGCGTGCCTACCGCCCCGACACCCTCGTCCTGGACACCGAGTGGGAGACCGCCGACGGCGCCGTCCGGGTCACCGACTTCATGCCGCAGCGCGACCGCGCCCCCGACCTGGTGCGCGTCGTGGAGGGCCTGCGCGGCGAGGTCACCGTGCACAGCGCGCTGCGGCTGCGCTTCGACTACGGCTCGATCGTGCCGTGGGTGCGCCGGTCCGACGGTCACCGGGTGGCCGTCGCGGGACCGGACTCCGCGTGGCTGCGCAGTGAGCCGGAGGTGCACAGCTGGGGGCAGGACTTCGGGACGCACGCGGAGTTCACGGTCGCCGAGGGCGAGAAGGTCGCGTTCGTCCTCACCTGGCACCCCTCGCACGAGCCGCGCCCGCCGCTGATCGACCCGTACGAGTCGCTGGAGCACAGCGTCGAGGACTGGCGTGCCTGGGCCGCGCACTGCCGCTACGACGGTCCGCACCGGGACGCCGTGGTCCGCTCCCTGATCACGCTGAAGGCGCTCACCTACCGGCCGACCGGCGGCATCGTGGCCGCCACCACCTCGCTGCCCGAGGAACCGGGCGGCGTGCGCAACTGGGACTACCGCTTCTGCTGGCTGCGCGACTCCACGCTCACGCTCGGCGCCCTGCTGTCGGCCGGGTACCTGGAGGAAGCCGAGGCCTGGCGCGACTGGCTGCTGCGCGCGGTCGCGGGCAACCCGGCCGACCTGCAGATCATGTACGGCCTGGCGGGCGAGCGGCGGCTGCCCGAGTCGGAGCTGCCGTGGCTGCCCGGCTTCGCCGGGTCGTCGCCGGTACGCATCGGCAACGACGCCGTGAACCAGCTCCAGCTGGACGTGTACGGCGAGGTCATGGACTCCCTGTCGCTGGCCCGGCTGGCCGGCATGCGTCCGCAGCCGCAGATGTGGGAGCTCCAGTGCGCGCTGATGGACTTCCTGGCCACGGCCTGGCGGCAGCCGGACGAGGGGCTGTGGGAGGTGCGCGGCGGACGCCGGCAGTTCGTGCACTCGAAGGTGATGACCTGGGTGGCCGCCGACCGGGCGGTGCGCACCCTGGAGGACCACCCGGAGCTGGGCGGCGACCTGGACGGCTGGCGCGCGCTGCGCGAGGAGGTGCACCGGGAGGTGTGCGAGAAAGGCTACGACCCCGAGCGCAACACCTTCACCCAGTCCTACGGCTCGGCGGAGCTGGACGCCGCGCTGCTCCTCATCCCCCGGGTGGGTTTCCTGCCGCCGGACGACCCCCGTGTCGTCGGCACGGTCGACGCGATCGGCGAGGAGCTGACCCGGGACGGCCTGATACGCCGCTACAGCACCGAGGGCCCGCCCGTGGACGGTCTGCCGGGCGGCGAGGGCACCTTCCTGGTGTGCTCGTTCTGGTACGCGGACGCCCTGGGCGCGACCGGCCGGACCAAGGAGGCCCGGGAGCTGTTCGAGCGGCTGGTGGGGCTCGCCAACGACGTGGGACTGCTGGCCGAGGAGTACGACCCGGTGGCGGGCCGTCAGCTCGGGAACTTCCCGCAGGCGTTCAGCCACATCGGCCTGGTGAACACCGCCCTCGCCCTGTACGGGGACGAGGGGGCAGGATAGGAGTCATGGATCTTGGACTGAAGGACCGGGTGTACGTCGTCACCGGAGCCACCCGTGGCCTGGGCAACGCCGCCGCGCGCGAGCTGGTCGCCGACGGCGCGAAGGTGGTCGTCACGGGGCGGAACGAGAAGAGCGTCGCGGACGCCGCGTCCGCGCTGGGCCCGGACGCGGTGGGCGTGGCCGCCGACAACGCCGACCCCGAGGCCGCCGCCCGGCTGGTCGCGGCCGCGCGTGAGCGTTTCGGACGCTTCGACGGGGTCCTGATCAGTGTGGGCGGGCCGCCGCCCGGCTTCGTCGCCGACAACACCGACGAACAGTGGCGGTCCGCGTTCGAGTCGGTCTTCCTCGGTGCGGTGCGGCTGGCCCGCACGGCGGCCGCCGAGCTGGACGACGGCGGCGTGATCGGCTTCGTGCTGTCGGGGTCCGTGCACGAACCGATCCCGGGCCTGACCATCTCCAACGGCCTGCGGCCGGGGCTGGCGGGCTTCGCCAAGTCCCTCGCCGACGAACTGGGCCCGCGCGGCATCCGCGTCGTCGGCCTGCTGCCGGGCCGCATCGACACCGACCGGGTGCGCGAGCTGGACGGCCTGTCCGCCGACCCGGAGGCGACCAGGGCGGCGAGCGAGTCCCGCATCCCGCTGCGCCGCTACGGGGCTCCCGAGGAGTTCGGCCGTACGGCGGCGTTCCTGCTGTCGCCCGCGGCGTCGTACGTGACGGGTGTGATGCTGCCGGTGGACGGCGGGGGGCGGCGCGGCTTCTAGACCTTCTGGGCCCGGGCCTTGGTCCGGGCCTGCTGGGTCCGGGCCTGCTGGGTCCGGGCCTGCTGGGCCGGTGAGCGACGCCCGGGTGCCCGCGCCGGCGGCCGGGCGTGCGTCAGCTGACCCGTTCGGCGTGGTGTCTGACGCCGTGGAGGCGTACCTCCGCCGGCAGGGCCGTGAGACCGGCCGATTCGCGGGCGTGGGTGAGGGCGCGCGCGGTGAGGTCGTCCAGCGCGGTGCCGGGGTCGACGTGGGGGGCCAGCCGCAGCCGGACGCGGGCCCGCGGGGCGTCGCGCCGCCCGGTGAGCCGGACCTTGACCCGTTCGACCCCGTCCACCCGGTCGGTCTCCCGGGTGAGGACGTCCTCCAGGGCCCGGCCGCGCAGCACCGCGCCCTCGCCGTCGCCGGTGTCGACGAGGACCTCGGAGAGCCGACGGCGGCGCAGCACCGCGACGAGCCACCACAGGGCGAGCAGCAGCAGGACCGCGAGCGCGGCGATGAGGGCCGGCCACCACCAGCCGGCGTCCCGCCAGCGGGTCCGCTCGGCATCACCGAGGAGCACGTCGTGCGGCCCCTGGTGCACCCACCAGGAGGGCGGCGACACGTCGAACCCCACCGCGAGGACGGCTCCGCCCACGGCGAGCAGGACCAGGCCCACGAGGCCGAGCAGCACACGGTCGACGGTCCTGAGCACGGATCTCACCCCTTCCGTCCCGGCCGCGCCACCCGGACCGACACGGCGGGCGGCCGGGCCAGGCCCAGCCCGCGCACCGTGTCGTCGAGCACGCCGTCCAGATCGGCTCGTACGTCGTCCAGTTCCCTGAAGTGCGCGAGCGCGCGCACCCTGGCCTTCCTGCGGCGCATCCGCACGCGCGCCGACTGCACACCGGCGACCTCCACGGCCCGGTCGCGCAGCGCCGCGGCGGCGGCCTTCCGGTGCAGTCCCGCGCGGACGTCCGGGTGGGTGCGCCGCATCGGCAGCATCCTGCGCAGGCCGGGCGTGAGCGCCAGCACCAGCAGCCAGAGGCCGAGGGCGGCGGCGACGCCGGCGCCGACCCGCACCCAGGTGTCGTCGAGGGGCCGTTCGGCGAGCTGCCGGGCCAGCTCCCGGCGCCAGCCCAGGGCGGAGCGGCCGGCGCGGACGGCGACGACGTCGTAGAGGAAGGCGCCCGCGGCGACCAGGAGCAGCAGGGCGACGATGCCGGCGGGGACACGGCGTGCCGACCAGAAGCGGCCGCGCGGTCCGCGTTCGCCCTCGGGCAGGGGCTGCGGCCCGGACGCGGTGCCGTCCGTCTTCCTCTCCATGACGGGCAGGTGCTGCGTGCTGCCCTCGGAGCCCTGGGGTTCGCTCATCGCGTCCTCCGCTGTCGCGCGCCGTACTCCGCCGCCAGGTGCAGCCGCTCCACCTCGACGCCGACCTCCGGCACCGCCATGCCGGCCAGTCCGCGTACCTGTTGGACGACGTGGTGGCGCACCTGACCGCAGCGGGCACCGATGTCGCAGGGGTAGTCGAGTTCGACGTGGACCCGCACCCGGGCGGTGTCGTGGTGGACGACGACGGTGGCGTACGGGCGCTCGGCGTCCGGATGGAGCACCCCGAGCGCCTCGCGGGCCGCCCGGGCGGCGATCTTGGCGACGACCCGGTCGGCGATCCGCGTGGCCCCGCGCTCGCCCGCGGGGACCGGCACCGGGGCTTCACGGACCTCGCCGGGCCCTTCGCTCACGCCGGTCACCGCCGCCGGTCGTCACGGGAGCGGAACAGGTCGCCGAGGTCCATGTCCCCCTCCAGGAACCGGCCGGCGACGAACCCGACGGCACCCAGGGCCGCCACCAGCAGGAAGGCGCCGAACCCGCCGAAGTACCCGGCGAATCCCAGCGCCATCCCGGCGATCATGCCGACCACCGCCATGCTCATGGTGCGCTCCCCTCAGTCCGCGTTCCCGTCACTTGATCCGCGGCTCTTCCTGCTCCTCGTCCTCTTCGTCCGGCAGTTTCACGTCGCTCACCGCGATGTTGACCTCGACGACCTCGAGGCCGGTCATCCGCTCCACCGCCGCCACCACGTTCTCCCGTACGTCCCGGGCCACGTCGATGATCGACACGCCGTACTCGACGACGATCTCCAGATCGAGCGCCGTCTGCTTCTCGCCGACCTCGGCCTTCACACCGCGCGTCACCGACCTGAACCCGCCCGGCACCCGGTCCCGTACGGCACCGAAGGTCCGCGACATCCCACTGCCCATGGCGTGCACACCCGCGACATCACGTGCCGCCATCCCGGTGATCTTCTCCACGACGCCGTCGGCGATGGTCGTCCGGCCGCGGGCTCCGGGGTCGCCGCCTCCGCGCCGGACCCCCTGTGCCCTGCCGGTCTCCAGCGTGTCCTTCTCCGTCACATCGCTCATGGCCGCACGTCCCTTCGGTCGTCGTTCTCACCACCGTAAGCACGGTGCCGCAATCGCGCGCCGTGGATGCGGCAGGCTGAAGGAATGACAACGCCTGATCGGTGGACGCGGACGGTACGGGAGCAACTGGGGCTCGGCAGGCTGCTGCCCCTGGGCGGGCCGCGGGACGGCGCGTGGGTCGCCGAACGCGCGGCACGGGAGGTGCTGCTGGCCGCGGCCCGGGGCGTGCCGGGCGTCCGTCCCGGGCGTCTGCGCATCGCCCACGCCGCCCCGGAGGAGAGCCGAGAGCCGGTCGTGCCGGCGCCGCCGAGCGCGCTGCCGCCCGGTCCGCTGCGGGTGACGGCCGACTTCGCGGCATCGGCGGCCGAGCCCGTGCCGGCCGCGGCCGGCCGCCTGCGCGCGGCGCTGGCCGAGGCGGCGACGCGCCGGGTCGGTCTGACGGTGACGGAGGTCGACCTCCGGGCGACGGACCTGCTCGACGCGGCACCGGAGCCGGCCCCCGGTGCCGCGCCGGAGCCGGGGCCCGATGCCGAAGCCGCGGGCCGCCCGGTGGTCCGGGTGGAGGCGGACGGGACGGACGAGGGCCGCGCGGCGGGCGCCGCGCTGGCGGTCCCCGGCGTACGGGGGCTGACCGACGCGCTGGGCCGTCCGGTGCACATCACGGAGCAGGACACCGGGCGGGAGGCGGCCCTGCCGCGCCGCCATGTCCGGGTGGAGCTGGCGGTCGGCGCGGACCGGCCGGCCGCGGAGGTGGCCCGGGCGGTACGGGCGGCAGTGGCCGCCGCCCTGCCGGACCGTCCCACGGTGGCCGTCCTGGTGACGGCGATCGGCTGACCGCGCCGGGCGGAGCGAGCGGGACCGGCCGGGCGGGACGGCGGGGCGTGCCGCGGACGTGAGGGCGGCACGTTCCCGTGACGGTCCGAGGGCGGCGGGACGACGCCGGTCGCCTGCACGCCCTCCCCAGGACGCGCTCACACGGAGCGTGCCCGCCGCCCCGGCGCGCATCCCTCCGGGGTACGGCCGGGCCGCACCGGTCCCGTGGGTCCGGGACCGCGTGACCGCTTCGGCCACCGGCGGCGGACACGGCGTCGCGCTCGCCCGTACCGGCGGGAGCCGTGGGTGTCCCGCTCGGCCCGCCGCCGAAGGTTCAGTCGCCGAGTCCCGCCAGGTCGCGCAGCCGGCGTCCCTGGGCGGCGCGCTCCGCGGCGCGCTGGGCCTCGTAGTCCCGGCTCCGGGCGCCCTGCAGCAGCGCCTTGGTCTCGACGACCGCGTCGCGCGGCGCGGACAGGATGGCGGTCACCAGGTCGTGCACGGCGCCGTCGAGCTGGTCCGCGGGCACGGCGAGGTTGGCGAGGCCGGTGCTCACGGCCTCCTCGGCCGCGACGAACCGCCCGGTCGCGCAGATCTCCAGCGCGCGGGCGTACCCGACCAGGGACACCAGGGGATGCGTGCCCGTCAGGTCCGGCACGAGGCCGAGGCTGGTCTCGCGCATGGCGAACTGCACGTCGTCCGCGACGACCCGCAGGTCACAGGCGAGGGCCAGCTGGAAACCGGCCCCGATGGCGTGTCCCTGCACGGCGGCGACGGACACGAGGTCACTGCGCCGCCACCAGGTGAACGCCTCCTGGTACTCGGCGATGGTCCCGTCCAGCTCGGCGTCGCCGCCCCGGGCGAGGTCGATGAACGACGGTTCACCGTCGAAGCCCTCGGGCGTGAACGCCTGCCGGTCGAGGCCGGCCGAGAAGGACTTGCCCTCGGCCCGCAGCACGACGACCCGGACGGAGCCCGGCAGCAGCCGGCCCGCCTCGGTGAGCGCGCGCCACAGAGCGGGGCTCTGCGCGTTGCGCTTGGCGGGGTTGGTCAGCGTCACCGTGGCGATCGCGTCGTCGACGGTGAGCCGCACGCCGTCCTTGTCGAGTGCGGGACCGGGGTCGTGGGCGGGCGAAGCCATGGGGCGCCTCCGAAGGGTGCGGTCGTCGTCCCCGCCGTGCGCCGGCTGCCACGCCGTACCACGACAGAGCTGAGTGACTGCACAGTAACCACCCGGCCGGCCGGACGACCGACCGGGTGGCCACCATCGGAGCCGAGGGGCCACCCGGGGTGGATCAGGCCGATGCGGCCTTCTTGCCCCGGGTCGCCCCGCCACGCCCTCGGAGCGTGACGCCCGACTCGCTGAGCATGCGGTGCACAAAGCCATACGAGCGGCCGGTTTCCTCGGCCAACGCCCGGATGCTCGCACCGGCGTCGTACTTTTTCTTCAGGTCTGCCGCGAGCTTGTCGCGCGCGGCGCCGGTCACCCGGCTGCCCTTCTTCAGAGTCTCGGCCACCCGTGCCTCCTCATGGGAAGTGCGCTCTGGTCTCCTCATGATCACCCCTCAGGGGTCTCATGGCCACCCATTCGGCAAGGTCGATGAGACAAGGTGGTGACGACAGGAGCGCGTCCCCACATACGGAATACACAATTCCAAAGGTTCGCGCGCCTGCGGCCGAACGATTTCCCTGGTGAAACCGCAGGTCAGAAAGACAAGGCGGCCGGGGCCTCCATCGTGGAGGCCCCGGCCGCGAAATCGATGTAGGACACACCTCATGATGAGGAGATCTCACACAGATGGTGGATCACGGATCGGCCGAATGATCCATACCCAGTGGATCATCCGTTCGATCAAGCGAGGGCGACGAGATCCGCGTAGTCGGAACCCCACAGGTCCTCGACGCCGTCCGGAAGCAGGATGATCCGCTCCGGCTGGAGCGCCTCGACGGCGCCCTCGTCGTGGGTGACGAGCACGACCGCGCCCTTGTAGGTGCGCAGCGCGCCGAGGATCTCCTCGCGGCTGGCCGGATCGAGGTTGTTCGTCGGCTCGTCGAGCAGCAGCACGTTCGCCGAGGAGACCACGAGGGTGGCGAGCGCCAGGCGGGTCTTCTCGCCGCCGGACAGGACCCCGGCCGGCTTGTCGACGTCGTCACCGGAGAACAGGAACGAACCGAGCACCTTGCGGACCTCGACGAGGTCCATGTCGGGCGCGGCGGAACGCATGTTCTCCAGGACCGTGCGGTCCGGGTCGAGGGTCTCGTGCTCCTGCGCGTAGTAACCGAGCTTGAGGCCGTGGCCGGGGACGACCTTGCCGGTGTCGGGCTCCTCCACGCCGCCGAGCAGGCGCAGCAGGGTGGTCTTGCCGGCGCCGTTGAGACCGAGGATGACGACCCGGGAGCCCTTGTCGATGGCCAGGTCGACGTCGGTGAAGATCTCCAGGGAGCCGTACGACTTGGACAGGCCCTCGGCCATCAGCGGGGTCTTGCCGCAGGGCGCGGGCTCCGGGAAGCGGAGCTTGGCGACCTTGTCGGACTGGCGGACCGCCTCCAGGCCGGACAGCAGCTTGTCGGCGCGGCGGGCCATGTTCTGCGCGGCGACCGTCTTGGTGGCCTTGGCGCGCATCTTGTCGGCCTGCGAGTGCAGGGCGGCGGCCTTCTTCTCGGCGTTGGCGCGCTCGCGCTTGCGGCGCTTCTCGTCGGCCTCGCGCTGCTGCTGGTAGAGCTTCCAGCCCATGTTGTAGACGTCGATCTGGGAGCGGTTGGCGTCCAGGTAGAACACCTTGTTGACGACCGTCTCGACCAGGTCGACGTCGTGGGAGATCACGATGAAGCCGCCGCGGTAGGTCTTCAGGTAGTCCCGCAGCCAGACGATGGAGTCGGCGTCGAGGTGGTTCGTCGGCTCGTCGAGCAGCAGCGTGTCCGCGTCGGAGAACAGGATCCTGGCCAGCTCGACCCGGCGGCGCTGACCGCCGGAGAGCGTGTGCAGGGGCTGGCCGAGCACGCGGTCGGGCAGGTTGAGCGCGGCGGCGATGGTGGCGGCCTCGGCCTCGGCGGCGTACCCGCCCTTGGTGAGGAACTCCGTCTCCTGGCGCTCGTACTGCCTGAGGGCCTTCTCCCGGGTGGAGCCCTGGCCGTTGGCGATGCGCTGTTCGTTCTCGCGCATCTTGCGGATCAGGGTGTCCAGGCCGCGGGCGGAGAGGATGCGGTCGCGGGCCAGCACGTCGAGGTCGCCGGTGCGCGGGTCCTGCGGGAGGTAGCCGACCTCGCCGGAGCGGGTGACGGTGCCGCCGGCGGGGATGCCCTCACCGGCGAGGACCTTGGTGAGGGTGGTCTTGCCGGCGCCGTTGCGGCCGACCAGACCGATGCGGTCGCCCTTGGCGACGCGGAAGGTGGCGTTTTCGATGAGGACGCGGGCACCGGCGCGCAGCTCGATGCCGGAGGCGGAGATCACGGACAGACTCCAGGGCGGGTGGTTGACGGGATGGGCGGCTGAGGACGTTTCCCGCCGTCTAATGCGCGAGGAGAATGGCCATGGGGCCAGTCTAACGGGACCGTGCAACCACTTTTCCCGGGCGCCGGTCCCGCCGGGCCCCGGGCCGCACGGTCCGCCGGGCCGCGCGGCCCGGCGGGCGGCATCCGGGGCTTCGGGACGTACGCGCCCGAGATCCGGGGCCGGCGTCCGGCGCCCGGACCACCGCGCGGGGACCAAGCTCCGTTCAGCTGCCTCCCGTGTGCACCTGGAACGCGGCCCGGCGGACGGCCTTGGCCAGGGCCGGGTCGGGGTGGGCGGCGGCGAGGGCGACCAGGACCTGGACGGTGCGCGGGTGCCCGACGGCGCGGACCTCGTCGAGGAGGGCCGGGACGGTGGGCTGCACGGCGGACTCCAGATGCCGGACCAGCAGCGGGGCCTCGCCGTGGTCGGCCACGGCGGCCGCGGTGTCGACCCACAGCCAGGTGGCCTCCTGGCGGGTGAGGACCTCGTGGGCGTCCTCGGGGTCGGCGCCGTCGTGCTCGGCCAGCCACAGCAGGGCGTACGGGCGCAGTGTGGGCTCGTCGAGCACGGCGCGGACGTCGGGTTCGGCGGGGGCGCCGACGACGCGCAGCGCCTCGAAGGCGAGGCCGCGCAGCAGGGCGTCCTCGCCGCGGGCGGCGGCGAGCAGCTCGGTGACGGCGCTGCCGACGGGGCGGGCGGCGAGCCAGGCCCGGTACTCGGCGCGGGCCGCGTTCGGGCGGAGCCGGGCGCAGCCGCGGAGCATGTCCTCGGCCGACTGCTCGATGTTCCCGGCGGGGCTCTGCGCGGCCACGCAGATCTGCTCCAGCTTGATCCAGACCGCCCAGCTGCCCAGCGGGGTGAGGGTGGCGTGGCCGTCGCCGCAGGTGAGGGCGCCGACGGAGGCAAGGGCGTGCAGGGCCCAGTCGAGCAGGGGGGCGAGCGGGGTGCCGTCGGCGCCGGCCGCGGGCTGCTGGGGCTGCGGGGCCTCGGGGGTTCCCGGTTCGAGCCGGGGGCCGTAGGGGACCTCGCAGCGCTCGGTGCGCAGTTCGGTGACGCGCTGCTCCAGCAGGTCCAGGAGCTGCGCCACGGGGACGGGCCCGGCGGACAGCTGGAGGAAGGAGAGCACCTGGGGCATCGCGGAGACGACCTCGGCGACGGCGGCGGGCTCGTGGCCGTCGGGCTCGGGGTGGGCGAGCGACCAGGCGTCGAAGAGGGCGACCCAGCCGCGCAGGACGGCGCTGTCGTCGCGGTTCCAGGCGCGCAGGCGCCAGCCGGGGCGGGCGGTGCCGCCGTGGACCTCGATCAGGCCGGCGAGGCGGGCGGTGTCCCAGTCGGCACGGACCTCGGCCACGGTCAGACCCAGCTCGCGGGCCGCGTGTTCGGCGGTCGTGTCGGACAGGGTGGCCTTGCCGTCGGCGGTCGCGCTGCCGCGGCCGGGGCCGAGGGCGGCGTCGGCCCAGCGGGCGATGCGGGCGGCGTCGGCCAGGCCGGAACGCGCCATGCGGGCCAGTTCCGACCGGGCCGGTGTGCCCTCCGGGGGGCGCGGTGCGGCGCGGTGCGGGCGCCGCTGGTTCATCGCTCTGGGGGCGGCGGCCAGGGGTCGCGGACGGACGAGTCGAAGCCTGGAGTCGCGCGGAATACGGGACGTCACGGGTGCAGTCTTCCGGTTGACGGTCCGAAAACCCAAACGGAATGCCCGGGGCGGCGACGGGAGCGGCCGGCGCGGGGCCTCGGCAGGCGGCCCGGGCGGTGGAACCGGCCACCGGTACGGCCCTGAACGGAACCTGCGCGGCGCGGGTCGGGGCGGGGCCCGCCGGGGTCAGACGAGGGGGGTCATGAAGCGGCGCAGGGTCTCTTCGTAGGAGTCGGGATCGGCGTTCCACATGGCGCCGTGCGGGGCGCCCGGGACGGTGTGGAGGGAGACCAGGTTCCGGTGGGCGTCGGCGAAGCGGCGGGTGAAGCGCCAGGGGGCGACCGTGTCGTCGGGGCCGTGGAAGACGAGGGCCGGCACCGTGAGCGGCTCGCGGCCGACCTGCTCGGCGGAGCCGTCGGCGTGCAGCCCGGCACGGCCCTGCGCGGCGCGGACCGCGAGCGGCAGCAGCACGCCGGGCGTGTGCCGGGCTGCGGCCAGGGCGCGCAGGGTGGTCTCCCAGCTGAGGACCGGGGAGTCCAGGACGAGCCCCGCGATGCGGTCGCGGGCGGCGGAGCGTGCGGCGGTGCGCAGGGCCATGGTGGCGCCGGTGGACCAGCCGAGCAGGACGATCTGGCGGGCGCCGTGGTCGAGGGCGTAGTGGACGGCGGCGTCCACGTCGCGCCACTCGCTCTCGCCGAAGTGGTGCAGGCCGTCGGGCGAGGGCGGGGCGCCGGCGTCGCCGCGGTAGGCGAGGGCGAGCACCGGGACGTGCCGCTCGTGCAGGGGGGCCATGAGGTTCAGGGCGTGTTCGCGGGTGGTGCCCAGGCCGTGCACGGCGATGATCCAGGTGGGGCGGGCGCCGGGTACGAACCAGGCCGGGAGCGGGCCGAGTTCGCCGGGGACCTCGACGTCGGTGTGGTCCAGGCCGAGGGCGGTGCCGGGCGTGCCGACGTGCAGGTTGGGCGTGAGCCAGGCCTTGTCGCCGGCGCTGAAGGTGCCGTGTGTGACGCCTTCGAGGCGGCGTACGACGGTGTCGGCGCCGTGCTGGGCGCCGTTCAGGACCGGGCCGACGATCGCGTGGGACGCGTCGCCCGCGAGGCCGTAGCGGCCGGGGCGCAGCGCGGCCAGGTCCCGGGTGAGGGTGATCTGCCCGGCGGCGGTCCCGTGCACGGTGAGCCGGGGTTCGGTGGGCAGGGGCCGGCCGGGGGGCGCCTTGAGCGCGGCGTCGCTGGCCAGCCGGCCGGCGGCGACGCTCGCCGCGCCGGCCGCCGCCAGGGCTGCGGTGACTGCGGCGGCCGTTGCTGTGACAGTGCGCATGGGGCCAGTCTCCCGGTGGAGTCCGTGGGCGGCCAGCGGACGGACGGCACGGAGTGACGTCGCCCGGCCGGGCCCGGGGCCGTGGGCCGACCCGACTGCCGGTACCCCCGAACCCGCCCCGTAACCATCGCGCGCCCCGTCCCAGGGCGCCGTCGCCCCGGACTCCGCGCACCGCCCCCGCACCGGGCACGCCCGCCACCGGCCTCCGGCCCGGCCCCGGCACCCGACGGCCTTCGGCCGGCCGGAACACCCGTCGGCCGCGGCATCCGCCCGCGGCCGTCCGCCGGCCGGGCTCCCCGCCGCCCGGCCCACCGCCACGGGCGCCGCCCGGCCCGCGGGCCTCCTGGGCTCCCCGGCGGACGCCCGCCACCGGCCGGGCGCCGACGGAGCGGAGGCCGTGTGCGAGCCCGCCCGCGCTCCACTGTTCCCCCTCCCCCGGTCGGCCCGGCGGACGCCCGCCCGCCCGGTCGCGCGGTGCTCGGCGCGAGGGCGCGGCGGCGCGAAGGCGCGGCGGCGCGAAGGCGCGGCGGCGCGGCGGCGCGAAGGCGCGAGGGCGCGGCGGCGCGAGGGCGCGAGGGCGCGGCGGCGCGAGGGCGCGAGGGCGCGGCGGCGCGAGGGCGCGAGGGCGCGGCGGCGCGGCGGCGTGGTCGTCAGGTCGGCCGGCCGTAGCCGCGCAGGCGTTCCGTCACCTCGTCCAGCTGGGCCGGGGTCAGCAGGGAGGGGGTGTGGCCCGGGACCGAGGAGGCCGTCAGCCACAGGCGGCACATCCACTCCAGCTGGGCGGTGCGGTCGTAGGCTTGGTCGAGGGTGGCGCCGTAGGTGATCGTGCCGTGGTTGCGCAGGAGGCAGCCGGTGCGGTCGGTGAGGGCGGTCAGCACGGCGCGGGCGAGTTCGTCGGTGCCGTAGGCCGCGTAGGGGGCGACCCGGACGGGGCCGCCGAGCGCGGCGGCCATGTAGTGGACCGGTGGCAGCTCGGGGACGAGCAGCGAGACCGCCGTCGCGTGCACGGCGTGGGTGTGGACGACGGCCCGGGCGTCGGTGGTGCGGTAGACGGCGAGGTGCATGGGCAGCTCGCTGGTGGGGGCCAGCGTGCCGAGCACCTGCCGGCCGTCGAGGCCGACGCCGGTCACGTCGCCGGGGGCCAGACGGTCGTAGGGAACGCCCGAAGGGGTGACCAGCACCGTGTCGCCGACCCGCACCGAGACGTTGCCGGAGGTGCCGACCACCAGCCCGTCGGCCACCGTCCGCCGGGCCGTCGCGACGAGCGCCTCCCAGGCCTCGGACTCCTCCGCGGACACCCGTCCGGCCTTCGATTCCGTCACAGTCCACGCCTCCCGCCGGGCGTCCCGCACGCCCCTCGCCGCGCCGCGGTCCGGCGCCTCGCGGCGATCCTGCCAGGCGCCTTTCCGGAGAGCGTCGGCACGGGCACGCAGCGCAGGCGTTCGCGGAGGTCACGGCGCCGTTTCCGGTCACCATGACGCCCGGTCCAGTTCATCTTCCGTTCACTCTGGTTACCTACGTTCAACGCGCCAATGACCTCGAACGATTGCCTGGGTAAATGGAAAGCTTCTCGCTGATCCTCGCGATTGTGGTGGTGACCGCACTCGCGTTCGATTTCACGAACGGTTTCCACGACACCGCGAACGCGATGGCAACGACCATTTCGACCGGTGCGCTCAAGCCCAAGGTGGCGGTGGCGATGTCCGCCGTCCTGAACCTTGTCGGCGCCTTCCTCTCGGTGGAGGTCGCCAACACGATCTCCAAGGGTCTCGTCGACGAGACCGGTATCCGTCCCGAGGTCATCTTCGCCGCGTTGGTCGGCGCGATCCTCTGGAACCTGCTGACCTGGCTGGTCGGGCTTCCGTCCAGTTCCTCGCACGCCCTCATGGGCGGCCTGATCGGCGCCGCCGTCGCCTCGGCGGGCGTCGGCTCGGTCCACGGCGACGTGCTCGTCACCAAGGTGCTGCTGCCGGCCGTCGCCGCCCCGATCGTCGCGGGCGTCGCGTCGATGCTCGCCTCCCGGCTGACGTACTCGCTCGGCCGCAGGGCCGACGGCAGGGCCGCGGAGAAGGGCTACCGCGCCGGGCAGATCGCCTCGGCCGGCCTGGTCTCGCTCGCCCACGGCACCAACGACGCCCAGAAGACCATGGGCATCATCACCCTCGCCCTGATCGCCGGCGGCTCCCTCGCCCCCGGCTCGAACCCGCCCGTGTGGGTCATCCTGTCCGCGGGCATGGCCATCGCGCTCGGCACCTACCTCGGCGGCTGGCGCATCATCCGCACCATGGGCAAGGGCCTGACCGACCTCCAGCCGCAGCAGGGCTTCGCCGCCCAGACCAGCGCCGCCACGGTCATCCTGGCCTCCTCCCACCTCGGCTTCTCCCTCTCCACCACGCACTCGGTCTCCGGCGCGGTCATGGGCGCGGGCCTCGGCCGCAAGGGCGGCGTGGTGCACTGGTCCACGGCCACCCGCATGTTCGTCGCCTGGGGCCTGACCCTGCCGGCCGCGGCGCTGGTCGCCGCGCTCGCCGAGTGGGTGTGCGGCTTCGGGGACTGGGGCACGGCGCTCGTGGCGGTCTTCCTGGTCGCCGCCAGTTTCGCGATCTGGCGGATCTCCCGGCGCGAGGTCGTCGACCACACGAACGTCAACACGGGCGACGAGCCGGCGCCCGAGCCGGCCGGTGTGGTGACCACGGCGATCGCCGCCGTGACCCCGCCCCCGGCGGGCCCGGGCCAGGAGCTCACCGCCACCGTCGCGGCCCCGGCCGCCGCTCCCTCCGGCACCAAGGCCCCGTCGGCCGCCACCCCCGTCTGAGCCCGCGTCCCGGGTACGAAGGAAGAGAACCGCCATGACAATCGACTGGGCAGCCCTCGGCTCCGTCTTCGGGGTCAGTCTCGTGGCCACCGTGGGTCTCGTGGCCCTGTTCACCCTCGGCATCGCCGGCCTCTCCCGCCAGGAGCGGGCCGCCGCCCAGGGCGGTTCCGCGGCGCTCGCGGTCACCGGTGCCTACGCCTGCTTCGCGGCCTGCGCGGCGGCGGTGGCGTACGGGATCTATCTGATCGTCGCCTGACCCGCCGGGCACACACCGCGTGCGCGGGGCGCGGGACGGACTCCACCGTCCCGCGCCCCGCGCTTTTCCCGTGCCGGCGCGCACCACCCGCGTGTGGGCCTCCGCACACTCCCCCGGCGCAGGTCAACAGCAAGTTGACGGGTGTTCGCGGGCCGTGGTGGACTGCCGGAGCCATTACGGCGGCAGGAGAGGAAGCCGGTGCGAGTCCGGCGCGGTCCCGCCACTGTCACCGGGGCGGTACGCAAGTACGGCCCCGGGAGCCAGGAACTCTCGCCGCCGATTTCGTCGAACCAGGGCGTGGACACCCTGAGTGAGGACATATCGCCATGCGCGGCTGCCGTTCCCGGCTCACCAGCGACGCACTTCCGCTGCCCCTCCTTCCCACGGCCGGCTGAGCCGTGCGCGCCGAACGCGTCTTCGCGTACGGCGCCGCCGCCGGCCTTCTCGGCGACCTCCTCCTCGGCGATCCGCGCCGGGGGCACCCGGTCGCCGCGTTCGGCCGTGCCGCCGGTGCCGTGGAACGGGTGCTGTGGCGTGACCACCGGGGCCGGGGCGCGCTGCACACCGCCGTGTGCGCCGGTGGCGCCGTCGCCCTGGGGGCCGTGGCCGCCCGCGCCGTCCGCCGCTCCCCCGCCGCCTCCGTCGCGCTGACCGGCGCGGCCACCTGGGCCGTCGTGGGCGGAACCTCGCTGGCCCGCGAGGCCCGCGCGATCGGGCGGGCGCTGGAGGCCGGGGACGTCGAGGCGGCCCGGGCCCGGCTGCCGCACCTGTGCGGGCGGGACCCGCAGGCGCTGGACGCCGACGGGATCGCCCGGGCCGTCGTGGAGTCCGTCGCCGAGAACACCTCCGACGCGGTCGTGGGCGCCCTGGTGTGGGGTGCCGTGGCGGGAGTCCCCGGGCTGCTCGGCTTCCGGGCCGTGAACACCCTGGACGCCATGGTCGGCCACAAGTCCCCGCGGTACCGGCGGTACGGCTGGGCCTCGGCCCGGCTCGACGACGTGGCGGGCTGGCCGGGCGCCCGTCTGACCGCCGTCCTGACCACCGTGGCCGGCGGCGCCCCCCGGGGGGCCGTGCGGGCCTGGCGTGCCGACGCCGCGCAGCACCCGAGCCCCAACGCCGGTCCCGTGGAGGCGTCCTTCGCGGGCGCCCTGGGCGTGCGGCTCGGCGGGACGCTCTCGTACGGCGGGCGCGTCGAGCACCGGCCGGTGCTCAACGGGGCGGCGGGACGCGCCGTCCGGGCCGGCTCCGGCGACATCGAGCGGGCCGTACGGCTGTCCCGGCGCGTGGGCTGGCTGGCGCTGGGCGTGTGCGCGGGCGCGCGGCTGCTCGTCCGCGGGGTCGGAGGGGGCGGCGGGATCAACGGGATCAATGGAGTCCGTGGGAAGGGACGTACGTCATGAACGGTGGCCTCCTCGTCGCCGGCACCACCTCCGACGCCGGCAAGAGCGTCGTCACCGCCGGGATCTGCCGCTGGCTGGTGCGGCAGGGCGTGAAGGTGGCGCCCTTCAAGGCGCAGAACATGTCCCTCAACTCGTTCGTGACGCGGGAAGGCGCCGAGATCGGGCGGGCGCAGGCCATGCAGGCGCAGGCGTGCCGCGTCGAGCCGACCGCGCTGATGAACCCGGTGCTGCTCAAGCCGGGCGGCGAGCAGAGCAGCCAGGTCGTGCTGCTCGGCAAGCCGGTCGGGGAGATGAGCGCCCGCGGCTACCACGGCGGGCGGCAGCAGCGGCTGCTCGGCACGGTGCTCGACTGTCTGGCCGAACTCCGGGGTACGTACGACGCGGTGATCTGTGAGGGGGCGGGCAGTCCGGCCGAGATCAACCTGCGCCGGACGGACATCGTGAACATGGGGATCGCCCGGGGCGCCGGGCTCCCCGTCCTCGTCGTCGGCGACATCGACCGCGGGGGCGTCTTCGCGTCCTTCTTCGGCACGGTGGCGCTGCTCTCCCCCGAGGACCAGGCGCTGGTCGCCGGGTTCCTCGTCAACAAGTTCCGGGGCGACGTCTCGCTGCTGGAGCCGGGGCTGGAGATGCTGCACGGGCTGACCGGGCGGCGCGCGTACGGCGTGCTGCCGTTCCGGCACGGGCTCGGCATCGACGAGGAGGACGGGCTGCGGGTCTCTCTTCGGGGGACGGTGCGGGAGTCGGTCGTCGCCCCGCCCGTCGGCGAGGACGTGCTGCGGGTCGCGGTGTGCGCGGTGCCGCTGATGTCCAACTTCACGGACGTGGACGCGCTGGCCGCCGAGCCGGGTGTCGTGGTGCGGTTCGTGGACCGGCCGGAGGAGCTGGCCGACGCGGACCTGGTGATCGTGCCGGGGACGCGCGGGACCGTGCGGGCGCTTCGGTGGCTGCGGGAGCGGGGACTCGCGGACGCGATCGCGCGCCGGGCCGCCGAGGGGCGGCCGGTCCTCGGGATCTGCGGCGGTTTCCAGCTCCTCGGTGAACACATCGAGGACGAGGTCGAGTCCCGCGCCGGACATGTCGACGGACTCGGACTGCTGCCCGTGCGGGTGCGGTTCGCCCGCGAGAAGACCCTCACGCGGCCGGTGGGCGAGGCCCTCGGCGAGCGCGTCGAGGGGTACGAGATCCACCACGGGGTCGCCGAGGTGCTGGGCGGCGACGCCTTCCTGGACGGCTGCCGGGTCGGCCGGACCTGGGGCACGCACTGGCACGGTTCGCTGGAGTCGGACGGCTTCCGGCGGGCGTTCCTGCGCGAGGTGGCCGCCGCCGCGGGCCGCCGCTTCGCGCCGGCCCCCGACACCTCGTTCGCCGCGCTGCGCGAGGAGCAGCTCGACCGGCTCGGCGACCTGATCGAACAGCACGCGGACACGGACGCGCTGTGGCGGCTCATCGAGTCCGGCGCGCCACAAGGACTGCCCTTCATTCCACCGGGAGCGCCCGCATGAGCACAGTGTTGTTGTTGTCGACCGCCGACACGGACCTGTTGGCGGCCCGCGCGTCGGACGCCGCCTACCGGATCGGCAACCCGACCCGGGTCGACGTCCGCGAGGACCTGCCGGGACTGGTCGAGGGAGCCGACCTCGCCGTCGTCCGCCTGCTGGGCGGCAAGCGCGCCTGGGAGGACGGGCTGGCCGCGCTGAAGGCGTCCGGGATCCCGACCGTGCTGCTCGGCGGCGAGAGCGTGCCGGACGCGGAGCTGATGGCCGAGTCGTCGGTGCCGGCCGGGGTCGTGGCGGAGGCGCTGCGCTACCTGGTCGAGGGCGGCCCCGACAACCTCACCCAGCTCGCCCGGTTCCTGTCGGACACGGTGCTGCTGACCGGCGAGGGCTTCGACGGGCCGCGGAAGATGCCGGAGTACGGCGTCCACGGCTCGCGGTCCTTCGTCGAGGGCCGCCCGACGGTCGGCGTGCTCTTCTACCGCGCCCACCACCTCAGCGGCAACACCGCCTTCGTGGACACGCTGTGCGACGCGATCGAGGCGCGCGGCGCCAACGCGCTGCCCGTGTACTGCGGTTCGCTGCGCGGCGCGGACGCCGGGCTGTACGAGCTGCTGGGCCGGGCCGACGCCCTGGTCGCCACCGTCCTCGCGGCGGGCGGCACCCACGCGTCACAGGCGTCCGCGGGCGGTGACGAGGAGGCGTGGGACATCGGGGCGCTGGCCGACCTGGACGTGCCGGTGCTGCAGGGGCTGTGCCTCACGTCCTCCCGCGCCGCCTGGGAGGCGTCCGACGCGGCGCTGTCCCCGATGGACGCGGCGATGCAGGTCGCGATCCCGGAGTTCGACGGCCGCCTGATCACCGTGCCGTTCTCCTTCAAGGAGCAGGGCGCCGACGAGGTGCCGGTGTACGTGGCCGACCCCGAGCGGGCCGGGCGGGTCGCCGGGATCGCCGTGCGGCACGCGGCGCTCAAGCACAAGCCGAACGCCGACAAGAAGCTCGCGCTGGTCTTCACCGCGTACCCGACCAAGCACTCCCGCGTCGGCAACGCCGTGGGGCTGGACACCCCGGCGTCCGCCGTGCGGGTCCTGGACGCGCTGCGGGACGCGGGGTACGGGGTCACCGGGTACCCGTCCGGGGGCGACGAGTTGATCCACCGGCTCATCGAGGCCGGCGGGCACGACGTCGAGTGGCTGACGGAGGACCAGCTGGCCGCCGCGCCCGCGCGGGTGCCGCTGGCCGACTACCGGGCGTGGTTCGAGAAGCTGGACCCGGAGCTGCGGGACGCGATGCGGGAGGCGTGGGGTGAGCCGCCGGGGTCGCTGTACGTCGACGGGGACGACATCGTGCTGGCCTCCCTCCAGTTCGAGAACGTCGTCGTCATGATCCAGCCGCCGCGCGGCTTCGGCGAGAACCCGATCGCGATCTACCACGACCCGGACATGCCGCCGTCGCACCACTACATGGCGGCGTACCGGTGGCTGGAGAACAGTTTCGGCGCCGACGCGATCGTGCACATGGGCAAGCACGGCACGATGGAGTGGCTGCCGGGCAAGGGCCTCGGCCTGAGCGGCGGCTGCGCGCCGGACGCGGTGCTGGGCGACCTACCGCTGATCTACCCGTTCATCGTCAACGACCCCGGCGAGGGCACCCAGGCCAAGCGGCGCGGACACGCCACGGTCGTCGACCACCTGGTACCGCCGATGGCCCGCGCCGACACCTACGGCGACCTGGCCAAGCTGGAGCAGCTGCTCGACGAGTACGCGCTCGTCTCCGACCTGGACCCGGCGAAGGCGCCCGCGGTCCGGGCGCAGATCTGGACCCTCGTCAAGGCCGCCGAGCTCCACCACGACCTGCACGTGGACGACCAGCCGGACGACGACGCGTTCGACGAGTTCGTCATGCACATCGACGGCTACCTGTGCGAGATCAAGGACGTGCAGATCCGCGACGGCCTCCACATCCTCGGCGGCGGCCCGGTCGGCGAGCCGCGCGTGAACCTGGTGCTGGCGGTGCTGCGCGCCTCGCAGGTGTGGGGCGGTCAGGCGAACGCGCTGCCGGGTCTGCGGGCGGCGCTGGCCTCGCATTTCGGGCTGGTGGAGAAGGAACTGCTGGCCGAGCCGGGCGCGCCGGTGAAGGCGCCGGTGGAGCTGACGGACCTGGTGGACGGTCCGGGGCGGTCGGCCGCCGACGCGATCGACCTGCTGGAGCAGCTGTGCCGGCGGTTCGCCGAGGGCATGGAGGCGCGGGACTGGGACACCGCGGCGGTACCGGGTCTGGTGCGAGAGGTGCTCGGCGCCGAACTGCCCGACGCGGTGGCCGTGCTGGAGTTCGCCTGCCGGGAGGTCGTGCCGCGGCTCGCGCGGACGACGGACGAGATCGGGCACATCCTGCGCGCCCTGGACGGCGGTTACGTGCCGGCGGGACCCTCCGGTTCGCCGACGCGCGGGCTGGTCAACGTCCTGCCGACCGGCCGGAACTTCTACTCCGTCGACCCCAAGGCGATCCCGTCCCGGCTGAGCTGGGAGGTCGGGCAGTCGCTGGCGGACTCGCTGGTGCAGCGGTATCTGCAGGACACGGGCGAGTACCCGAAGTCCGTCGGCCTGACGGTGTGGGGCACCTCCGCGATGCGCACCCAGGGCGACGACATCGCCGAGATCCTGGCGCTGCTGGGCTGCCGTCCGGTGTGGGACGACGCGTCGCGGCGGGTGACAGGCTTCGAGGTGGTGCCGCTGGAGGAGCTGGGACGGCCGCGCGTCGATGTGACGGTGCGGATCTCCGGGTTCTTCCGGGACGCGTTCCCGCACGTCGTCGGGCTGATCGACGACGCGGTGCGGGCGGTGGCGGAGCTGGACGAGCCGGCCTCGCAGAACTTCGTGAAGGCGCATGCCGACGAGGACACCGCCGAGCACGGCGACCGGCGGCGGGCCACCGCACGCATCTTCGGTTCCAAGCCGGGCGCGTACGGGGCGGGTCTGCTGCCGCTGATCGACGCGCGGAACTGGCGCAGCGACGCGGACCTCGCCGAGGTGTACGCGGTGTGGGGCGGCTACGCCTACGGGCGCGGGCTCGACGGGCGTGCGGCGCGCGGCGACATGGAGACGGCGTTCCGGCGGATCGCGGTGGCGGCGAAGAACGTCGACACGCGTGAGCACGACCTCGTCGACGCCGACGACTACTTCCAGTACCACGGCGGGATGGTCGCCATGGTGCGGCACCTGACGGGGGCGAGTCCGGAGGCGTACGTCGGGGACTCGGCCGTGCCGGACCAGGTGAGAACAAGGACCCTGGGTGAGGAAACCCACCGCGTTTTCCGCGCCCGGGTGGTCAATCCGCGCTGGATGAGCGCCATGAGAAGGCACGGCTACAAGGGTGCTTTTGAGATGGCGGCAACCGTCGACTACCTCTTCGGCTACGACGCCACGGCCGGGGTCGTGGACGACTGGATGTACGAGAAATTGTCGGCGGAGTACGTGTTCTCACCTGAGAACCATGAGTTCATGCGGCAGTCCAACCCGTGGGCGTTGCGTGGCATTACGGAACGCCTGCTGGAAGCGGCAGACCGTGGCCTGTGGGCGGAGCCGGACCAGGAGACCCTGGACCGGCTCCGGCAGACCTACCTCGACCTTGAGGGAGACCTGGAGGGAGACGAGTGATCTCCCTGGACACCCCCGCGTCGGCGGGGAGCAGGCCGCGATGCGGCGTCACGGCTACAACGGCGCCGGACCACCCCCGCGTCGGCGGGGAGCACGTACCCACGATGGCAGCGCGCCCCACGACGTTCGTGCCGTTGCGTCTCAACTCATCCGAAGGAGTGATCGCCGCGTGAGCACCACCTATCCGTTCAGTGCCGTCGTCGGTCAGGACTCCCTGCGACTCGCGCTGCTGCTGAACGCCGTGTCCCCGGCGGTCGGCGGCGTGCTGGTACGCGGGGAGAAGGGCACCGCCAAGTCCACCGCCGTGCGTGCGCTGTCGGCACTGATGCCGGAGGTGGACGTCGTCTCCGGGTGCCGTTTCTCCTGCGACCCGGGCTCCCCCGACCCGGCCTGCCCGGACGGGCCGCACGAGCCAGGCGGCGGCACGACGCGGGCGGCGCGGATGGTCGAACTGCCCGTCGGGGCCTCCGAGGACCGACTCGTCGGCGCCCTCGACATCGAGCGGGCGCTCTCCGAGGGCGTGAAGGCCTTCGAGCCCGGCCTGCTGGCCGACGCGCACCGCGGGATTCTCTACGTCGACGAGGTCAACCTGCTCCACGACCACCTCGTGGACCTGCTGCTGGACGCCGCCGCGATGGGCGCGTCCTATGTCGAGCGTGAGGGCGTGTCCGTGCGGCACGCCTCGAAGTTCCTGCTCGTCGGCACCATGAATCCCGAAGAGGGCGAGCTGCGTCCGCAGTTGCTCGACCGCTTCGGTCTCACCGTCGAGGTCGCCGCCTCGCGCGAGCCCGACCAGCGGGTGGAGGTCGTGCGGCGACGGCTCGCCTACGACGACGACCCGGCCGATTTCGCCGCGCGCTGGGCCGACGAGGAGGCCGCCGTACGAGCGCGGATCGTGGCGGCGCGGAAGCTGCTGCCGTCGGTGCGCCTCGGTGACGGGGCGCTGCGGCAGATCGCGGCGACCTGTGCCGCTTTCGAGGTGGACGGCATGCGTGCCGACATCGTGATGGCGCGGACGGCCACCGCGCTGGCGGCCTGGGCCGGGCGGACCGACGTGCTGGCGGAGGACGTGCGGCAGGCCGCGCTGCTGGCCCTCCCCCACCGGCGGCGGCGCAACCCCTTCGACGCGCCCGGTCTGGACGAGGACAAGCTCGACGAGACGCTGGAGGAGTTCGGCGGGCAGGACGGGGACGGGGGCGACGACGATCCGGACCCGGGTCCCGGCGGCGGTCCCGGTGGACAGCCCGAGCCCGACGACGCCCCGCAGGGCGACGGTGACACCGCCGCGCGGCCCGAGGCCGGGGAGGGCGGGGAGCCGCAGCCGTCCGGGGCCGGCGCCGGCGAGCAGCAGCCCGTGCGGGCCGCCGAGCCGTTCCGTACGAAGGTGCTGAGCGTACCCGGGCTGGGCGAGGGCGCCGCCGGGCGGCGTTCGCGGGCGCGGGCCGAGCACGGTCGGACCATCGGGGCCCGACGGCCCCAGGGGGCGCTGACCAAGCTGCACCTCGCCGCGACCGTGCAGGCCGCCGCCCCGCACCAGCGGGCGCGGGGGCGCAGCGGGCCGGGGCTGGTGGTGCGCCGGGACGATCTGCGGCAGGCGACGCGCGAGGGGCGGGAGGGCAATCTCGTCCTGTTCGTCGTGGACGCCTCCGGGTCGATGGCCGCGCGGCAGCGGATGAGCGCCGTGAAGGGCGCCGTGCTGTCGCTGCTGCTGGACGCCTACCAGCGGCGGGACAAGGTGGGTCTGGTGACCTTCCGGGGGTCGGCGGCCGAGGTGGCGCTGCCGCCGACGTCGTCGGTGGACGCGGCGGCGGTCCGGCTGGAGTCGCTGCCGACGGGTGGCCGTACGCCGCTCGCGGCCGGCCTGCTGAAGGCGCACGAAGTACTGCGGGTGGAGCGGCTGCGGGATCCGGCGCGGCGGCCGCTGGTCGTGGTGGTGACGGACGGGCGGGCCACCGGTGGTCCCGAGCCGGTCGCGCTGGCGGGGCGTGCCGCGCGGCTGTTCGCGGCCGAGGGGACCGCTTCCGTGGTCGTGGACTGCGAGACGGGGCCGGTGCGTCTCGGGCTCGCGGGGCGGCTCGCGGGTGAGCTGGGCGGTACGGCGGTGACGCTGGACGAGCTGCGGGCGGACTCCATCGCCGGGCTGGTGAAGGACGTACAGGCGAGCAGGAGGGCCGCGTAATGCCGAAGGGGCAGCCGAGTGTCGTGCCGGACGACGGGCTGACGACCCGTCAGCGGCGTAATCGTCCGCTCGTGGTCGTGCACACGGGGATCGGGAAGGGCAAGTCCACCGCCGCCTTCGGGCTGGCGCTCAGGGCCTGGAACCAGGGGTGGCCGATCGGGGTGTTCCAGTTCGTCAAGTCGGCGAAGTGGAAGGTCGGCGAGGAGAACGCGCTGCGGGTGCTGGGCGCCTCCGGCGAGGGCGGGTCCGTCGACTGGCACAAGATGGGCGAGGGCTGGTCCTGGGTCCAGCGGGACGCCCAGATGGACAACGAGGAGAAGGCCCGCGAGGGCTGGGAGCAGGTCAAGCGGGACCTCGCCGCCGAGACGTACAGGCTGTACGTGCTGGACGAGTTCGCCTACCCGATGCACTGGGGGTGGGTCGACACCGACGAGGTCGTGTCCGTGCTGCGTGACCGGCCCGGCACCCAGCATGTCGTGATCACCGGGCGGAACGCGCCGGAGAAGCTCGTGGAGTTCGCCGATCTCGTCACCGACATGTCCAAGGTGAAGCACCCGATGGACGCCGGGCAGAAGGGGCAGAGGGGCATCGAGTGGTGACCTCGTCCGTTCCCCGGCTGGTCGTCGCCGCGCCCTCCTCGGGCAGCGGCAAGACCACCGTCGCCACGGGGCTGATGGCCGCGTTCGCCGCGCGGGGGCTCGCCGTGTCCCCGCACAAGGTCGGGCCCGACTACATCGACCCCGGGTACCACGCGCTCGCCACCGGGCGGACGGGGCGCAACCTCGACGCGTACCTGTGCGGGCCCGAGCTGGTCGGGCCGCTGTTCCTGCACGGGGCGCGGGGGTGCGACATCGCCGTGGTCGAGGGCGTGATGGGGCTGTACGACGGGGCGGCGGGCGAGGGTGAGCTGGCGTCCACCGCGCAGGTCGCCAAGCTGTTGCGGGCGCCGGTGGTGCTGGTCGTGGACGCGTCGTCGCAGTCGCGGTCGGTGGCGGCGCTGGTGCACGGGTTCGTGTCCTTCGATCCGGAGGTGCGGATCGGGGGCGTGATCCTGAACAAGGTCGGCTCGGACCGGCACGAGGCGCTGCTGCGGGAGGCGGTGGACTCCGTCGGGGTGCCGGTGCTGGGGGTGTTGCGGCGGGCGCCGCAGGTGGACGTGCCGTCGCGGCATCTGGGGTTGGTGCCGGTCGCCGAGCGGGGTCCGCAGGCGGTGGAGGCCGTTGCGGCGATGGCGGCGCAGGTGGCCGGCGGGTGTGATCTGGAGGCGTTGGCCGGGCTCGCGCGGGGTGCCGGGGGGTTGTCCTGTGCGGCTTGGGATGCGGGTGAGGCTCTGGTTTCCCCGCCCCCGCCGCCCCTTCCCGTCCCGTCCCCGGGGGCTGCCGCCCCCGGACCCCCGCTTCGGCCTGGACGGTCTCGTCCTCAAGCGCCGGACGGGCTGGAAGCAGCCGGCCAGGGGGTAAGAGTTGCCGTCGCCGGTGGGGCCGCCTTCACCTTTTCCTACGCCGAGCACGCCGAGTTGCTCGCCGCCGCCGGGGCCGAGGTCGTCGTGTTCGATCCGTTGCGGGACGAGGAGCTGCCCGAGGGGACCGGTGGGGTGGTGATCGGGGGCGGGTTCCCGGAGGTGTACGCCTCCGAGCTGTCCGCCAACGAAGGGCTGCGGAAGTCCGTCGCCGAACTCGCCCTGAGCGGTGCTCCCGTGGCCGCCGAGTGCGCGGGGCTGCTGTACCTGTGCCGGGAGCTGGACGGGCTGCCGATGTGCGGGGTGCTCGACGCCTCCGCGCGGATGTCCGAGCGGCTCACCCTGGGCTACCGGGACGCCGTGGCCGTGAGCGACAGTGCGCTGGCCGCCGCGGGGACGCGGATGCGGGGGCACGAGTTCCACCGGACGGTCGTGGAGCCGGGGGCCGGGGCGGCGCCGGCGTGGGGGATGCGGGCGCCCGAGCGGCGCGTCGAGGGATTCGTGGAACGCGGTGTGCACGCGAGCTATCTGCACACGCACTGGGCGTCCGAGCCCGGTGTCGCCCGTCGGTTCGTGGAGAGGTGCCGGACGTCATGAGCAGCAGGCTGATCGGGGTGGGGGTCGGACCCGGGGACCCGGAGCTGGTGACCGTCAAGGGCGTGAACGCGCTGCGGGCCGCCGAGGTCGTCGTCGTGCCCGTGATGGACACCGGGGAGCGGGGCCGCGCCGAGGCGACCGTGCTGCACTACGTGGGCGCCGAGAAGGTCGTCCGGGTCGTGTTCGCGCTGAACGAGCGCACCGACCGGGCGCGGCGGGAGGCGGCGTGGGACGCGGCCGGCGAGCGGGTCGCCGCGCTGCTGCGGGAGCACGGGTCCGTCGCCTTCGCGACCATCGGTGATCCCAACGTGTACTCCACGTTCACGTATCTCGCGCAGACCGTCGGCGAGCTGGTGCCGGGCACCGTGGTGGAGACCGTGCCGGGCATCACCGCCATGCAGGACCTCGCGGCCCGGTCGGGTGCCGTGCTGACCGAGGGCACCGAGCCGCTGACGCTGGTGCCGGTGACCGCCGGGTCGGGTGTGCTCAAGGAGGCGCTGAACGGGCCGGGGACGGTCGTCGCCTACAAGTTCGGGCGGCAGGCGGCCGAGGTCGCCGAGGTGCTGCGGGAGACCGGGCGGCTGGGTGACGCGGTGTGGGGTTCGGCGCTGGGGCTGCCGGAGGAGTCCGTACGGCCGGCCGCCGAGCTGGACGGGGAGCCGCTGCCCTATCTGTCGACGCTCATCGCGCCGGCGCGGCGCGAGGGCGGGCGGGGCGGCAAGCTGTGAGCCGCCGAGGGCCCGGGGCGTCACTCGGCGATGCCGACCACCAGCCAGATGAAGGCGGCGCCCGCGATCGTGCACAGCAGGGTCGAGCGGGCGGGGTGCTCGTGGTGGGCTTCGGGCAGGATCTCGGCGGCGGCGAGGTAGAGCAGGACGCCGCCGAAGAGTCCGAGGTAC
Organism: Streptomyces sp. NPDC093586; assembly: GCF_044764905.1. Taxonomy (NCBI): domain Bacteria; kingdom Bacillati; phylum Actinomycetota; class Actinomycetes; order Kitasatosporales; family Streptomycetaceae; genus Streptomyces; species Streptomyces sp. NPDC093586. Next base: position 107,953 of record NZ_JBIWJA010000013.1, on the reverse strand, counting down.
CCGCCGAGCAGGCCCTCGGGGATCGTGAAGAAGAGCGTGGACGCCGCGCCGACGACGGGGGCCAGGGCGTCGGCGACGAGCATGGCGACGGCCCGGCGGCGGGCGTTCCCGTACAGGCTGGTGAGCGTGTAGGTGTTGAAGCCGTCCGCGAAGTCGTGGGCGATCACGGCCATCGCGACGGCCGCGCCCATGCCGCCGCCGACCTGGAACGCCGCGCCGATCGCCACGCCGTCCATCGCGCTGTGCCCGACCATCGCGGCGGCGGCCGTCAGGCCCACCTCGGGCGCGCGGTGACCGTGCTCGTCGGCGCCGTGCGCTGCGCGGCGGGCGGCCAGCAGGCGTTCCACCAGGTGCGCGAGGAGGAAGCCGGCGACGAACAGCAGCAGTGCCGCGGGGACGCCGAACACCTCCCGGCCCGCCGCCTCCAGCGCCTCCGGCAGCAGGTCGAGGCCGACCACGCCCAGCATCAGGCCGCCGGCCAGGCCCAGGACCAGGTGGCGCCGGTCGGTCACGCGCTGTGCCGTCCAGCCGCCGGCCAGCGTCATCAGGAACGCGCCGAGCGCGACGAAGACCGCCATGGGCCCTTGGTATCCGATCAGTCCGCGTTCACGCGCGTCCGACAGCAGCAACCGCAGTAAATATGCGTAGGAGAGGACCGAATTCCATGGATCCGCTGGTTCCCGTGGCTCCCACCGCCGGCGCCGCCGGCAAGGTGACCTTCGTCGGTGCCGGTCCCGGCGCCGCCGATCTGCTGACGTTCCGCGCCGCCCGGGCCATCGCCGAGGCCGACGTCGTGATCTGGGCGGCGAGCCTGGTGCAGGCGGAGGTCCTCCAGCACGCGCGCGAGGGCGCGGAGGTCCTGGACTCGGCGACGATGTCGCTGGAGGACGTCGTGGCCGTCTACCGGCGGGCCCGCGCGGAGGGGCTGCGGGTGGCCCGCATCCACTCCGGTGACCCGGCGCTGTGGGGCGGTACGCAGGAGCAGCTGGACCGGTGCGCGGAGATCGGCATCGCGACCGAGGTCGTGCCCGGCGTCTCCGCCTTCTCGGCGGTCGCCGCGCTCGCGCAGCGGGAGCTGACCATCCCCGAGGTCGCGCAGTCCGTGGTCCTGACCCGGCTCGGCGGCGGCAAGACGCCGATGCCGCCCGGGGAGGAGGTCCGCGAGTTCGCGAAGCACGGCACGACGATGGCGGTCTTCCTGTCGGCGGCGCGCAGCGGGCAGCTGGTGCGGGAGCTGCTGGAGGGCGGTTATCCGACCGAGACGCCGGTCGTCGTCGCCTATCAGGCGACCTGGCCGGAGGAGCTGGTCGTCAAGTGCACGATCGGCACCCTGGAGGAGACCGTCAAGGAGCACAAGCTCTGGAAGCACACCCTGTTCCTGGTCGGCCCGGCGCTCGACGCGCACGGCACCCGCTCGCACCTGTACCACCCGGGGCACTTCCACGGCTACCGCAGGGCCGACCCCGAGGCCCGCAGGGAGCTGCGCGCGCGGGGTGCGAGCACGTGATCACGGTGGTCGGGGCGGGGACCGGTTCCCCGCTGCCCGAGGACGTGGCCGACGGCGCGGCCCTGGTCGTCGGCGGGCGGCGGCACCTGGACGCCGTACGACTGCCCGAGGGTGCCGAGCGGGTCGTGCTCGGGGCGCTGGCGCCCGCCCTGGACACGGTCGCGGAGTACGCCGCGAAGGAGCGGCCGGTGCTCGTGCTGGCCTCCGGCGACCCGGGGTTCTTCGGGATCGTGCGGGCGCTGGCCGAGCGGTTCGGGCCGGGGCTGCTGGACGTGCGGCCCGGTGTGTCGTCGGTCGCCGCCGCGTTCGCGCGGGTGGGGCTGCCGTGGGACGACGCCGCGGTGGCCAGCGCGCACGGGCGGGACCTGCGGACGGCGGTGAACCTGTGCCGCGCGCACCCGAAGGTGGCCGTGCTGACCGGGCCGGGGGCGGGTCCGGCGGAGCTGGGGGCCGCGCTCGTGGGCGACGGGCGCGTGCTGGTCGTGGCCTCCGCGCTCGGTTCCGGCGAGGAGCGGGTGGAGCGGGTGACGCCCGCCGAGGCCGCCGCCCGGGACTGGGGTCCGGCGGTGAGCGTGGTGCTGTGCCTGGACGAGGCGCGGGCCCTGGGCCCGGTGCGCTCGGTGGCCGGGCCGCGGCCGGGGCCCGCCGGGTGGGCGCTGGACGAGGCCGCGTTCGCCCACCGCGACTCGATGATCACCAAGTTCGAGGTGCGGGCGCTGGCGCTGGCCCGTCTCGGTCCGCGCCCCGGCGACCTGGTGTGGGACGTCGGCGCGGGCTCCGGGTCCGTGGCCGTGGAGTGCGCGCGGCTCGGCGCCGCCGTCACCGCGGTGGAGAAGACGCCGGACGGTGTCGAGCGCGTCCGCGCCAACGCCGCCGCGCACGGTGTCGACGTGCGGGTGGTGCACGGCGCGGCGCCCACGGTGCTGTCGGGTCTGGACGATCCGGACGCCGTGTTCGTCGGCGGCGGCGGGCGCGAACTGCCGGCGATCGTCTCGGCGTGCGCGCGGCGCGCCCGGCGGTCCGTGGTCGTCGCGATGGCCGCGCTGGACCGGGTGCCGGCGGCGCGTGAGGCGCTGCTCGGTGCCGGGCTGGAGTGCGACGGGGTGCTGCTGCAGTCGTCCCGGCTCGCGCCGCTGCCGGGGGACGTGACGCGGCTGGCGGCGACCAATCCCGTTTTCCTGCTGTGGGGCGTGAGGCCCGGCAGCCGTACCGATGGAACCGAAGAAGGAGGGGCCCTGTGATCGGCCTCATTTCCGCCACCGCGGCGGGGACCGCGGCGCGGGACCGGCTGGCCGCGGCGTGGCCGGACCGCACGCGCGTGTACGGGGGTCCCGTCGCGGACGCCGTGCGGACCGCGTTCGCCGAGTGCGAGCAGCTCGTGTGCTTCCTGGCCACGGGTGCCGTGGTCCGGCTCGTGGCCCCGCTGCTGGACGACAAGCGGACCGACCCGGGTGTGGTGTGCGTCGACGAGGGCGGGCGGTTCGCCGTGTCGCTGGTCGGCGGGCACGGCGGCGGCGCCAACGACCTCGCCCGCGCGGTGGGCGGGGTGCTGGGCGCCGAGCCGGTGGTGACGACGGCGACCGACGCCGTGGGCCTGCCGGGCCTGGACACGCTGGGGCTGCCCGTCGAGGGCGACGTCGCCGGGGTCTCTCGGGCCCTGCTGGACGGGGAGCCGGTGGCGCTGCGGGCCGAGGTGGCCTGGCCGCTGCCGCCGCTGCCGCTCGCCGCGGAGGGGGCGTACACGGTCCGGGTGACGGACCGTCTGGTGGAGCCGGCCGAGCGTGAGGCCGTGCTGCGTCCGCCGTCCCTGGTCGTCGGCGTCGGCGCCTCGAAGGGGGCGCCGGTGGACGAGGTGCTGGGGCTGGTGGAGGCGGCGCTGCGGGACGCCGGGCTGTCGGCGGCGTCGGTCGCCGGGCTGGCCACCGTGGACGCCAAGGCCGATGAACCGGGCATCGTCGGTGCGGCCGAGCGCCTGGGCGTGCCGCTGGTGACGTACGCCGCCGAGAAGCTCGCGGGCGTCGAGGTGCCCAACCCCTCCGGCGCGCCGCTCGCGGCCGTCGGCACCCCCTCGGTCGCGGAGGCGGCGGCGCTGGCGGACGGGGGCGAACTCCTCGTCCCGAAGCGGAAGTCGGAGCGCCCGGACGGCTCCCCCGCCATGGCGACCTGTGCCGTCGTACGGCGGCCGGGGCGCGGGCGGCTCGCGGTGGTCGGGCTCGGTCCGGGCGCCCGCGACCTGCTGACGCCGCGCGCGCTGGCGGAGCTGCGGCGGGCGTCCGTGCTGGTCGGTCTCGACCAGTACGTCGACCAGATCCGCGACCTGCTGCGGCCCGGCACCCGGATCCTGGAGTCGGGGCTCGGCGCGGAGGAGGAGCGGGCGCGGACCGCCGTGGCCGAGGCCCGGCGCGGGCAGGCGGTGGCGCTGATCGGCAGCGGCGACGCGGGCGTGTACGCCATGGCGTCGCCGGCGCTGGCCGAGGCGTCCGACGACATCGACGTGGTCGGGGTGCCGGGCGTGACGGCGGCGCTGGCGGCCGGGGCGATCCTGGGCGCGCCGCTGGGCCACGACCACGTGTCGATCAGCCTGTCCGACCTGCACACGCCGTGGGAGGTCATCGAGCGGCGGGTGCGGGCGGCGGCCGAGTCGGACCTCGTCGTGACGTTCTACAACCCGCGCTCCCGGGGCCGGGACTGGCAGCTGCCGAAGGCGCTGGCGATCCTCGCGGAGCACCGGGAGCCGACGACGCCGGTCGGTGTCGTCCGCAACGCCTCCCGCGCCGACGAGTCCAGCCGCCTGACCACGCTGGCGGCGCTGGACCCGGCGAGCGTCGACATGATGACCGTCGTGACGGTGGGCAACACGGCGACCCGCGAGATCGCGGGGCGCATGGTCACCCCGCGCGGCTACCGCTGGCAGGAGGCCGCCCGGTGAACCGCGTCGTCCACCCCATCGAGGAGGAGTCCTACCGGCGGCTGCGCGCCCGCCTGGACACCTCGCACCTCCCGCCGCTGACCCGCGCGGTGGTGGAGCGGGTCGTCCACTCCGCCGCCGACCTGGAGTACGCCACCGACCTCGTCATGGACGAGGGCGAGCTGGCGAAGGCCCACGCGGCGCTGCACGCCGGGGCGCCCGTCGTCGTGGACGTCGAGATGGTCGGCGCGGGCATCACCCGGCGGGAGACCGTCTGCCGGCTGCGGGACGCCGTCGCCGGGCCGGGACTGACCCGCTCGGCGCACGGCATCCGGCTCGCCTACGAGCAGGTCGGGCCGGGCGCCCTCTGGGTGATCGGCAACGCGCCGACCGCGCTGGAGGAGCTGCTGACCCTGGACGCCTCCCCCGCGCTCGTCATCGGGCTGCCCGTCGGCTTCGTCGGCGCGGTCGAGTCCAAGGCGGCGCTGCGCGAGAGCGGGCTGCCCGCCGTGAGCAACGTGTCCGAGAAGGGCGGGTCGGCGGTCGCGTCCGCCGCGCTCAACGCCCTGCTGTACCACCCGACTTCCGCCGAGGAGACCCTGTGACCACCCCGCCCGCCCTGCTCATCGCCGGCCACGGCACCCGGGACGACGCCGGAGCCGAGGCGTTCCGCGACTTCGTGCGCGAGCTGGGCCGCCGCCACCCCGAACTGCCCGTCGCGGGCGGCTTCATCGAGCTGTCCCCGCCCCCGCTGGGCGAGGCGGTCGCCGAGCTGGTGGAACGGGGCGTACGCCGGTTCGCCGCGGTGCCGCTGATGCTGGTGTCCGCCGGGCACGCCAAGGGCGACATCCCGGCGGCCCTGTCCCGCGAGAAGGAACGCCACCCCGGCATCTCCTACACGTACGGGCGTCCGCTGGGCCCGCACCCGTCGCTGCTGCGGGTGCTGGAGCGGCGGCTGCAGGAGGCCGTCGACCCCTCCTGGGACCTTTCCGAGGTGACCGTGCTGCTGGTGGGGCGCGGTTCGACGGACCCGGACGCCAACGCCGAGGTGTTCAAGGCGGCGCGGCTGCTGTGGGAGGGCCGCGGGTACGCCGGTGTGGAGACGGCGTTCGTGTCGCTGGCGCAGCCCGACGTGCCGGGCGGCCTGGACCGCTGCGCGCGGCTGGGCGCCGGGCGGATCGTGGTCCTGCCGTACTTCCTGTTCACCGGCATCCTCCCGGACCGGGTCCGGCAGCAGACCGAGGAGTGGGCCGCCGCGCACCCGGGGACCGAGGTGCGCTCGGCGGACGTCATCGGGCCCGAGCCGGAGCTGCTGGACCTGGTGTGGGAGCGGTACGAGGAGGCGGTGAAGGGCGATCTGCGCATGAACTGCGACAGCTGCGTGTACCGGATCGCGCTGCCCGGCTTCGAGGACAAGGTGGGGCTGCCGCAGCAGCCGCACTTCCACCCCGACGACGACGGCCATCACCACCACGGGCACTCCCACGGGCACGGACACGCGCACTCCCATGCGCACTGAGGCCGGGGCCCTGTGCGGGGGCCACGACCTGCGGCACCACGGGGACGCCGAGGTCCGGGACGACGGGTCGGCGCTGGTGGACCTGGCGGTGAACGTCCGCGCGGACACGCCCCCGGCGTGGCTGCGCGAGCACCTCGCCGCGTCGCTGGGCTCCCTCGCGGCCTACCCGGACGGGCGGGCCGCACGGGCGGCGGTGGCGGCGCGGCACGGGCTGCCGGTGGAGCGGGTGCTGCTGACGGCGGGCGCGGCGGAGGCGTTCGTGCTGCTGGCGCGGGCGCTGACGGTGCGCCGGCCGGTGGTGGTGCACCCGCAGTTCACGGAGCCGGAGGCGGCGCTGCGGGACGCGGGGCACACGGTCGGCCGGGTGCTGCTGCGGGAGGCGGACGGTTTCCGGCTGGACCCGGCGGCCGTTCCCGAGGACGCCGACCTGGTGGTGATCGGCAACCCGACGAACCCGACGTCGGTGCTGCACCCGGCGGAGACGATCGCCCGGCTCGCCCGCCCCGGGCGGACGCTGGTCGTCGACGAGGCGTTCATGGACGCGGTACCGGGTGAGCGGGAGGCGCTGGCCGGACGGACGGACGTTCCCGGGCTGGTCGTCCTGCGCAGCCTCACCAAGACGTGGGGGCTGGCGGGCCTGCGCGTCGGATACGTGCTGGCGGCCCCGGAGACGGTCGCCGGACTGGAGCGCGCCCAGCCGCTGTGGCCCGTGTCGACGCCCGCCCTGGCGGCGGCCGAGGCGTGTGTGGCGCCGCGCGCGCTGGCGGAGGCGGCGCACGCCGCCCACCGCATCGCCGCGGACCGGGACCGTCTCGTCGCCGGGCTGCGGCGGTTCGCCCCCGCCGGGCTCCGGGTCGCCGGGCCCGCCGAGGGCCCCTTCGTCCTCGTCCGGCTGCCGGACGCCGCGACCGTACGGCACCGGCTGCGCGACCTCGGGTACGCGGTCCGGCGCGGGGACACGTTCCCGGGGCTGGGCGAGGAGTGGCTGCGCCTGGCGGTACGGGACCGGGCCACGACGGACGGCTTCCTGACGGCGCTGGACCGGGCGGTGCGGGCGCGGTCCGCCTGAGGCGCGGGGCCCGTCCGGACCCCGCCGTGCCCGTCCGGGGCCCGGCGGGCCGGTCCGGGCGCGGCCGGATCACCCCGTCCGGAGCCGGACCGGCCCGCGGTGCTCCCCTCGTCCCGGCCGGAACCCCGCCCCCGCCTGGAACAGCCCGGTGCCGGGCCGGGCCGCGGCGCGTCTCTACGCCGGGGCCGCAACCGTGGGCGGGCCCGGCGTAGAGAGGTCGGGCCCACGCTCCGGGCAGCCGGCCCTCCTCCAGGCCCCCGCCCACCGGACTTCTCCCCGCCTGTCCGCGTGCCGCCCGGCGCCCCGTCGCCGTCCGTCCCCCGGTCAGCCGCGCCTGCGGCGGGCCACGGCCAGGGCTGTGCCGCCCGCCAGGACCAGGACACCGGCTCCGGCCGCGAGGTACGGGGTGGTCGAGCTGCCGCCGGTCTCGGCCAGGTCGGCCTCGGCGGGGGCGCCCTGGGGTTTCACGTCCGCGGCCGGTTCGGCGGGCGGCTTCCCGGCCTTCGCCGGGGGCTGCGCGGCCGCCGGGGCCTCGCAGGTGGCGCTCGCCAGGGTCAGGGTGCCGTCGACCTCGGCCACGCCCAGGTCCAGCGGGTCCACGTGCACCGTGAGTTCGAGGGCGGTGGCGGCGGCCGTGCGCGAGGTGGTCTGCGTCTTCGACAGGTCGAGCCGCACCTCGCCGACGCCGGGCACCTTCACGTCCGTCGGCCCGCCGGTGGTCAGCGTGACCTTCTTGCCGAGGACCGTGACCGCGCCCAGCAGGTTCGAGGAGGCGACCGGCTTCTTCCCCGCCTCGCAGGTCGCCGTGGAGGTGACCTGCTCGACCTCGACGACCGACAGCAGCGGCAGTCCGGGGACGTGGACCCTGGCCCGGGCCAGTTCGGTGCGGCCCTCCGCCTTGTCCGCGGCCGTCGTCGCCTTCGCGTCGGCCACGTCGGCGCGCAGGACGCTGAAGGGCCTGCCGCCGTCGACGCCGTCCAGCCGGGCGGTCAGCGCGGTCTTCCGGGCGCTCTCGGGTGCCTGCACCTCGTCGAGGGTGACCGCGAGCGGGACGTCCACGGTCTTGTGGAGCAGGGACACGTCGAGCCCGGTGCGCAGGACGGTGGCGCTCGCGCGGCCGTGGTCGCCGGTCGCGTGGACGGTTCCCGCACCGGCCAGGACCGCGGGACCGGCGGCCAGGGCCGTGGCCGCCGTGACGGTGACGAGGCGGCGTGCGGGCATGCGGAAGGTGTTGCCGTTCAAGGTGGTGGGACCCCCAGAAAGACATGCGTGCGGAACACACATGAGCGACGTGCTCGGGACCCGGAAAGGATGTCCCCGCCCGGGCCCGACCGTCAGCGATCCAGGGTCACTTCACCCCTTCGTGAGGTTTCCGCGAGCCTTTTCGAATCCTTCGGCACACGCGTTCCCCGGCGTCCCCCGTGTCGGCTATCCGACGACCCGCCCGTTCAGCACCACCCGGCGCGGAGCGGCGAGCACGCGCACGTCCGCGCGCGGGTCCTGCTCGTACACCACCAGGTCCGCCGGCGCGCCCTCGTCCAGACCGGGCCGGCCGAGCCAGCGCCGGGCGGCCCAGGTCGCCGCGGAGAGGGCCTCGACGGGCGGGATGCCGGCGGTGACCAGCTCGGCGACCTCCGCCCCCGCCAGGCCGTGGGCCAGGGCGCCGCCCGCGTCGGTGCCGACGAAGACCGGGATCCCGGCGTCGTAGGCGCTCCGGACGGTGTCGTAGCGGCGGGCGTGCAGCCGGCGCATGTGGTCCGACCAGCGCGGGAACCGCTTCTCGCCGCCCTGGGCGAGCGCGGGGAAGGTGGCGATGTTGACCAGGGTGGGCACGATGGCGACGCCCCGTTCGGCGAACAGGGGGATGGTGTCGTCCGTCAGACCGGTCGCGTGCTCGACGCAGTCGATGCCGGCCTCGACCAGGTCGCGCAGCGAGTCCTCGGCGAAGCAGTGCGCGGTGACGCGGGCGCCCAGGCGATGGGCCTCGGCGATGGCTGCCTCGACGGCGCCTCGCGGCCAGCAGGCGGACAGGTCGCCGAGGTCGCGGTCGATCCAGTCGCCGACCAGCTTCACCCAGCCGTCGCCGCGCCGGGCCTCCCGGGCGACGTACGCGACGAGGTCCTCGGGCTCGACCTCCCAGGCGTAGTTGCGGATGTAGCGGCGGGTGCGGGCGATGTGCCGGCCCGCGCGGATGATCTTCGGGAGGTCCTCGCGGTCGTCGATCCAGCGGGTGTCGGAGGGCGAGCCCGCGTCGCGGATGAGGAGGGTGCCGGCGTCGCGGTCGGTCAGCGCCTGCTTCTCGGCGACGTCCTCGGGTACGGCGCCGTGCTGGTCGAGGCCGACGTGGCAGTGCGCGTCGACCAGGCCGGGCAGCGCCCAGCCCTCGACGGTGCGGACGTCACCGGCCCCGGCGGGACGGTCGTACGAGATCCGGCCGTCGATGACCCACAACTCGTCGCGGACGTCCTCGTCCCGCGGTCCGACGAGCACCCGACCCTTCACGTGCAGCACCGTGCGATCGCTCATGCCCCGCACCTTAGACGGGCGCCGGGGGGGCTGTTCGAAGGCCCGGTCACCGGCCGCCGTTGCGCGCGGCGGCGCGGGCGCGCAGCCCGGTCGCGCAGCCGGCCGCGACGGCGCTCGCGACGGCGGCCGACGCGAGCACGGCGACACCGGGGTTGACGTAACCGGGGACGTCGGCGGAGGCGTACCAGTCGCCGTCGGTGGTCTCGCAGCGGAACCGCAGGGGCAGGTAGGAGACCGAGTAGTCGACGACCCGCCCGGACAGCTCCGGGGGCACGCCGGTACGGCAGGGTCTCATCGGCGAGGAACCCGCGCCGCCGTCCTCCGCCCCCATGACCGCGAACCCCACGCCCAGCGCACCCCAGACGTACAGCAGGGCGGCGGCCCCGCCGGCGACCGCGGCGAGGACGCGGAAGGACGCGCCCGCCCCGGGCGGCGCGGGGACGGCGGCCGGCACGCCCGCCTCCCCGCCGGGGCGGCGGGCGTACGTGCCCGCGCCCCGGCCGAGGAGGACGGCCGTCACCACCGCGACGAGGACGAGCAGCAGGAGAGCGAGCACGGGCCCGAGTCCATCAGTCCGGCGAGCACCACGGCTGTGGCGGAAGCCACAATTCCGGGCGTGACGGTGTCGCAACGGACGCCCTCCCCCGCGAGTGGCGGCGAAGGCCACGGTTACTCTCGACTCCGTACGCGTCATACACCTGACCGTGAGTGAAGAGAGCACCGCCGTGACCCACCCCTTCCTGGACCTCGCCCCGCTGAGCGCCGCCCGTTTCGCCGCGATCGAGGACCGGGTGGCGCGCCTGCTCGGCACGCGGCAGGACGTCCTGATCACGCAGGGCGAGGCGCTGCTGCCGCTGGAGGGCGCGATCCGGGGGTGCGCCGGGCCGGACACCGTCGCGCTGAACATCGTCACCGGGCCGTACGGGCAGACGTTCGGGAACTGGCTGCGGGACTGCGGCGCCACGGTGCACGACCTCGCCGTGCCGTTCCACACCGCCGTGACGGCCGACCTGGTCCGCCGGGCCTTCGCCGAGCACCCGGAGATCGACTTCGTGTCCCTGGTGCACGCGGAGGCGGCGACCGGCAACACCAACCCGGTCGCGGAGATCGGCGAGGCGGTGCGGGAGCAGGGCGCGCTGTTCTACCTGGACGCGGTGGCGTCGGTCGGCGCGGAGCCGGTGCTGCCGGACGCGTGGGGCGTGGACCTGTGCGTGATCGGGGCGCAGAAGGCGATGGGCGGTCCGGCCGGGGTGTCGGCGGTGTCGGTGAGCGAGCGGGCGTGGGCGCGGATGGCGGCGAACCCCGGTGCGCCGCGCCGGTCGTACCTCTCCCTGCTGGACTGGAAGGAGCGCTGGATCGACGGCGGGCGCAAGGCTCTGCTGCACGCGCCGGCGCAGCTGGAGATGCTGGCGCTGGAGGCGTGCGTCGAGCGCATCGAGGCGGAGGGCCTGGAGACGGTGATGGCGCGGCACGCGTCGGCGGCGGCGGCCACCCGGGCCGGGGCGCTCGCGCTGGGCGGCGGCCTGGAGCCGTACGTGCACGAGGCCCGCGAGGCGGCGCCGGTGGCGACGACGCTGCGGGTCCCCTCGGACCTGGACGCCTCGGAACTGGTGACCCGGGCGCTGGAGTCCGACCCGGCGCTGCCGCTGGCCGCGGGCGGCGGCGCGCTGGCCGAGGAGATGATCCGCGTCAACCACTACGGGCCGGACGCGACGCGTGAGGCCGTGCGGGGCTGCCTGACGGCACTGGGTGCCGCGCTGGCCGGGAAGGGCCTCACGACCGACCCGGAGGCGGCCCGTCGCGCCGCCGAGGACGCCTGGGACCGGACGCCCTCCGCCGGCTTTGCGGGAGCGTGAATTCGAGTAATTGCCGAAGTGCACGGAAAGCGAATTCGGCAATTACGATCGATAATCTTCCACTATTCTCCTGCCCGGTTTCCGCGACCCTAAACCCACTGATTTCCTGAAGCCCGGGCAGCGAACCCCGGTCACGCCCCAACGGGTCACATGATTGTGATCCGTTGCACACGCCGCCCGTTTTGCGCGTTATATACCGGTCATTTACCACCAAATCGCCTCCTCCTTGCGCGAGAGCACGCGCACGCGCGATAACACACGAGGCGTCCATACGTAACCTCGTCCGGCGATGCATTTTTTAATTCCGCTGGGTAAATTCGATTTGCATGACCGCCGTTCAAGCAGACCTGCGAATCGATCGCCCGGAAGTGGCCGACGGAGCCGCCCTGTGGCGGATAGCGAGGGATTCCAAGGTCCTCGATCTGAACTCGTCCTACAGCTATCTGCTCTGGTGTCGTGACTTCGCGGCCACATCCGCCGTCGCCCGCGACGGGCACGGCGTGCCGGTCGGCTTCGTCACCGGCTACCTGCGGCCGGACCGGCCCGACACGCTGCTCGTGTGGCAGGTCGCGGTGGACGAGGCCTACCGTGGTCGAAGGCTCGCGGCTGCACTGCTCGACGAGCTGGCCGCCCGGACCGCCGCGGAGTACGGGACGGTGACCGTGGAGACCACCATCTCCCCCGACAACACCGCGTCCCAGCGGCTGTTCACCTCGTTCGCCGAACGGCACGGAGCCCGGCTGGAGCGCGAGACGCTGTTCGAGACGGACCTCTTCCCCGACGGACCGCACGAGCCCGAGGTGCTGTACCGCATCGGCCCCCTCCCCGCCGCGGCCCGCGGCTGACCGGCCGGCCCCGGACGTCCCGGCCCCCTCACACTCCCCGGCAGACCGCTCCGGTCCCGGATCCGTACGACCTTCCTCTCCCACCCTCACCCCCACGAGGAGCGATTCGTCGTGACCATCACCCAGCCCGACCTCAGCGTCTTCGAGACCCTCGAATCCGAGGTGCGCAGCTACTGCCGCGGCTGGCCCACCGTCTTCGACCGTGCGCACGGCAGCCGCATGTACGACGAGGACGGCCACGAGTACCTCGACTTCTTCGCCGGAGCGGGCTCGCTCAACTACGGGCACAACAACCCCGTCCTGAAACGGGCGCTGATCGACTATCTGGAACGGGACGGCGTCACGCACGGCCTCGACATGTCGACCACCGCCAAGCGCCGCTTCCTGGAGACGTTCCAGAACACCGTCCTGCGGCCGCGCGACCTGCCGTACAAGGTCATGTTCCCGGGTCCGACGGGCACCAACGCCGTGGAGTCCGCGCTCAAGCTGGCGCGGAAGGTGAAGGGCCGCGAGTCGATCGTGTCGTTCACCAACGCCTTCCACGGCATGTCGCTGGGTTCGCTCGCGGTGACCGGCAACGCCTTCAAGCGGGCCGGCGCGGGCATCCCGCTGGTGCACGGCACGCCGATGCCGTTCGACAACTACTTCGACGGCACGGTCGAGGACTTCCTCTGGTTCGAGCGGCTCCTGGAGGACCAGGGCTCCGGCCTCAACCAGCCGGCCGCGGTGATCGTCGAGACCGTGCAGGGCGAGGGCGGCATCAACGTCGCCCGGCCCGAGTGGCTGCGTGCCCTGGCCGAGCTGTGCGAGCGGCGGGACATGCTGCTGATCGTCGACGACATCCAGATGGGCTGCGGCCGCACCGGCGCCTTCTTCTCCTTCGAGGAGGCGGGCATCACGCCGGACATCGTCACCGTCTCCAAGTCGATCAGCGGCTACGGCCTGCCGATGTCGCTGACCCTGTTCAAGCCCGAACTGGACGTCTGGGAGCCGGGCGAGCACAACGGCACCTTCCGCGGCAACAACCCCGCCTTCGTCACGGCGACCGCCGCGCTGGAGGCGTACTGGACCGACGGGGCGGCGATGGAGAAGCAGACCCGCACCCGCGGCGAGCAGGTCGAGCAGCACCTGATCGCCATCACCGAGGAGAACCTCGCCGACGTCAAGGAGTACCGGGGCCGCGGCCTGGTCTGGGGCCTGGAGTTCCACGACAAGGACCGCGCGGGCCGCATCGCCCGGCGCGCCTTCGACCTCGGGCTGCTCATCGAGACGTCCGGCCCCGAGAGCGAGGTCGTCAAGCTGCTGCCGGCGCTCACCGTCACACCGGACGAGGTGGACGAGGGCATGAAGACCCTCGCCCGGGCCGTGCGCGAGACCGCCTGACACCACCAGCGCTTCCGGCGCCTTCGGCCCGCGCGGACGAGGGCGCCGGGGACCCCTGCACACCCTCACCTAGGAGGCATCGCACCACCGTGATCGTCCGTTCGTTCAAGGAGCTCGAAGGCACCGACCGGCACGTGAAGTCCGCGTCCGGCACCTGGGAGAGCAAGCGCATCGTCCTCGCCAAGGAGAAGGTCGGCTTCTCCCTGCACGAGACGATCCTGTACGCGGGTACGGAGACGTCCATGTGGTACGCGAACCACATCGAGGCCGTCGTCTGCACCAAGGGCGACGCCGAGCTCACCGACCGCGAGACGGGGAAGACGTACCACATCACACCGGGCACGATGTACCTCCTGAACGGCCATGAGCGGCACACGCTCAAGGTCAAGGAGGACTTCCACTGCATCTGTGTCTTCAACCCGCCCGTGACCGGACGGGAGGACCACGACGAGAACGGCGTCTACCCGCTGCTCACCGAGGAGGTGTGAGTCCACCGTGACCACCACGACCACGAACGTCACCGACCTCTATCCCACCCGCGGCGCCACCGAGGTGGCGACCCCTCGGCAGGACCCGGTCGTCTGGGGTTCCCCGGACACGCCCGGCCCCGTTCCGGCCGGTGACCTGGAGGCCCTGGACCGCGACGGCTTCCTCGCCGTCGACCAGCTCATCGGGCCGGACGAGGTCGAGGTCTACCGCCGTGAACTGGAGCGGCTCACCACCGACCCGGCCGTCCGCGCGGACGAGCGCTCGATCGTCGAGCCGCGGTCCCAGGAGATCCGGTCGGTCTTCGAAGTGCACCGGATCAGCGAGGTGTTCGCGAACCTGGTGCGCGACGAGCGGGTCGTCGGGCGGGCCCGGCAGATCCTCGGCTCGGACGTCTACGTCCACCAGTCGCGGATCAACGTCAAGCCGGGCTTCGGGGCCAGCGGCTTCTACTGGCACTCCGACTTCGAGACCTGGCACGCCGAGGACGGCCTGCCGAACATGCGCACGATCTCGGTCTCGATCGCACTCACCGAGAACTACGACACCAACGGCGGTCTCATGATCATGCCGGGGTCGCACAAGACGTTCCTCGGGTGCGCGGGAGCCACGCCGAAGGACAACTACAAGAAGTCCCTGCAGATGCAGGACGCGGGGACGCCGTCCGACGAGGCGCTGACGAAGATGGCCTCGGAGTACGGCATCAAGCTGTTCACCGGCAAGGCCGGCTCGGCGACCTGGTTCGACTGCAACTGCATGCACGGCTCGGGCGACAACATCACGCCGTTCCCGCGCAGCAACGTGTTCATCGTGTTCAACAGCGTGGAGAACACGCCGGTCGAGCCCTTCGCGGCACCGGTCCGGCGGCCGGAGTTCATCGGGGCGCGGGACTTCACGCCGGTGCGGTGAACCGATCCGGCCGGGGGCCCGGGGGTCGCCCCCCGGAGAACACAGCATCGGGGCGCGGGACTTCACGCCGGTGCGGTGAACCGGCCCGGCCGGGGGCCCGGGGGTCGCCCCCCGGAGAACACAGCATCGGGACGCGGGACTTCACGCCGGTGCGGTGAGCCGATCCGGTGAGCCGTGTCAGGACTCGGGCAGGGGTCTCCTCGTGTGGGACGGGAGGCCCCTGCCCGTATGCTGCGCGGCCCGGCCGGCTCAGCCCGCCAGCACGTCCAGCAGCCGGTCGACGTCCGCCGCCGTGTTGTACAGGTGGAACGCGGCCCGCAGATTGCCCGCCCGGTCCGAGACCTGGACGCCGGCCCGGCTCACGTCACCCTGCCGGTGGCCGAGTCCGGGCACCGACACGATCGCCGAGCCCGGCGCGGGGACGACCTCGTGGCCCAGGGAACCCACGCCCTCGCGGAACCGGTCGGCGAGGGCCGTGTCGTGGGCGTGCACGGCGTCCACGCCGAGTTCCTCGATCAGCGCGAGGGAGTGCCGGGCGCCCGTGTAGGAGAAGAGGGCGGGGCTCTCGTCGAAGCGCCGCGCGGAGTGGGCGAGTTCCTCGACGGGGCCGTAGCAGCTGTCCCAGGGGTGCTCGCCCGACGCCCACCCGGCGAACAGCGGCGTCAGTCCGCCCAGGTCCTCCGGGACGACGAGGAAGGCGACACCGCGCGGGCACAGTGTCCACTTGTAGGCGACGGCGGCCACGTAGTCGAAGTCGTCCGCGGCCAGCGGCAGCCACCCGTTGGACTGGGAGGCGTCGACCAGCGTCCGCGCGCCGTGCGCCCGGGCGGCGTCCCGCAGCGCCGCGAGGTCGGCGATCCGCCCGTCGGCGGACTGCACGGAACTGACGGCGACGAGCGCGGTGTCCGGACCCACCGACTCGGCGATCCGCTCCAGCGGCACACTGCGCACCTTGAGGTCGCCCCGCGTGTACAGCGGGTTCACCAGGGAGCTGAAGTCGCCCTCCGCGGTGAGGACTTCGGCGCCCGCGGGCAGTGAGGCCGCGACGAGCCCGCTGAAGGTGGCGACCGACGCCCCGGCCGCCACCCGGGACGCGGGCACGCCGAGGAGGCGGGCGAAGGCGGACCGGCTCGCCTCGACGTCGGCGAACATGTCGAGGGGCTGCCCGGCCGCCGCGGACTCGGCCGCGTCCCGCATCGCGACGAGGGTCCGGGCGGGCAGCAGACCGGTGCTGGCGGTGTTCAGGTACGTCGTCCTCGGAGCGAACTCGGCACGGACGAGGGTCTCGAAGCTCTCCATGGCACCACTGTGCGGCCCCGGGACCTCCCCGTCCATTGCGTATTTCTGCGCGATATCTCCAAGGACTGCTTATGCGATCGCTCCGACCTGGGCGTTTCAGCCCCGGGGCACCGCGCAGCCGTCCGGACCGCACGCGTCCGCGGTCCCGTCCCCGCCGTCGACGAGCTGGAGCGGCGCGCGTTCGCCCCACGCCTGCGTCAGCGCCCGGGCGAAGACCTCGACGGGCTGGGCGCCGGAGACTCCGTAGGCCCGGTCGAGCACGAAGAACGGCACCCCGGTGGCCCCGAGCTGCGCGGCCTCGCGTTCGTCGGCGCGCACCTCGTCGGCGTAGGCGGTGGGGTCGGCGAGGACCGCGCGGACGGTGTCCGCCTCCAGACCGGCGCCGACGGCAAGCTCCACGAGTCGTTCGTCGTCGTCGAAGACGGAACGCTCCTCGGCGAAGTTGCCCCGGTAGAACGCGTCCAGCAGCGCGTCCTGGCGGCCCTTGTCCTTGGCCAGGTGCAGCAGCCGGTGCATGTCGAAGGTGCTGCCGTGGTCGCGGTCGCGGGTGCGGTAGTCCAGGCCCTCGGCGGCGGCCTGCGCGCCGAGGTTGTCCTCACCGGCCTGCGCCTGGGCCTCGCTCATGCCGTACTTGGCGGTGAGCATCGTCAGCACGGGCTGGACGTCGCCCTTGGCGCGCCCGGGGTCCAGCTCGAAGGACCGGTGCACCACCTCGACGCCGTCCCGGTGGGGGAAGGCCGCCAGCGCCTTCTCGAATCGGGCCTTTCCGACATAACACCAGGGGCAGGCGATGTCGCTCCAGATCTCGACGCGCATGTGTCGGCTCTTCTCCAGGTCGTACGGGTACGGAGGCCTCTCCTCCGCACCCGTACGTGAACGTTCAAGCGTCCTGTCTCATTCCCCGGACACGTCGAAGCGCAGGCACAGGTGGTGGTCGCCCTCGGCGGGCGGGTGGTCCGGGTCGGGGAACCAGCCCCGGCGGGCGTAGAAGGCCCGGGCGCGCCGGTTGTCGGCGTGGACGTCGAGGAACGGCCGTACGCCTGCCGTCGGCCCGCCACTGCTCGACGCAGGCGGCGTGCAGCTCGGTGCCGATGCCGGAGCGCCAGTGATCGGGGTCGACGTGGAACTGGTACAGCTCGACCGTGCCGTCCGGGGCGTCCTCCGGGGCCCGGAAGGACGCGATGGCGACGATGCTCCCCCGCTCCACGGCGCACAGCACGTGTCCGTCGGTCCGCTCGACGGCGGTGCGCCAGGCGGCGGCCCAGTCGTAGCCGTCGTCGGGGAGCCCGCCCGGGTAGTACGTGGCCCGGGCGCGGACGTGCAGGGCGGCCACCGCCTCCGTCTCGGCGGGCAGGACGGTGCGGATCACCCGGTTTCCGGTCCCACGTTCGTCGATCACGCATCGCAGGACGCGGAGGCCGGGCGGTCCGGTTGCGTCAGCTGCCGTCGCGCAGGTCGGCGGGCGGGGCCGGCCGGTACTCCAGGCGGTCGTACGTCACCGCGCAGCCCTCTCCCGTGGGCGACTGGGCGAGGAAGCCGGCCAGCGCGGCCGCGGTCTCCTTCTCGTCGCCCAGGGTGAACAGCCGGACGAAGGTCCAGCGTTCGCCGTCGCGGGAGGCGTGGAAGGCGAAGGCCCGTCCGGTGCGGCTGACCCTCAGCCACACCGTGTTCCCCTCCACGGTGAAGGAGTTGCAGTCGTCGGAGTGTCCCCGGGTGACCACCGTGCAGACGGTGGCCACGTCCGGGGAGTACTCCAGGCACAGCTTGGCCCAGGCCCGCTCGCCGACGTGGACGTAGAGGACCCCGGCGTCGAAGGCGGACGCGAAGCCGACCGTGACGCGGGCGATCAGCTGGAAGTCGCCCTCGGGCGCCCCGAGCAGCCGGGGCGCGTCGGAGGCGGGCTCCAGCTCCTCACCGGTCGGCGGCACGAACCGGTCCTGCCGGGGACCGGCCCGTCCGGTGAGGACGCCTCCCGCGTAGGACCAGGCGCCGTCGGGGCCGTAAGCGCGTAGTGGGAAGGGGAGTTCGGGGAGTTCTATGTCCATGACGGGATTGTCCCAGGCGTTCCGGGGCCACTGCCCCGGCCCGGCGGTCCCGGGTCAGGGGCCCCGGGTCAGCGGTCCTGGAACGTGTCCAGGGCGACGGCCTGGGCGATGGCGAGGCGCAGGTCGAGATCGGGGGCGGCCATGTCGACCGTGTAGTGGTCGAGCAGCCCGAACTTCCTGTCGACCTTCATCACCGTCTTGCCTCCCGTCTCGAAGTCGAAGTGGTACGGCCAGAGGAACGGAACGGAGTCCAGCGGCAGCCAGTCCCAGGCACGGCGGAGCACGGCGACGAACCGGTTGCGCTCCCGTCCGACGGCCGCCGGCGAGCCGGGCTGGTTCAGCACCCAGGTCGAGCGCAGCAGGGAGGCGAGGAACTTCTCCTCGAAGGAGCCGAGGAAGCCGCCCGTCTCGTCCAGCACGTGGTAGCCGTCGCCGATGTCGAGGAGCTTGCGCTCCCTGATGGTGAACAGGACCTGTTGCCGGGACTCGTCGGTGTAGAAGGTCATCTCCTCCTTGAGCGAGAACCGCTTGCTCTCGGCGAAGGCGAGGACCCGGCCGTCGGAGCCGTCCGGCAGCGTCTCCGTCACGACGTACCGGTTGGTCATGAGGGCGGCCTTCTGCCGGATGCTGAAACGCCCGGTCGCCGGCCGTCCCGCGCCCCAGACCGCCCGCTGCCCCGCGCTCTCGACCGCCCGCTGCCCCGTGTCCCCGGCCGCTCGCCGCTCCGTGTCCTCGGCCGTCCGCTGTCCCGTGTCCCCGGCCGCTCGCCGCTCCGTGTCCTCGGCCGTCCGCTGTCCCCTGGTGTCCACTGTCCCGCTCCCGAAGCCGTCGGTCCTGGCGCCGTCGCATGCGTCCGCGACCGGCGGAGCCATCCTCACCGGGTGCCCCGGCCCGGGGCAGTCTCCGTAAGTCGACACCCGCGGCGACCGAAGAGGACGGACCCCGTCGCCCGGGAGCCCGCTTTCGTCGACGGCGACCGCGCCGAAGGGCTGTCGTCGCCCCTCGGGATGTTTGTTTATGGTCTGCGCGTGGACGCAGCAGAGATATCCCGTACCGGCCGGCCGTTACTGTCCCGGCTCACCGCCGATTCCCCCTGGACCCGCGGACGGATCGCCGGGGAGACCGCGCTCGCCCTCGCACTCTCCGGGACCGCGGGGATTCTCCACGGGACGGAGCCGGGCTCCCCGGCGTGGGCCGGGCCCATGGCCCTGCTCATCGCCCTGCTGACGCCGGCCCGCCGCGCGCTGCCGGCGACGGTGCTGGTGGTCTCGTCGGCCCTGGCCGGGGTGGCCGTCGGCGCGATCCCGCTGCTGGTCTGCGCGAGCTGGTCGGCGGGTCACCGCATCACGCGCCCGGGACGCGCCCTGGCGGCGTACGGCGTCGGGCTCGTGCTGCACATCGGCGTCGAGGCCGGCGACCAGGACGGCGGGACCGGTCTGTCGCTGCCGCTGACGATCGCACTGAGCGGGATGCCCTTCCTGGTCCTCTCGGTCGTCCCCGGCCTCGTCTCCCGCTACCGCGCCCAGCGCCGTGCCCTGATCGACGCCCTCCACCGGCACAACGCCCAACTGGTGCGCGAGCAGGAGATGGTGGCGCGGCAGGCCCGGCTGCTGGAACGGCAGCGCATCGCCCAGGACATGCACGACAGCCTCGGCCACCAGCTCGCCCTGATCGCCGTGCAGGCCGGGGCGCTGGAGGTGGACCCGGAACTGACCGGCCGCCGGAGGGAGGGGGTGGGCGTCCTCCGGGAGGCCGCCCGGTCGGCGATGCAGGAGCTGCGCGAGACCGTGGGCATCCTCCGGGACGACGGGGAGGAACCCGCCGGGCGATGGGGGGACGCGGAGGACGCCGGGCCCTCGGCGGCCCGCACGGCGGCCGCCGTCGACACGCTGGTCGAGTCGTCGCGGGCCGCGGGCGCGGCGGTGGAGCTGCGCCGCTCCGGCACCGAACGGCCGCTGGCGCCGGCCGCCGACCAGACGGCGTACCGGATCGTCCAGGAGGGCCTGACCAACGCGCTGAAGCACGCGCCGGGCGCCCCGATCACCGTGGCGCTGCGCTACGAACCGGACAGTCTGGTGGTGGAGGTGGCCAACGGGCCGGTGCCGGCGGACGCACCGGCGGGTCCGCCCGCGGTCAGCGGCGGACAGGGGCTGACGGGCCTGGCGGAGAGGGCCCGGCTGGTCGGCGGCATGGTGCACCGGGGGCCCACCGGGGACGGCGGTTTCCGCCTCGCCGGTGTGCTGCCCTACAGCGACGGCGAGGCCCGCTCCCGCCCGGACGGCGCGACTTCCGTCGCCGCGGGCAGCGACTTCGGAGGGCAGCCCGCGCGGGGCGCCGCGGGAGACGGTGGACCGGTCATCGACCACCGCGGACCGCACAAGGAGTACGCCGCCATCATGAGCAGCAAGAAGAACGTCGCCCTCGGATGCGCCCTCACCGCCGTCGTCCTCGTCGTGGGCGCCGGCGCCCTCGTGTTCTGGGTGGTGGGGAAGCTGATGGACGAGGTGGAGCGGGGCGTCATCCCGGCGAGCGTGTACGAGTCGGCCAGGGTGGGCGACCCCGAGGCGGATCTGCGGAAGAAGTTCCCGCAGGGCGACTCGCTGCTCACCGAGGGCGTGGAGAAGGACGGCCCGCCGCTGCCCGAGGACGCCGCCTGCGAGCACTTCGTGGACGAGGACGAGGACATCGTCTACCGGTTCTGCTTCCGCGACGGCAAGCTGTCCTCCAAGGTGTCCTACGCGCACCGGACATGACCCGGGGCACGGGGCCGCGCCGGCGACCGGATCGGGCATGATGGGCGGGTCCCACCGTCCGCTCGTCCTACCGACACCGCGCAGGAGGCCGCGTGATCCGGGTCCTCGTCGCCGACGACGAACCGCTCATCAGGGCCGGCATCAGGATGATCCTCACCTCGGCCGAGGACATCGACGTGGTCGCCGAGGCGCGGGACGGCCGGGAGGCGGTGGAGACCGCCCGGAGCACCGCGGTCGACGTGGCCCTGCTGGACATCCAGATGCCGCTGATGGACGGGCTGACCGCGCTGGCCGAGATCGGCCGCGTCGCACCGCGCGTACGGGTGCTGATCCTGACGACGTTCGGGGAACGCGACAACGTGCTGCGCGCGCTCGGCCACGGCGGCGCGGGCTTCCTGCTGAAGGACTCCGCGCCGCAGGAGCTGATCCACGCGGTCCGCGCGGCGGCGGCCGGGAACGCCTATCTGTCGCCGGCCGCCACCCGGCACGTGGTGGACTCCCTCGCCTCCCCCGCCGCCGGGCGCGCCGAGGAGGCCCGCCGCCGCCTGGCGGGCCTCACCGAACGGGAACGCGACGTGCTGGCCCTGCTCGGCGAGGGCCTGTCCAACGCGGACGCCGGTGCCCGTCTGCACATGAGCGAGGCCACGGTGAAGACGTACGTCAGCCGCATCCTGGCGAAGCTCGACTGCGACAACCGGGTCCAGGCGGCGCTCCTGGCCCGGGACGCGGGCCTGGAGCCGAGCGCGGGATGAGCCTCAGCGCTCCAGCCGGCCGTTGAACCGCCGGGGCAGCCCCAGCGGGTTGTCGTCCCGCAGCTCCGGCGGCAGCAGCGCTTCCGGCGTCCCCTGGTACGCGACCGGCCGCAGCCACCGCTCGATGGCCGTCCCGCCCACCGACGTGGACGTCGACGTCGTCGCCGGGTACGGCCCTCCGTGGTGCTGGGCCGCGGCCACCGCGACCCCCGTGGGCCAGCCGTTGACCAGCACCCGCCCGGCGAGCGGCGTCAGTTCCGCGAGGATCTCCGCCCCGCGCCCCTGGCCGGCCGCCTCCTCGGCGGAGAGCTGCACGGTCGCCGTGAGGTTGCCCGGCAGCCGGGACAGCACGCCCCGGACCTCGGCCTCGTCGTCGTAGCGGGCCACCACGGTGACCGGCCCGAAGCACTCCTCCAGGAGCAGGTCGTGCTCGCCCTCGGTGGTCAGCCGCCCGGCCGGCACGGTCAGGAAGCCGGGGCTGACGGCGTGCTCGCCGCCCGAGCCCGGCGTCACCGGGGACTCCACGTCGGGCAGCGCCGCGCGTTCGGCGACCCCGGCGACGAAGTTGTCCCGCATGCGGTGGTCGAGCAGCACCCCGGCGTCGGTGTCGCTGACGGCGTCCGTGAGGGTCTTGACCACGCCGTCGCCGGCGGCGCCGGACGGCACCAGGACCAGGCCCGGCTTCACGCAGAACTGGCCGACGCCCAGGGTCATCGACCCGGCGAGACCGGCGCCGATGGCCTCCGCGCGCTCGGCCGCGGCGGCCTCGGTGACGACGACCGGGTTCAGCGAGCCCAGTTCCCCGTGGAAGGGGATCGGGACCGGCCGGGCCGCCGCCGCGTCGAACAGGGCGCGGCCACCGCGGACCGAGCCCGTGAAGCCGGCCGCGGCGACCAGCGGGTGCTTGATCAGCTCGATGCCGGCGTCGAAGCCGTGCACCAGGCCGAGGACGCCCTCGGGGATGTCGTGCCGGGCGGCGGCGCGGCGCAGGACGCTCGCGACCAGCTCGGACAGGGCCGGATGGTCGGGGTGGGCCTTGACGACGACCGGGCAGCCGGCCGCGAGGGCACTCGCGGTGTCGCCGCCGGGGACGGAGAAGGCGAAGGGGAAGTTGGAGGCCGAGTAGACGGCGACGACGCCGAGCGGCACCTTGTAGCGGCGCAGGTCGGGAATGGGCGGGGTGGCCGTGTCGTCGGGGTGGTTGATGACGACGCCGAGGAACTCGCCCTCGTCGACGATGTCGGCGAAGGCCCGCAGCTGGTAGCAGGTGCGGGCGAGTTCACCGGTGAGCCGGACCGGGCCGAGCGCGGTCTCGGCGTCGGCCACCTCGACGAGGGTGCTCTCGGACGCCTTCAGCTCGTCGGCGGCGGTGCGCAGGAAGGCCGCGCGGACGGCGCGGTCGGCGAGGGCCTCGCGCGCCGCGTGGGCGGCACGGACGGCGGCGTCCACCTCCTGGGCCGTGGCCTCCACCGCGACCTGTTCACGCTGCTTCCCGGTACGGGGGTCGACACTCCAGACTGGTGCTGCTGCCACCGCGGGTCCCTCCACGTGCTCTGCGTTCTCTGCATCGGACTTGTTCGATATACTGAACGCTGTTCCTGATGATGAATATGGTGGACATTATTTCCCGTCGAACGAAGGGGTCAAGGGCGATGTCGGCTGGCGAGACGGGGGGCGGAGCGCAGGTCAAGTCCGCCGTGCGGACGGTGGAACTGCTCGAGTACTTCGCCGGACGCCCCGGCATGCACTCCCTCGCGTCGGTCCAGGAGGCCGTCGGTTATCCCAAGTCGAGCCTGTACATGCTGCTGCGCACCCTGGTCGAGCTGGGCTGGGTGGAGACGGACGCGACGGGCACGCGGTACGGCATCGGGGTGCGGGCGCTGCTGGTCGGCACGTCGTACATCGACGGCGACGAGGTGGTCGCGGCGGCCCGGCCGACGCTGGACCGGCTCTCCGACGACACCACGGAGACCATCCACCTCGCCCGGTTGGACGGCACGAACGTCGTCTACCTGGCCACCCGCCAGTCCCAGCACTACCTGCGCCCCTTCACCCGGGTCGGCCGCCGGCTGCCCGCGCACTCGACCTCGCTGGGCAAGGCGCTGCTGAGCACCTACAGCGACGAGCAGGTGCGCAAGATGCTGCCGGAGACCCTGCCGGCGCTGACCGAGCACACCATCACCGACCGGGAGAAGCTCATCGAGGAGCTGCACCAGGTGCGGGAGCAGGGCTTCGCCGTGGACCGCGAGGAGAACACGCTGGGGCTGCGCTGCTTCGGCGTGGCGATCCCCTACCGCACCCCCGCGCGGGACGCGATCAGCTGCTCGGTGCCGGTGGCGCGGCTGACGCCCGCGCACGAACAGATGGTCAAGGACGCGCTGTTCGACGCGCGCGACCGGCTGACCCTGGCGACGCGCAGGCTCTGACCCGCACGGCGCGTAGGCTCTGCCGCATGCACATCGCACTGCGCGAGGTCCACGACAGCGATCTGCCCGTCTTCTTCCGGCAGATGAACGATCCCGAGGCGCTGCGCATGGCGGCCTTCACCCCGCCGGATCCCGCCGACTGGGACGCCTTCACGGCGCACTGGAACACGATCCGCGCCTCGCGCGACGTCGTGCGGACCATCCTGGGCGACGGTGACGTCGTGGGCAGCGCCGCGGTGTACGGGGAGCCGGGCGAGCGCGAGGTGACGTACTGGGTGGACCGCGCGTACTGGGGCCGTGGCGTGGCCACGGCCGCCCTGCGGGCCCTGCTCGCCGAGGTCGGGGACCGTCCGCTGTACGCGCGGGCGGCGGCGGACAACGCCGGGTCGCGGCGCGTGCTGGAGAAGTGCGGATTCGTGACGAGCGCCCGTGCCCGGGGCTTCGCCCCGGCGCGGGGCGAGGTGATCGACGAGGTCGTCCTCCACCTCGCGCACTGACCCTCCCTCCGCCGCGCGGCGGAGGCGGATCGTCGCTGCGCAGGAGGCGCCCGGGGGCACCCGGGCGGGAGCGTGGGGCCATGCCCCGGACGCCCGCGCTCACCCCGACCGCCGCTGCCGCCGGCCCGACGCCGACACGCTCGTCCAGGCCGTGCGGCTGGTGGCGCGCAGCGACACGCCGCTGTTCCCGCCGGCGGTACGCGCTCTGGCGGCCGAGCACGCGCGCGAAGCCCACCCCGTCGGCCTGGGCGGTCCGGCTCACCGAACGCGAGGGCGAGGTGCCGCGGCTGATGACGGCCGGGCCGACGAACGCCGAGATCGCCGGGCGGACGGGGGTGGGGCCGGCCACGGTGAGGACGCACGTGGCGTCGGTGCTCGCCAAGACCGGTACGCGCGACCGCGCCCAGGCGGCCGTCCGGGCCTACGAGGCCGGCTTCGTGGGACCGGTTCCATGAACGGATGATGAGAAAACGGGGCGCATGGGAACGATCCGCTCCCGCCCGTTCGTCCTGTGGTCGGGATGAACAAGACGATCAGGCGCGCATCGGTCTTCACGCTGCTCCTGGTGCTCGCCCTGCTGGTGCGGGCGACCTGGGTGCAGTTCTACGAGGGCCGGGCGCTCGCGGACGACAAGGACAACCGGCGCAACGCGATCGAGACGTACGCGGAGCCGCTCGGGAACATCGTCGTGGCCGGACGGTCGGTCACCGGCTCGGCGCGGACGGAGGGCGGCGACCTCGCGTACAAACGCACGTACACGGACGGAGGGCTGTACGCGGCGGTGACGGGGTACGCCTCGCAGGCGTACGCGCCGACCCAGCTGGAGGGCATCTACCATGACCTGCTCAACGGCACCGATCCCCGGCTGAGGACGGTGATGGACACGGTCACCGGGAGGCGGTCCGACCCGGGCAACGTGATCACGACGGTCGACCCGGCCGTGCAGAAGGCCGGGTACGAGGCCCTGGGCGGCAAGAAGGGCGCCGCCGTCGCGATCGACCCGAGGACGGGCCGGATCCTCGCGGTCGTGTCCACCCCGTCGTACGACCCGTCGTCGCTGACCGACGCCAACACCGCCGGCGGGGCGTGGAAGAAGCTCACGAACGACCCGGACAAGCCGCTGACCAACCGCGCGCTGCGCCAGCCGCTGCCACCGGGCTCGACGTTCAAGCTCGTGGTCGCGGCGGCCGCACTGGAGGACGGGCTGTACGGGTCGGTGGACGAGCCGACCGACAGCCCGGACCCGTACCGGCTGCCGGACACCCTGAAGGACCTGACGAACGAGAACCCGAACGCCCCCTGCGAGAACGCCACGATCCGCACCGCGCTGCGGTACTCGTGCAACAACGTCTTCGCGAAGATGGCCGTGTCCCTGGGCCAGGACAAGCTGCGGGCGACGGCGGAGAAGTTCGGGTTCAACGACGAGACGCAGGACGTGCCGGTGCGGGCCTACCCGAGCGTGTACCCGAAGGACATGAACCGGCCGTCGACCGCCCTGACGGGTATCGGCCAGTTCGATGTGACGGCGACCCCTCTCCAGATGGCCATGGTGTCCGCGGCCATCGCCAACGGCGGCAAGCTGGTTTCGCCGCACATGGTGTCGCAGATCACCGGTGGCGACGGCGACGTGCTGGAGGACTACGACGACGCGGCGGAGACGCGGCAGATCGTCAGCTCCGCCACCGCCGAGCAGCTGCGGTCGGCCATGCGGACGGTCGTCGAGGAGGGCACGGGGACGAACGCGCGGATCCCCGGCGCGACCGTGGGCGGCAAGACCGGCACGGCCCAGCACGGCGAGAACAACAGCAAGACCCCGTACGCCTGGTTCACGTCCTATGCCACGTCCGACTCGTCGGACCGGGAGGTCGCCGTGGCCGTTCTCGTCGAGCAGTCCGACGCGGCCCGCTCCGAGGTCAGCGGCAACGGGCTGGCCGCCCCGGTGGCCAAGGCGATGATGGAGGCGGCGCTCAAGGGCTAGGTGTGCTGTCCGGACAGCACACCTAGGGCCTGCCGTTCGGATCAGGACGGCTGAGGGAAACGGCGCCTTTCGACCGGCCCGAGCGGGGCGTGGTGCGTGCGGCTGCAAGGCGGAGGAGGGCGTCGACGCGGAGCGTCGGCAACCGACGACAACGCCGCAGACGTGCGTGCCACGCCCCGCGGCGTCGGCATGATCCGAACGACAGGCCCTGGATCACCCTGCGCGGCGGAAACTCCCCCTCCCCTTCCGGTTCGGTACGCCATACGGTGTTCGACTCACCGTACGGACGGTACGGCCGACGCTGCTACAGTGCCGGATTCCGGACCGGCGCACGGCTGTTCGACGCCGGGAAAGCCGCTGCGAGGAGAGTCCGCCCGTGGGCACAGTCGTCGACGACGCCGCCTCCGTGGAGTTCCACGCCTTCTTCGAGCGCCACTACGCCGAACTGTCCCGGCTCGCCCACCTGCTGACGGGCGAGCCGGACGCCGCCGACGACCTGGCGGCGGACGCCCTGCTCGCGCTGTGGCACCGCTGGGACCGGGTGCGCGCGGCCGACCATCCGGTGGCGTACGCGCGCGGTGTCGTCGCCAACCTCGCCCGCAGCCGGATCCGCAGCGCGGTGCGCGAGCGCCGGCGCGTCGCCCTGTTCTGGTCGCAGCGCGAGGAGAGGGCGGAGAACCCGGACGTCGCGGGCGTGGTGGACGTGCAGGAGGCGCTGCGCGCCCTGCCGTTCCGCAAGCGGGCGTGCGTGGTGCTGCGGCACGCGTTCGACCTCTCCGAGAAGGACACCGCGCTCGCCCTGGGCGTCTCGGTGGGTACGGTGAAGAGCCAGACGTCGAAGGGGATGGCCGAACTGCAGCGGGTGCTCGGCACACGGGCGGCGCCGCAGCGGGTGCACGCGGCGATCGCGCGCACCGGTGAGGCCGCGGGAAGGAAGCGATGACCGGGCGGCGGGACGTGGACGAGGAGCTGCGTGCCCGGCTGCACGAGGCGGCCGGGGCGCACGAGCCCGACCGTGCGCGCGTCCTGGCCCGGGTCGAGCGCGGCATGGCGGGCGGCCGGGACCACCCCGGGCACCGGGCGGCCCGCCCGCCGGCGCTGGGCTGGGTCCGGGTGGCCGGCGCGACGGCCGCGGTGGCGGGCGTCCTCGCGGTCGGCGGGTACGCGGTCGCGTCCGCGGTGCGGGACGACGCTCCCGCCGAACGCTCGGTCGCCACGTCGGCGACGTCCACCCCGTCGGCGGCGTCACCGCCCGCGGCGACTCCGTCGGCGTCCGGACCCACGGGCCGCGCGACCGAGCCGCCGCCCGTCGCACCGGCACCGGGCACCTCGCCCGGGACACGGGAGCCGGAGCGGCCGTCGCCCTCCCGGACACCGGCCGGCACCGCGACCGCCACCGCCCGTCCCCCGGCCGCCGGGACCGAGGAGGACGGCCCGCTGTGGTCGGACGGCTCGGTCGACCCGCACAGCAACGACTACTGGGCGCAGAGCAACGTCACCCTGAAGACGCGCACCCCGCTGACCGCGCTCACCGTCGAGCTGAGGGTGGCGCAGACCGGCCGGGTCGCCTCCACCGGCGCCTGGCGGTCGCTGCCCGAGGACGACTTCACGTTCACGGTCGAGGAGCGGGACGGTTTCCTCGTCCACCGGTGGACGCTCAAGCAGGGCCGTACGGTCCCGGCGGGCGAGTGGGTGTTCGCGGGGCAGTACAACCATGAGCGCGGCGGCCGGAACGCGTACGGCGACCGCTACTCCGCGACGGCCACCGCGGAGACCGGACAGCTGTCGGTGCGGGGCGACTTCGCGCCCCACGACGGCGGTTCGTGAAAAATTCCGGGAGACGCGGCAACCCTCTCCCCGTCCGCGGCGACCAGGGAGCGCAAGGTCCCCCTCCCCACGCAAGGACATGGGCATGACTGCACGAGCAGAACAGCGCGTCCGCCACCGCCGCCGTCTCACCAGGCGCCGGGCGGTGCTCGCCTCGGCCGCCGCCTTCGGCCTCACGGGCGCCGCGATCGTCACCACGACGATGCTGTCCCCCGCCGGCGCCGCGTCGTCCTGGCCCGCGGACACCGGCAGCAAGCCCGTCTCGTCGACGATCCCGGTCTCCGGCACCTACGACGGCAGGATGAAGAAGTTCTACGGCACCGGAGACCTCGGCACCTCCGGCCAGGACGAGGACCAGGGGCCGATCTTCGAACTGGCCGACGGCGCCGTGCTGAAGAACGTGATCATCGGCACCCCGGCCGCGGACGGCGTCCACTGCAAGGGCTCCTGCACGCTGCAGAACGTGTGGTGGCTGGACGTCGGCGAGGACGCCGCCAGCTTCAAGGGCACCTCGTCGTCCGCGGTGTACACGGTGCGCGGCGGCGGCGCGAAGAACGCCGACGACAAGGTGCTCCAGTTCAACGGCGCGGGCAAGCTCGTGGTCAGCGACTTCCAGGTCGAGAACTTCGGCAAGCTGGTCCGCTCCTGCGGCAACTGCAAGAAGCAGTACAAGCGCACGATCGTCATCGACGGCGTGGACATCACCGCGCCCGGCAAGTCGATCGTCGGCGTCAACGAGAACTACGGCGACACGGCGACGCTGCGCAACGTCCGCATCCACGGCGACAGCAAGAAGAAGATCAAGACCTGCGTCCGCTTCCAGGGCAACGACACCGGCAAGGAGCCCAAGGAGCTCACGCCGGCCGGCCCCTACGGCAGGACGTGCGACTTCACGGCCGCGGACATCAGTCACGAGTGACCGTCCGGCCTCCTGGACCACCGGCCCGCCCCCCGGGCCGGTGTACGCCGTCCGAGCCCCCACTCGGCCGGCACAGCGGACGCCCCCGCCGGTGACGACCGGCGGGGGCGTTCCCCTGTCGGGGGGCTCACCCGGCGAGGTGCGCGTCGAGCCAGCCGAAGGCGTCGTCCTGCAGGGGGCCGGTGAAGGCGTGTCCGACGCCGGGCACCACCTCGGCGCGCAGCCGGTCGCCGGCGCCCTGCGACTCCCAGACCGCGCGGAGCCGGGCGTGGGCGGCCCGGACCCCCTCGGGCATGAAGAGCGGGTCGTGTTCGCCGCTCAGGAACAGCATCGGCTTGGGGGCCGCGAGGCTCGCCACGTCGGGAAGGTCGAGGTGCCGGGCGAGCCCGGGGTGCAGCATGTGGAACGCCGACTGCCCGCGCAGGGTGTTGTTGCCGGGGACCATCATCTCCCTCAGCCCGGTCATCCAGCACACGCTCACGGCGGCGGCGACGTCGTCGCTGAGCGCGGCCGTCTGCCAGGCGCGGTAGCCGCCCAGGGAGAAGCCGAGGGCCGCCACCCGCCGGGCGTCCACGCGGTCCAGTCCGGCCAGGAAGCCGGCGGCGCGCTCGTCCTCGCGGGCCATCAGACCGGCGAGGGAACTGCCGAGGTGGAAGAGGTTGCTCGCGAGGGCCTGCTGGCGTTCGTAGGAGAGCGGGTCGCGGTCGCCCCAGCCGAGGGCGTCCAGGCACAGCACCACGTAGCCGCGGCGGGCCAGTTCGTCGCCGGGGAACCGCCCGTCGAAGTGCCGGTCCGCCCAGTCCTCGGCGGCGGCCAGACGCGTGGCGTCGTACCAGGGCCGGACCAGTTTCTCCTTGCCGATGTCGAAGCGGGAGCCGTGGTCGTGCAGGAGGAGGACGGCCGGGAAGGGCCCGGCGCCCCGCGGGGTGAGCAGGGCGCCGCGGACCCGGGTCCACCGGGTGAGGGAGAGGGTGACCGTCTCCCGCGTGTACCCGTCGCCGTCCTCGCGGTCGGCGAACTCGGGGGCGTACGGCGTGCCGTCCTGCCGGTCGACGAGGAGGTGCGCCTCGACCGTGGCGCGGGCCGTGCGCCGCCACGTCGCGAAGTCGCGGATCGGCGAGGTGCCCCAGGCGAGCGGGAAGGTCAGCTCGTCCCTGAGCGCCCGGTGGAAGCCGGGCAGGTCACCGGTGGCGGGCATACGGCCGCCAGTCGCCGAGGTACGCCTCCCTGGTGTGCGCCGCGGCCTCGGCGCGGGTCAGCTGCGGGCGGTTCTCCGGGACGGTGACCGCCGCGCCGGGGCCGGTGTTGCGGTACTCGCGGAACCGCTGCTCCTGCCACGGGTGGGCGTCGCGCATGTTCGCGTAGGGCGCGGCCGCGTCGACGCCCGCGCCGAGGTGGCTCTCGCGCACGGTGAGCATCGGGCGGGCGGTGGGGTCGGAGCTGGGCACCCAGGGGCGGGCCAGCTTGTAGTAGCCGTCGGGGGCCTCGCTGCTGACGCGGCTGCGGGACACCAGGTAGCCGCGCGGGTTGGCGCCCGCCGTGGACGGCGCGAACACGAAGCCGTAGGGCGCGGCGGCCAGGTCGGTGCGGATCAGGGTGCGGAAGTGGCAGTGCTCGTACACGGCCGTGGCCCGGCCGAAGACGAAGTCGACGTCGCCCTCGACGTAGCAGTGGGCGTAGTACTGGCGGGCGTAGTGGCCGAGGGCGCGGGTGTCGGCGAGCAGGGTGTCCTGGTGGCCGAGGAAGCGGCAGTGGTGGAACGCCGAGCGGTCGCCCTGGACCTTGATCGCGACGGCCTGGGTGCCGGTCCAGCCGGGGTGGTCGGCGCGCAGCCAGTCGTTGGCGAAGGTGATCCGGTGGGCGGTGAAGCCGTCGGCCTGCACGGTGACGGTGGCCGATCCGCTGGTGCCGTAGGTGCCGGAGCCGTCCGGTTTGGGGGTGCCGGCCGCGTTGTCGTACACGACGACGGTCTCGCGCGGGTCCTCGGCGGCGCCGATCCAGGTGGCCTCGGTGCGGGTGGCGTCGAGGGTGACGGTCTCGCGGTAGGTGCCGGGGGCGAGGACCAGCGTCCAGCCGCTGCCGGTGGCGGCGGCCACGGCGGCCCGGACGGAGGTGAAGTCGCCGCGGCCGTGCGGGTCGACGTACAGGGTCTTCGGGGTGAGGCGGGCGGACGGTGAGCCGTGGCGTCCGAACGGGCGGGGGCGGGGGCGGCCGTCGGCGAGGGCCGGGCCGGCGGCGAGACCGACGGCGGCGCCCGCGCCGGCGGTGGCGAGCAGGAAGCCTCTGCGGGACGGGGCGGGACGGGGCATGCGCGTGCTCCTTCGAGGGTGACGTGCCGGGGTGGGCCGGGGCGGTGCGGACGCCCCGGCCCGGTTCGGGTGCGCGTCAGCGCAGGCGGCCGGCGCCCGCGCCGTGGTCGACGATGTGGGGGACGGCCGCGGCCGGGAGGACCTTGGTGCGCAGGGTGGGCGTCCAGCCCGCGCCGGTCCGCAGGGTCTCGGCCGGGATCTCCGCGTTGTGCACGGCGATCAGGTCGACGGTGCGGCCGTTGACCCGGTTGTGCGCGGCGGTGACCGGTGCGTCGCTCCACCGCTTGAGGACCTTGGCGGGGCTGACGCCCTTCGGGAGCGTGAAGGCGTTGTGCTCGGCGACGATGGCGGACTCCTTGCCGACGCCGAAGCTGTAGGCGTAGTCGTCCGAGGCCACGAAGTGGTTGTTGTAGACGTCGACCTGGCCGAAGCGGACGCGGGGCGCGCGCTCGACGAGGTTCTTGAAGAGGTTGTGGTGGAAGGTCACCTTGAGGTGGCCCCGGTCGCCGGCGGCGGTGGACTCGCTGTCGCTGTTGCCGATGAGGATCGTCTTGTCGTGCTCGGTGAAGACGTTCCAGGAGGCGGTGACGTGGTCGGCGCCCTTGACGACGTCCAGCTGGCCGTCGTGCTGCTGGTAGAGCATGCCGAAGTGGGTCGGGGCCGCGCTGTCGGGGTGCTCGCCGTCGGTGAAGGTGTTGTGGTCCAGCCAGACGTGCGTGGAGCCGTACACGACGGCGCTGTCGTACTCGGAGTTCCAGTTGCCCTTGGCGCCGTCCGTGGGGTCCCACTGCGGGAAGCAGTCCACGGGGCTCTCGAAGGTGAGGTTGCGGACGATGACGTTGTCGACGCCCTTGATCTGCAGGCTGGCGCCCTTGAGGCCGGCGTTCCTGCCGATGCCGATGATCGTGGTGTCGCCGGGGACGTTCGCCTTGACGGCCTGGTCCTGCCGGGCGGCGGAGGCGCGGCGCAGGCCCTCGGGGCTGTCGTCGGGCTCGTCGCTCAGGTCGGTGTCCAGGCCCCACTTCTCGGGCGCGTACTTCTCCAGGTAGGCGTCGAAGTCGTAGCCCGGGACGGCGAAGGCGTCGCAGCCCTCGGCGACGGCGTCGATGGTGCCCTTCACCTTGATGATCCTCGGCGCGTCGCCGCCGGCGGCGAGGGCGGCCTTGAACTCGGCCCAGGTGGTGACCGTGTACACGTGCTCGGCGTCGGCGGCGGCGCCGCCGGTGGTGCCGGTGCCCTGGGAGGCCCAGCCGTCCTTGGCCGGCAGCGTCTGCCGGGCGAGGTCGTGGGGGTGGTGGCCGGGGCGGGCCTGGGCGGTGGCGGCGGTCAGGCCCAGTACGAGGGCGGTGCAGCCGGCCAGCGCGGCTTTCCTTGTGGCATGCCCATGCCATCCTTGTGTGCTCATGGTGCGGCTCTCCGTTTCCGGTCCAGGGGTGGTCACACGGTGCCCGGCTGCGGCCAGGTGATCCAGGACGCCGGGACGTCCTCGTCCGTCCGGCGCACGTCCCGGTGCGCCAGCACCCGGGTGCGCAGCAGCTCCCGCGCGACCAGCCGGGCCACCTCGATCGCGCCGGGCGGGTTGAAGTGGGTGTTGTCCTGCTCGGTGGCGGTCCAGTTGAAGTACGTCTTGGTCTCCTCGACGCCGAGCCGCTGCCACAGCGCGAGCGACAGCGCCTGCACGTCGAGCAGGGCCACGCCCTCCTCGGCGGCCAGCGCCCGCATCGCCGCCGGGTACTCGCCGTGGCTGGGCACCGCGCCGCCCGCCGCGTCGAAGCGGCGCCGCTCGACGGGGGTCGCCAGCACGGGCCGCGCCCCGCGGGCCCGGGCGCCGTCGACGTACAGGCGCAGGTGGTCCCGGTACGTCGTCCAGGGCTCGGTGTGGCGGGTGGGGTCCTCGCGCTTCTCGTCGTTGTGCGCGAACTGGACGAGGAGCAGATCGCCGGGCCGGATGACGCCGAGGATCGCGTCCAGCCTGCCCTCGTCGACGAAGCTCTTGGAACTGCGCCCGTTCACGGCGTGGTTGGCGACGGGGAGGTCCTTGCGGAGGAAGAACGGCAGCGCCATGCCCCACCCGGTCTCGGGCGCGGCGTCGGCGTACTTCTGCGCGGCGGTGGAGTCGCCGGCGATGTGGAGGGTGCGGGCACGACGCCCGCCGGCCTGTGCGGTACCGGCCGCGGCGAACGCCAGGGGGACGGCGGCGACGGCGGAAGCGACCTGCCTTCGGCTGAGAGACACGCTGGTGCACCTTTCGGAGAAGGGGGAGGGTGCTCACCTCGGGGGCGCGGAGCTGTGTCGATGTGCGACTGTGCCGCGTGCGCGCGACGAGCCGGGGACGGCCCGCGGCCTGCGATCCACAGGCCGTCCCACGGCGAGAGCCGGAACCGCCCTAGTTCTTCTGCTCGTTCCACTCGGCCTGCGCCTCGTTCAGCTGCTCCGCCATCCCGTCGAGGAACGACTTCGCACTCATCTTCCCGAGCAGCACCTTCTGGAAGTTCGGCTCGTTGTCGGCCTTGGAGATGGTGTTCCAGTCCGGCAGGTAGTACGGCAGCTGGACGATGGTCGTCGACCCGTCGTTCAGCGCCTGGGTGGCCAGCTTCGTCGGCTCGGCCTTGTCGATCCACGCGTCCTTCGCGGCCTCGGTGTTCGCCGGCACCTGCCCGGCCGACTCGTTGAACTTCGAGTTCTCCTGGTGCGAGGCGGCGAACTCGATGAACTTCCAGGCGGCCTCCTTGTTCTTGGAGCTCTTGAACAGGCCGAGCCCGTCGACCGGGTTGGACACCTGGACGCGCTTGCCGGAGGCGCCGACCGGCTGCGGGATGCCGCGGAACTTGTCGACGCCGAGCGCCTTCACGTGGTCCTGGTAGGAGCCCAGGTTGTGGTGGAGCATGCCGATCGTGCCGGAGTCCCACTGGGCGACCATCTTGGCGAAGTCGTTGTTGACGTCGGCGGACGGCGTGACCTTCTTGTAGAGGCCCGCGTACTTCTCCAGCGCCTCGACGTTCTTCGGGTCGTTGACGGTGGTCTTCTTCTTCTCGGCGTCCCAGAACGAGGTGATGCCGGACTGCCCGTACATCGCGTCGAGGGCCTGGGCGATGGAGCCCGCACCGCCGCGGATGGTGTAGCCGAACTCGTTCTTGCCCGCGTCGGTGAGCTTCTCGGCGGCCTTGTAGAAGTCGTCCCAGCTCGCCGGCTCCTTGAGGCCCGCCTTGCCGAACAGGTCGGTGCGGTAGTAGAGGACGCCGTTGTTGGCCGAGGTCGGGACCGAGTACAGCCGTCCGTCGCCGCCGCCGGCGGCCCGCAGGGACTCGATCATGTCCTTGTTGATCTTGCTGTTCAGGGACGACCCGGTGAGCCGGTTGTCCAGCGGCTCCAGGGCGTTCTGGGCGGAGAACCCGGCGAGCATCGCCGCGCCGACGCCGCCGACGTCGGGCAGGCCGCCGCCCCGGATGGCGGTGTCGACCTTGGACTGGTACTCCTTGGCCGCGATGCCGACGTACTCGACGTCGATGTCCGGGTTGGCCTTCTCGAAGTCGGCGATGATCTCCTTCCACACGTCCGTGCGGATACCGCCGTTGTTGTCCCAGAAGACGATCTTCCCCTTGCCGCTGCCCTCGGCGCCCTTGTCGCCGCCCGCCCCGCTGCCGTCGTCACCGCAGGCGGTGGCGGTCAGCGCGAGCACGGCCCCCAGGGCGACGACGGCGGTCGTCCGGCGCCCGCCGGTGCTTCTGCTGCTGCGCATGCTGATCTTCATTGGTCGGCTCTCTTCTTCTTCTGGATCCAACGGTGCGGTGCTGAACAACGTGGGGGGCGATCAGTGGTGCCACGGGCGGCTCAGTGGGTGCCGATCTGCTTCTGCGGTCCCGAGAAGCGCTTCAGCAGCGCGGGCACGGCCGCCGCCGGGTCGAGCCGGTAGGCGTAGAAGTCACGCGGTTCGAAGGCGGTGCCCCACTCGTCGTGGCGGCCCGTCGTGTTGCGCAGGATCGATCCGCGCTGCACCAGCTCCGCGGTGGCGTCGGCCTGGTAGGGGTGCTGGACGTCCTGGTAGTAGCTGTTCTCGATGACCATCTTCGTGGCGCCGCGCGACCAGTTCCCGTACGTCCACACGGGGTCGCCCGGATCGGCCTGCGCCGTCAGGTAGTTGTTGTAGAGGTGCGCGTAGGCGGCGTTGTCCACGGAGGGGTTGCGCTGCTTGGTGTTCGAGAACCAGTTGTGGTCGATGGTGATCTGCGTCCTGACGTTCTTCGTCCAGCCCAGTCCAAACGTCTTGTTGTTGTTCTCGAACCGGTTGTACGACACGGTCACGTACTCGCTGTCCTTGCGGACGTCCAGCTGACCGTCGCAGATGTTCGAGAAGCGGTTGTGGTCGACCCACACGTGGTGGACGGTGTCCATCTGGACGCCGTCGAAGTCGGTGTCCTTGCAGTCCCAGTTGCCGGGGACCGCCGAGTCGCGGATCGTCAGGTTGCGGATGATCACGTTGTGGGTGCCGGGGTTCAGGTGCAGCTCGCCGTGGACGATCTCGCCGGTGTCGCCGACGCCGACGATCGTCTTGTCCGAGCCGACGACGATGGCCTCGCCGAACGGCTCGACGGCGATGGTGCCCGCCACCCGGATGACGTACGGCTCCTCCGCCGCCGCGTACCGGGCCAGCCCGGCCTGGTCGGTGACGGTGACGACCCGGCCGCCCGCGCCGCCGGTGGTGCCGCCGGCGAGGGAGGCGAAGCCGTGGGGCCGGTCGCTCAGGTGCGGGTTGCCCGCCGCCCGCTCCTGGGGCGGGGCGGCGGCCTGCGTCTGTCCGGCCGTCCCGAGGGTGAGGGCGGTGGCCAGGCCCAGGACGGCGGCGAGGGTTCTGCCGACTCCCGGCAAGCGCTTGCTCGAGGGGTGCGTCATTGCGGCTCCCAACAGGCGTACGAATGAGGTCTGTTACTGGGGGGTGATCCGGAAGCGCGTGAACTCGGCGGCGCCGGCGGCTCCCTGGCCGGCGGGCGCGAGCGCGAACAGGCCGAGCAGGGCTCCGACCCAGCGCCAGGGGGTGGCGGCGAAGACCTGGCCGGTGGGCCGGGGACCGTCGCCGAGGTCGTAGGAGAAGCGGCAGCGTGCCCCGGGCGCCGTCTCGATCCGCAGCCGTACCCGTCCCTCGGGTGCGACGCGGGGATGGTCGGCGTCCCGCTCGGCCTGCGCCACCGACTCGGCGAACCGGTGCACCAGGTGCACCGCCCCGTCCACGCCCCGCTGGAGCCCGATCCAGCGGTAGGCGTCGCCGAGCACCGCGAGCCCGGCCCGGGCGCCCGGCGCCGTGCTGTCCAGGCGCAGCTCCACCTCGACCACCGACGGCAGGCCGGGCAGCCGCTGTGTGAGGACGTTCGGCAGCTTGCGCAGGTCGTCCGCGTCGGCCGTGCGGACGCAGGCGAGCCGGAGTCCGTCCCCGGAGTGCCGGGTGGCCCAGCCCTCGTCCGGGTTGGCCGTCCACGACCACTGGCGTCCGTACCGTCCGCCGGGGAAGTCGTCGTCGGTCGCGGGCGCGGCGGGCGGCTGCGGCGGCAGCGCGGGGCGGCGGTGGACGGTCACCGGGGCGCCGTCGTCGCCGAGCACGGGCCAGCCGTCCGTGCCCCAGGTCATCGGCTGGAGGTGGACCACCCTGCCGTAGGCGCCGCGCTGCTGGAAGTGCAGGAACCAGTCCTCGCCGGCCGCGGTGCGCACCCAGCCGCCCTGGTGGGGGCCGTTGACGTCGGTGTCCTTCTGCTCCAGGACGACCCTCTCCTCGTACGGTCCGAAGAAGTCGCGGGAGCGGAAGGCGCCCTGCCAGCCGGTCTCCACTCCCCCGGCGGGCGCCAGGATCCAGAACCAGCCGTCGTGCCGGTAGAGCTTGGGGCCCTCCAGGGTGAACCAGCCGGGGATGTGGTCGCCGTCGACGATCACCTTGCCCTCGTCGAGGAGCCCGGTGCCGTCCGGGCGCATGCGGTGGCCGGTGAGGCGGTTCTTGATGCCGGAGCGGGAGCGGGCCCAGGCGTGCACCAGGTAGGCCTCGCCGGTCTCCTCGTCCCACAGGGGGCAGGCGTCGATCAGGCCCTTGCCGGGCTTCACCAGGTGC
Organism: Streptomyces sp. NPDC093586; assembly: GCF_044764905.1. Classification (NCBI taxonomy): domain Bacteria; kingdom Bacillati; phylum Actinomycetota; class Actinomycetes; order Kitasatosporales; family Streptomycetaceae; genus Streptomyces; species Streptomyces sp. NPDC093586. The sequence goes on along the minus strand of NZ_JBIWJA010000013.1, from coordinate 70,049 downwards.
GGCTCGGTCCACGGGCCCCGGATCTCGGGGGCGTTGACCTGGAAGACGCCCTGGTCGGGGTCGCCCCAGAAGATCCAGAAGCGGTCGGCGTGGTGGCGCAGGGAGGGGGCCCAGACGCCGCAGTCGTGCCGGGGCTCGGCGAAGGCGTCCGCCGGTTCCAGTCGCTCCAGGGCGTGTCCGATCAGGGTCCAGTTGACCAGGTCCCGGGAGTGCAGCAGCGGCAGGCCGGGGGCGCGGCCGAAGCTGGAGGCGGTCAGGTAGAAGTCGTCGCCGACGCGGACGACGTCCGGGTCGGACCAGTCGGCGTTCAGGACCGGGTTGGTGTAGGTGTCCGCGGTCTCGGGGATCACGGGCTCACCGCCTTCCGTACGAGGGTCGCGGCGTCGTCGGCGTCGAGACGGCCGTCGGCGACCACGGTGACGATCCGGCGGACGAGGGTGTCGCCGGGAGCGAGCGCGAGGCGCTCGTCGTGGGCGAGGGAGGAGCCGACGCCCGGGTACTCCCCGGTGCGCACGAACCACGGGTCGCGCCGGGTCTCCTCGGTGGCCCCGGCGAACACCAGCGACCAGGTGTCGCCGGTGAGGGCGAGCCAGTCGGCGGTGGTGCCGTGGACGTCCTTCTCGCCCTCGCGGCCTGCGGTGAAGACGTGCGGGGCCCCGCTCTCCTTGCGGGCCCGCCAGAAGAAGCCGCCGTAGGCCGCGCCGGGGCGCCCGTTGGTGGCGGGGCTGCCGATGGTGACGGGGCCCGGGGTGACGTTGGTGAGGGAGAAGGTGAAGTCCAGCGCCCAGGCGGTGTCCGTGAGTCCGGTGGCCGCGACGGTGCGGCGCTCGCGCAGCAGCTCGGTGCCGGCGGCGACCCAGCGCAGCTCCTCGACGAAGCCGTCGGGGTCGCGGAGCTGGAAGGCGGTGTGCCGCTGGGCGCCGTGGTTGTCGAGCTCGGTCGGCCCCCGGTCGCGGACGTAGGTGCGCCCGCCCCAGAAGTTGTGGCCCTCGACGTCGGGAACGGCGACACCGACGCCGAGGTGATGGAGGTGGTCGGCGGGGCTGAACTCGGTGACGACGGTGCCGGCCAGGGTGGTGACGGGGTGCAGGTAGGGGCGCGGGGAGAGGCGGGCGGGCAGTTCGGGCCGGACGACGTACCGGCCGACGGGGCGGCCCGCCACGCGCAGTACCGGGGAGTCGGTGCCGGTCATCGGGTGCTCACCTCTTTCAGCGGCTGCTCCGTGCGGGGCGCCCAGGGGGCGCCGAGCTCGGAGTACAGGGAGAGGGTGTCGGCGGCGGCGGCCACGAGTCCGTCGATGCCGGGGACCACGCGGCGGCTCTCGCCGGGGACGCTGTGCCAGGCGGCGTCGGGCAGCGGCTCCGGGTCGGGGGCCCGGCGGATCGCCTCGACGACCTTCATGAACGCGCCGGTCCCGTCCGGCGGGACCAGGAGGGCGGCGCCGGTGGTGAGGTGGGCGACCAGGTTCTCCAGCAGGTCGGTGCGGCCGTGGTCGTACTCCTCGGGGCCGTGGCCGGCGCGCTGGAGCAGGACGCGGTCCTGCTTGTACCAGAAGGTGATCCGGCCGCTGCTGCCGTGCACGAGGACGTACGGCTCGCCGGCCCGCTCCGCGCACAGGGTCGCGGCGACGGTGACGCGGTGGCCGCGTGCGGTGGTGATCCGCACGCAGGAGGTGTCGTCGGCCTCGATGTCGTTGGCGTGGCTCAGCTCGGTCTCGATGCCGGCGACGTCCTCGGCGCGGACGGCGCCGTCCAGCGCGAGGGCGGTGGCGACGGCGTGCGCGAGGGGGTTGGTCAGCGCGCCGTCGATCACGTCGGCGCCGTCCAGGCGCCGCCGGCCCGCCCAGGGCGCCCGGCGGAAGTAGGCCTCGTCGCGCACCCAGGCCCCGGCCCCGCCGACGCCCGTCACCTCGCCGATCGCGCCCTCGGCGATCAGCGCGCGGATGGCGGGCACGGCGTGCGAGCCCAGCGACTGGAACCCGATCTGGCAGGCGACGCCGGCCTCGGCGATCCCGTCGGCCATGCGCCGGAACTCGGCGTACGACGGCGCCGGGGGCTTCTCCAGCAGCAGGTGCACACCCCGGCGGGCGGCGGTCAGCGCGAGGTCGGTGTGGGTGGGGATGGGCGTGCAGATCACGGCGATCCGGGCGCCGGTGGAGTCCAGCAGGGCGCCGAAGTCGGCGGACTGTTCCGGGAGTTCCCCGCCGGCCTCCTCCTCGGTCAGCGGGGACAGCTCGCAGATGCCGGCCAGGCGGACCAGACCCGCCCGCTCCAGGCGGCGGATGTTGGCGACGTGCCAGCGGCCGTGACCGCGGGCGCCGGCGAGGACGACGGGCAGCGGCGCGTTCATCGCAGCCTCCCCGCACCCGCGCCCCGCGCCACCGCCCGGTCGGCCGCGGCGGCGCTGTCGACCGGTCCGTGCAGGACGGGCGTCCAGCCGACGTCGGCGGTCAGGTCGCGTTCGCTGCCCGAGTTGTAGGCGTTGTGGATGGCGAGCAGGTCCACCGGGTAGCCGTTGAAGAGGTTGCCGCTGGTGTGCAGGGCGCTGCCGTTCCAGCTCTTGACCAGGTCGGCGGCCTCGACGTGGCCGGGCGTGGTGAAGGCGTTGTTCTCCGCGTAGATGCGGGACTCGGTGGAGACGCCGACGGAGTAGCGGTAGTCGGCGTCCCTCTCGTCGACGACGTACCGGTTGTTGTAGAGGTGCACCTGGCCGAAGCGGACGCGCGGGGCGCGCTGGGCGACGGACTCGAACTCGTTGTGGTGCAGGGTGACCCGGAGCCTGCCGCGGTCGCCGGCGACGGTGTCGCCGTTGCCGATGAGCATCGCCTTGTCGTGGTCGGCGAACCGGCTCCAGGAGACGGTGACCAGGTCGGAGCCGTTCGTGATGTCCAGCAGGCCGTCGTGGCGCAGGTAGTTGCGGCCGAAGTAGGTGGGCTCCTTCTCGTCCGGGTGGCCCTTGTCGCTGATGGTGACGTGGTCGACCCAGACGTGGGTGGCGCCGTTCAGCCAGAGGTTGTCGTACGCCGTCTTCCAGTCGCCGAGGCCGCCGGTGTTGGGCTGCCAGACGGGGAAGCAGTCGTAGGCGTCGCGCAGTTCGAGGTTGCGGACGATGACGTTGTCCGCGTCCTTGACCTGGAGGCTCGCGCCCTTGAGGACGGCGTCGTCGCCGAGGCCGACGAGGGTGGTGTTCGAGCCGACGGGCAGCACGACGCGTTCGGCCTGCCGGGCGGCGGAGGCCTTGCGGGCCTCCTCCTGCGGTCCGCTGGGCCTGGCCGCTCCCCAGGTGCGGGGGTCGTAGGCCGCCAGGTACTTCTTCAGGTTGTAGCCGTCGGTCGCGTAGTCGGCGCAGTCCAGGCGGCGGCCGTCGTCGTCGGTGTTGGCGTCGATGGTCCCGGCGATCCGGATGATCTTCGGGGTGTCGCTGCCGCCGTCGAGGGCGCGGACGAGTCCGGCCCGGTCGGTGACGGTGAAGACGTGGGCGCCGTCGGCGGCGGCGCCTCCGGTGGTGCCGCCCTCCGCCGCCGCCCAGCCGTCGTCCGGGGCGAGGGTGTCGCGGCTGACGTCCCGGGCGCCGTCGGCGTGGGCGGGGACGCAGAGCAGGGTCAGGAGTCCGGCGGCTACGGCCGCGTGTCGCAGTCTCATCCCTTCACCGCCCCCGCGCTGAAGCCGGTGATCAGCCACTTCTGGATGAAGGCGAAGACGAGCACGACCGGGACGGCCGCGATGATGCCGCCGGCGGCGAGCGCGCCGAGGTCGACGCTGTCCGCGCTCATCAGGGTGTTGAGGCCGACCGGGATGGTCTGCTTGCCCTGGTCGTTGAGGAACATCAGGGCGAACAGGAAGTGGTTCCAGGAGTGCACGAAGGCGAAGGAGCCGACGGCGATCAGGCCGGGGCGCAGCAGCGGCAGCACGACGATCCGGAAGGCCCGGAACCGTCCGCAGCCGTCGACCCAGGCGGCCTCCTCCAGGGAGTACGGCACGTTCTTGATGAAGTTGCTGATGAGGATCATCGACAGCGGCAGCTGGAAGACCGTCTCGGCGATGATGACGCTGCCGAGCGAGTTGATCATCTGCAGTTCGGCGAAGATCTCGAACAGCGGGACCAGCAGCAGTGCGCCGGGCACGAACTGGGAGCAGAGCAGGGCGAGCATGAAGCCCCGCTTGACCTTGAAGTCGAACCGGGCGAGGGCGTAGCCGCCGGCCAGGGCGACGAGCGTCGTCATGACCAGGGTGGCGAGGCCGACCAGCACGCTGTTCTGGAAGAAGGTGCCGAAGGCGCGGTCGGTCCACACCTTCTCGAAGTGCTCGAAGGTGACGGGCCAGGGCACGAGCGAGGTCGAGCCGGCCGGGCGGAGCGCGAAGAGCAGGATCCAGTAGAACGGGACCAGGGTGAAGATCAGGTAGATGCCGAGCGGCAGGTAGATCTGCCAGCGGGGGACCTCGTCCCAGGCGGGGCGCTGCTTCGCCGGCCGCGCCGGTTCGTGGCCGGAGCGCACGGGCGCGGGGGCGGGCGCGGGGGCCTCCTTGGTGATCACTTGTTCTCGCCTCCGAACTTGCTCAGCCGCAGGTAGACGATCGAGCAGAAGAGCAGGATCACGAACGCGACCGTGGTGAGGGCCGACGCGTAGCCGAAGTTGTGCGCGTCGACGCTGGTGTGGGCGATGTACAGGGGCAGGGTCGTGGTCTCGCCCGCGGGTCCGCCGCCGGTCAGGGTGTAGAGCAGGTCGACGTTGTTGAACTCCCACACCGCGCGCAGCAGGGTGGACAGGATGATGGCGTCCTTCAGGTGGGGCAGCGTGATGTGCCAGAACTGCTTGAACCGACTGGCCCCGTCGACCTCGGCGGCCTCGTACAGGTCCTTGGAGACGGACTGGAGGTCGGCGAGGATGAGGATCGCGAAGAAGGGGACGCCGCGCCACAGGTCGGCGACCACCGCCGCGGAGAACACGGTCGAGGTGTCCGACAGCCAGCTGGTGCCGTACGAGCCGATGCCCATGTCGGCGAGGTAACGGGTGATGCCGGTCTGGGAGTTGTAGAGCAGCACCCAGATCGCGGACGTCAGCACGCCCGAGACGGCCCACGGGGAGAAGACCAGGGCGCGCCCGATCCCCCGGCCCACGAAGGTCTGGTTGACGATGAGCGCCAGCGCCAGGCCGAAGAGCAGCTGCAGTCCGACCTCGACGAAGACCCACTGGGCGCTGAAGACGAGGGTGTCCCAGAACTGCGGGTCGTCGGTGAAGATCTTGGTGAAGTTGTCGAGGCCCGCGAAGCCGTTGCGCCACGGCTTGGTGGGGTTGTAGTTCTGCAGGCTGTAGTAGAAGACGCTGATGACCGGGTAGGCGATGAAGCCCAGCATCAGCAGGGCGGCCGGACCGATCAGCAGGTACGGGAGCCTGCGCGGCGTGGCGGAGGCACGGCGCCGCCTCGGTGGCGCGGGCGGTTTCGCCACGGCTGCGGCTTGGGCCATGACAGTTCTCCGTTCTGGTACGTCGTGCGTGGGTGGTGCGGGTGCGGGTGCGGTGCGCGCGTGCGGCGCGGGAAGCGCTTTCTCCGGGTGCGTGGGTGTGCGGTGTCCCGCTGCCGCGGGCTCAGCCGGCGTAGGGGTCCCGCACCGTGCCCGGGCGGGCCAGGAACTCGAAGTCGCAGCCGGTGTCGGCCTGGGTGATCTGTTCGTTGTAGAGCGCGCCGTAGCCGCGTTCGTAGCGGGCGGGCGGTGGCGTCCACGCGGCCCTGCGGCGTTCCAGTTCCTCGTCGTCCACGCCCAGGTGGAGGGTGCGCGCCTCGACGTCGAGGGTGATCGGGTCGCCGGTGCGCACCAGGGCGAGCGGTCCGCCGACGTACGACTCGGGTGCCACGTGCAGCACGCACGCGCCGTAACTCGTGCCGCTCATCCGGGCGTCGGAGATCCGCACCATGTCGCGCACGCCCTGCTTGAGCAGGTGGTCGGGGATGGGCAGCATGCCGTACTCGGGCATGCCCGGCCCGCCCTTGGGTCCGGCGTTGCGCAGGACCAGCACGCTGTCGGCGGTGATGCCCAGGGAGGGGTCGTTGATGGTGCGCTGCATGGTCCGGTAGTCGTCGAAGACGACCGCGGGACCGGTGTGCTTGAGCAGATGCGGTTCGGCGGCGATGTGCTTGATGACGGCGCCGTCCGGGCAGAGGTTGCCGCGCAGGACGGCGACCCCGCCCTCGCTCGCGACCGGGTTGTGCCGGGGCCGGATGACGTCGTCGTCGTGCACCTGCGCACCGGCGATCTGTTCGCGCAGGGTGTCGTACGAGACGGTGGGCCGGTCCAGGTGGAGCAGGTCGGGGATGCGGGAGAGGAACCCGGGCAGGCCGCCCGCGAAGTGGAAGTCCTCCATCAGGTACTTCTGTCCGCCGGGGCGGACGTTGGCCAGTACGGGGACCGTGCGGGCGATGCGGTCGAAGTCGTCCAGGGTGAGGGTGACCCCGGCACGGCCCGCCATGGCGATCAGGTGGATCACCGCGTTGGTGGAGCCGCCGAGGCCGAGGACCGTGGTGACGGCGTCCTGGAAGGCGTCGGCGGTGAGGATGTCGCTCAGCTTCCGGTCCCGGTGGACCAGTTCGACGATGCGCAGTCCGGCCGCGGCGGCCATCCGGTCGTGCCCGGAGTCGACGGCCGGGATGCTGGAGGCGCCCGGGACGGTGACGCCGAGGGCCTCGGCGGCGGCGGTCAGCGTGGAGGCGGTGCCCATGGTCATGCAGTGGCCGGGCGAGCGGGCCAGGCCGCTCTCCAGTTCCTGCATCTCGCAGTCGCCGATGAGGCCGGCCCGCTTGTCGTCCCAGTACTTCCACATGTCGGTGCCGGAGCCGAGGGTCTCGCCGCGCCAGTGCCCGGGGAGCATGGGACCGGCGGGCACGAAGACCGCCGGCAGGTCGACGCTGGCGGCGCCCATGAGCAGGGCGGGCGTGGACTTGTCGCAGCCGCCCATCAGGACGGCGCCGTCGACCGGGTAGGAGCGCAGCAGCTCCTCGGTCTCCATCGCGAGCAGGTTGCGGTAGAGCATCGGGGTCGGCTTCTGGAAGGTCTCGCTGAGCGTGGAGACCGGGAACTCCAGCGGGAAGCCGCCCGCCTGCCACACGCCCCGCTTCACGGCCTGGGCGCGGTCGCGGAGGTGGACGTGGCAGGGGTTGATGTCGGACCAGGTGTTGAGGATCGCGATGACCGGCTTGCCGAGGTGCTCCTCGGGCAGGTAGCCGAGCTGGCGGGTGCGGGCGCGGTGGCTGAAGGAGCGCAGGCCGTCGGTGCCGTACCACTGGTGGCTGCGGAGCTCCTCCGGGCGCTTGCGGGGGGCGTTCATATCGCCCACCCCGCGGCGATGGCGGCGACCTCGGCGCGCTCGTCCTCCGGCAGCGGCTTGCTGGGCGGGCGGACCTCGCGGCGGCACAGTCCGAGGGAGGCGAGGGCCTCCTTGACGACGGTGACGTTGTTGGCGGAGCCGTTGGCGGCGCGCAGTTCCTCGAAGCGGCGGATCTGCTCCCAGACCTTCATGGCGGCCGGGTAGTCGCCGGACCGAAGCGCTTCGATCATGTTCAGCGAGACGGCCGGGGCGACGTTCACCAGGCCCGAGGTGAAGCCGGTGGCGCCCGCGGAGAAGTAGGAGGGGGCGTACGGCTCGGCGAGCCCCGCCACCCACACGAAGCGCTCCAGGCCGGCGTCGCGGGCGAAGGCGGCGAACCGGGCCGCGTCCGGCACGGCGTACTTGACGCCGATGACGTTGGGGCAGTGGTCGGCGAGTTCGGCGAGGCGGGAGCCGGGGAGCTGGGGGTTGCGCAGGTAGGGCACGACGCCCAGCTCGGGCACGGCCTCGGCGATCGCGCGGTGGTAGTCGACCCAGCCGGCCTGGGAGACGTAGGGGTGGACGGGCTGGTGGACCATCACCATCTGGGCGCCCAGCTCACGGGCGTGCCGCGCGGAGGCCACCGCGGTCGGCACGTCGTGGCCGACGCCGACCAGGATGGCCGCCCGGTCGCCGGCCTCCTCGGCCGTCAGCTCGGTGACGAGGCGGCGCTCGGCCGGGGAGAGGGCGTAGAACTCGCCGGTGTTGCCGTTGGGGGTGAGGGTCGTGATGCCGGCGTCGAGGAGACGACGCAGCAGGGCCCGGTAGGTGGCCCGGTCGACGGAGCCGTCCTCGGCGAACGGGGTCACCGGGATCGCCACCACGTCGGCCAGGGCCGCCCGCTGGGTCTCGAACGTCGTTGTCATGCCTGACCGACCTCTTCCTGGGCCTCGGGACCCGCGTGCGGGAAGGCCCGTTCGACGAACGACGCGATATGGGCGTGGAGGGCGCTCGCCGCGCCGTCCGCGTCGCCCGCGAGGGCGAGGCGCAGGATCTCCTGGTGCTCGCCCGCCTCCCGGTCCCAGGAGGGATCGGCGGCCCAGGCGACGGCCGAGACGAGGGCCGCCTGGTCGCGGACCTCGTCGAGCATCCGGCCGAGCAGCGGGTTGCCGCACGGCACGTACAGGGCGCGGTGGAACTCGCGGTTGGCGAGCGACCGTTCGGCCGTGTCCGTGGCCTGGTCGGCGCGGGTCAGCGCGTCGCGGGCGTCCGCCAGGGAGGCGCCCCTGCGGACCGCGCGTCTGAGGGCCTCGGGCTCCAGGAGCAGCCGCACGTCGTAGACCTCGCGCGCCATGTCCGCGTCCACCATGCGCACGGTGGCGCCCTTGTACTGGCTCATCACGACCAGTCCGGTGCCGGCCAGGGTCTTGAGCGCCTCGCGCACCGGTGTCTTGGACACCCCGAACTGCGCGGCGAGGTCGGTCTCGACCAGGGCCTGACCGGGCGTCAGGCGTCCGGTCAGGATGCGGCGTTTGATCTCCTCCAGCACGTACTGCGTGCGGGAGGGGATCGGCGTGGGCACAGAGGTCATGCGCGCCTCTCGGATCTCACATATCGCGTCTCATATATGACGTACGGAGTACGACGCGTTGAAGGTAGGAGGGGTGCCGGGTCGCGTCAATGCTTCTGACGAAGAAAGTTCAGGTGCCGCTCATACGAGCGTGCTGAGCCCTTCGCGCGCGGTGGCGGTCGGCCCGCCGAAGACCGCGGCGGCCCGTGCGGTCGCCGTGCCGGGGGTGAGCGTGGGCCCGACGTGGGTGACGAGCAGGCGCCGGGCGCCGGCCTCGCGGGCGGTGTTCCCGGCGTCCTCGGGCGTCAGGTGCACCTGTTCGCCTTCGCGATGCGCGTCGATGTCGGCCTCGCACAGGAAGAGGTCGGCGTCGCGGGCGAGGCCGGTGAGCGCGGCGCACGGTCCACTGTCCCCCGAGTAGGCGAGGACCCGGCCGGCGCACTCGGCCCGCAGCCCGTACGCCTCGACGTCGTGCCGGACGGCGCGGGCGGTGAGGCGCAGGCCGCCGTGGACGGCGGTGTGACCGTCATGCAGGGGCCTGAAGTCGAGGACGGTGTCGAGGAAGGCGGTGTCCGGGCGCCCGAGGAAGCCGGCCAGGCGCTCGGCACAGCCCTGCGGGGCGTGGACGGGCACGGGGGCGGGCGGCGTCATGCCCCCGAAGGCGAAGGCGTACAGCGCGGACAGCAGGTCGGCGGTGTGGTCCGCGTGGAGGTGGGAGATCCAGATCGCGCTCAGCCGCGCCGGATCGGTGTGCCGCTGCAACTCCGCGAACGTACCGGGCCCGGCGTCCACCCACACCTCGGCGCCCTCGCCGCGCAGCAGATGACCGGAGCAGGGGCGGCCTGGGCCGGGGTGCGGGGAGGCGGTACCGAGGACGGTGAGGGAGAACGTCATGCGCGGAGCGTAAGGGGCTCCGCCGTGCCCGCGGACGCCGGCCGGTGTGCGGCCGCGCGGGGGCGGGCCGCGCGGGGGGGGGTGCGGCGCGGGGGCGGGCCGCGCGGGGGCGGACCGCGCGGGGGGTGCGGCGGACGGCGGGGGACGGCGGCGCGGCTCGGCCCCTGCGGTACGGGCCCGGAGGGCCGCGGCACGGCACTGCGCGGCCGCCCCTACGCCGTGTCCCCGAGAGTGCGCCCGCCCCGGCACGCGCGGCCCGCGCCGTACGCCCCGGCCGGCGCGGACCGCACCGCGCGCGTCCCTGCCTCACACGGCCCGGTCTCGCACGGCCCGGTCTTGCACGGCTCTGCCTCACACGGCCCTGCCTCACACGGCCCGGTCTCGCACGGCCCACCCCTCCGCGGCCTACCGTGCGGGTCGCGCTGCCGCCGGGCGGGTCCAGCCCGGGTCGCGGCCGCTGAGGCCCACCGTCCGGTCCAGCAGCGGGGCGTCGGCCGGGACGGGGACGACGGGGCCGAAGATGCCGCCGTTCCCGCCGGACTCCTCGGCACAGGCGGCGAGGAAGCCGTGCGAGACCTGGAGCGCGGCCGGGTCGGGCGTGTACTCCTGGCCGGTGGCACGGGCCAGGTCCCAGGCGTGGATCACCAGCTCGTCGGCCGCCACCGCACCGGCGACCGCGCCGGGCAGGTCGACGCCGCCGGCCCGGGTCGTGCCGGTCCAGGCCTCGGGGGCCCGCCAGGCGTCGGCGAGTTCGTCGAGCGCCTTGGGCAGCTCCTCGCGCCAGCCGGGGCCGATGTCCGGCACGCTCGCGTCGGGGCTGGTGTCGGTGGTGGGGCCCAGGTCCTTGCGCGCGGCGTCCCGGAAGGCGACGGCGAGGCCGGCCAGATGGCCGAGCAGGTTGCGGACGGCCAGGTCCGGGCACGGCGTCGCGTCCGCGAGGTGCGCGTCGCTCACACCCTCCGCGAGGCGCGCCACGATCCGCGCCTGCGGTCCGAGGTCGAGCGTGGGAGTGGGGGCGGTGGCGGGAGTGTCCTGGGTCATCAGCTGCTCCTCGGTGACGCGTGGCCGGTCCGTCTTCCAGGACAGACCGGGCACGGCCGCGGAACTCATCGGCCGCGGACCCCGTTCCCGGGGCACCTGCCCGATGCCGGCCCCCGTGCCTCGGACCCGCGGTGCCGGGCCTGACGGCACGGGTGCCGTGCCGCCGGCCGTGGCGGTGTCGCTCGCCCGGCGCCCGGCGGACGCCGGAGGCACCGCCTCGCCCGCCCCTGACGCACCGGGTCGGCCGCACGCGTGAGAGGGCGTCCCCGCTCACCTCGCCGCGAGTGCCGAGCGCACCGCGTCCAGGTCACCGTCCGACGCCAGTCCGGCGTGGTACAGCCGCAGTTCCGTCGCGCCCAGCTCCCGCGCGCGTGCCGCGTCGGCGGCGAGGGTGGCGGGGCTGCCGCCCATGCCGGAGACCACGGTGAGGTTGGCGGCGAGGACCGCCCCGGTGCGGCGCTGCTCGGCGAAGGGGGTCAGCAGGCCCGCGCCGCCCGTGCAGGGCACGACGACGCCGTCCGCGACGGACAGGATGTGCGCGGGGTCGACGCCGGCGTTGGCGCCGCAGTGGTACGATACCGGGTCGGCGTGCAGCAGCACCTGGAAGCCGTCGGGCGCGGCGGAGCGGACGGCCGCGACCGCCGCCTCCTGGAGGGTGCGCGCCGTGTCGTCCCGCCACGCGCGCGTGGCGTTCGCCGGCGTCTCGCCGAGCAGCTTCTCCACGCCCGCCCAGCCCCCGTCCGAGGGTGCGGCCCCCCGCCACACCGGCTCCAGCGCGGCCCGTACGGCGGCGGCCAGTCCGTCGGGGTCGAGCCCCCGTGTGCCGTATCCCGCCCGGCAGTCCGGGCAGAAGCACAGCGACATCAGGTACTGGCCGGCGTCGCCCAGCACCACCCCGCCGGTCTTGTCGTGGGCGTGCAGGTGCGCCAGTCCGTACCAGCCGAGGGACTCCAGTTCGGTGCCGCGCGCCCCGGGCCGCACCGCCGCCTCGGCGGCCAGGCCGGTGAGGTACGCGCGTGTGGCGGGCTGCGCGATGCAGGGCGCCCAGGGGTAGCGGTCGCCGTAGGCGTTGACGACCGAGGTGTGCGGCTGCTCGGCGCCGAGGCGGGAGTTGTGGGCGAGGACGACCCAGGTGTGCACCTCCAGGCCCGCGTCCGCGAGGGCGGCGGCGGCCTCGCCCCAGGCGTCGCCGGGCGCCCAGTCGCCGGCCTCGTACGGGCGGAGCTCACGGCCGGCCCAGCGGGCGGCGTCCGGCGGGTAGAGGACGGCGGCGTACTCGGCGGTGACGACGCGGTGGCGCGGGTGGCGGGGGGTGAGGGCGCGGGTGGAGTGGTAGGCGGCGGCGAGCGTCACCTGTTCCACGCCGAGGTCCGCGACGGACCCGGCCGCCCGGGGGTCGCCGTTGACGTCCCACGGGTAGACGAACGCCGACGTCTTCACTTGCCCTCCCCCTCGTTCCCGTCCGCGCCCTCGCCGTCGCCGTCGAGCAGCGCCAGGCCCTGCTCGATCAGCTGGGCGAGCTGCTTCACATGGTCCTCGCTCGGCTCGTGCAGCGGCGCCCGCACCTCCCCCACGTCCAGCCCGCGCAGCCGTACGCCCGCCTTGACCAGGGCGACGGCGTATCCGCGGCCCTGGGCGCGCAGTTCGACGAACGGCCGGTAGAAGCCGTCCAGCAGGCGGTGCGCGGTGGCCTCGTCGCCCGTGCGGAGCGCCCGGTGGAAGGCGAGGGCGATCTCGGGCGCGAAGCAGAACACGGCGGACGAGTAGAGGGTGATGCCGAGGGCGCGGTAGGCGAGCTGGGTCTGCTCGGCGGTCGGCAGCCCGTTGAAGTAGAGGAAGTCGCCGCCGGGGACCTCCGTGCGGACGGCGCTGACGATGCGCTGCATCAGGTCGAGGTCGCCGAGCCCGTCCTTGAGGCCGATGACGCCGTCCGTGCGGGCCAGTCCGGCCACGCTGTCCGGGGTGAACACGGCGTTGTCCCGCTGGTAGACGATCACGGGCAGGGAGGTCGCGGCCGCCACCTCCCGGTAGTGCCGCAGCAGCCCCTCCTGCCCGGCGACGACCAGGTACGGCGGCATGGCGAGCAGTCCGTCGGCCCCGGCCTCCTCGGCGAGGCGGGCGTAGCGCACGGCGAGCGCGGTGCCGTAGCCCGCGCCGGCGACGACGGGCACCCGCCCGGCGCTCTCCTCCACGGCCGCCCGCACGCAGTCCTGGAACTCCTCGGGCGTGAGCGCGTGGAACTCCCCGGTGCCGCAGCAGGCGAACACGGCGGCGGCTCCGGCCCCGATGCCGCGGCGCACATGGGCGCGGTAGACGTCGAGGTCGACCTCGCCGCCGGGACCGTACGCCGTGACGGGGAAGAACAGCGGTCCGCTGGGGACGGTGAGCCGGGCGGCGAGAGGTGCTGAGGTCACGAACGCTCCCCATTCCATATCTATGATCGGCGTCTACATTTCTGAACACACCCACGCTAAGCCGCCGTCCGGAGGCCGGTCAAGCACACCCACGGGCGACGCACCAGCGGAGTCTTCCGTTCCACACCGCCCCGCCCCCATACTTGACGGGCCACACCTCCCCTCCTTAGCGTGTCCGCGTATATGAACGCCGTGCGCCCATGCGTACGGCGGCCGATTCGAGGAGACTCCAGGAGACCCCGAGGATGCCCGCTCCCCGCACCGTTCTGCTCACCGGCGCCGCCGGCGGCCTCGGCACCCTGATGCGGGACCTGCTCCCCGGCTACGGCTACGAGCTGCGCCTGCTCGACCTGCGCCCCGTCGAGGGCGAACCGGACGCGATCGTCGCCGACCTCGCCGACCGGGACGCCGTCCGCGAGGCGGTCCGGGGCGTCGACGCGATCATCCACCTCGCGGGCATCTCCCTGGAAGCCCCGTTCGAGAAGATCCTCAAGGCCAACATCGAGGGCACGTACCACCTGTACGAGGCCGCCCGCGAGGAGGGCGTCGGGCGCATCGTGTTCGCCTCCTCCAACCACGCCGTCGGCTACACCCCGCGCCCGCGGGGCGACGACCCCCTCATCCCGGTCGACACCCCGCGCCGCCCGGACACCTTCTACGGCCTGTCCAAGTGCTTCGGCGAGGACCTCGCCCAGCTCTACTGGGACAAGCACGGCCTGGAGACCGTCTCCGTCCGCATCGGCTCCTGCTTCCCCGAGCCGACCAGCGTGCGCATGCTCTCGGTGTGGATGAGCCCCGCCGACGGCGCCCGCCTCTTCCACGCCGCCCTCACCGCCGAGAACGTGGGCCACACCGTCGTCCACGGCTCCTCCGCCAACACCCGGCTGTGGTGGGACCTCACCTCCGCCCGGGCGCTCGGCTACGCACCGCAGGACGACTCCGAGCCGTACGCCGCCAAGCTCGTCGCCGAACAGGGAGACCTCGACCCGGAGAACCCCGCGCACGCGTGCCTCGGCGGCCACTTCGTGACCGATCCCCCGATCTGGCCGTACTGACCGGAACACGACGCCACGACGGGCGGGCGGGCACCGAACGGGCCCGCCCGCCCCCGTATGCGGGCGTCCGCGCTGCCCGTTCCCACCCCGTACACCACTGCCCCCCAGGTCCGCGACGGGCACCGGGTGCCCGAAGCGGGCACAAGCGGGCAGCATCGGGCCCGCAACAAGCCTGGTCAGTGCCGCGGAGCCGCTGTACAACTTCACCCAGGGCCACAGCGGGCCCGAACGGGCAAGGACGCGGCGACGAGGCGGCGAGGCGGGTGTTCGGCATGGGCGCGAGGACGGCGGAGGAACGGCAGCGCGAGATCGTGCGGGTCGCCCGCGCCACCGGCTCGGTCGACGTCGCCGCGCTCGCGGCCGAACTGGGCGTGGCCAAGGAGACCGTACGGCGTGACCTGCGCGCCCTGGAGGACCACGGCCTGGTGCGCCGCACCCACGGCGGCGCCTATCCCGTGGAGAGCGCCGGCTTCGAGACCACGCTCGCCTTCCGCGCCACCAGCCACGTCCCCGAGAAGCGCAGGATCGCCTCCGCCGCCGCCGACCTCCTCGGCGACGCCGAGACGGTCTTCGTCGACGAGGGCTTCACCCCGCAGCTCATCGCCGAGGCCCTCCCCCGGGACCGGCCGCTGACCGTCGTCACCGCGTCCCTGCCCGTCGCGGGCGCCCTGGCCGAGGCCGGCGACACCTCCGTCCTGCTGCTCGGCGGCCGGGTCCGCCCCGGCACGCTCGCCACCGTCGACCACTGGACGACGAAGATGCTCGCCGGCTTCGTCATCGACCTCGCCTACATCGGCGCCAACGGCATCTCCCGCGAGCACGGCCTGACCACGCCCGACCCGGCGGTCAGCGAGGTCAAGGCGCAGGCCGTCCGCGCCGCCCGCCGCACCGTGTTCGCCGGCACGCACACCAAGTTCGGCGCCGTCAGCTTCTGCCGCTTCGCGGAGATCGGCACGCTGGAGGCCATCGTCACCAGCACCCTCCTGCCCACGGCCGAGGCCCACCGCTACTCGCTGCTCGGACCGCAGGTCATCCGCGTCTGAGGACCCGGCCCGCGTCCCCCCGAGGGCACCCCCATGCCCGCCATCGCCCCATATGTCACCTATGTTCAGGAGCGATCCATGCGAACCCAGAGCCGACGGAGGCCGCGGGCCCTGCTCGCCACGGCCGCCGCAGGGACGCTGCTCGCCCCGCTGCTCTCCGGCTGCTGGGTCGGAGCGGGCGGAGCCGGGTCGGGCGGCGACTCCATCAACGTCCTGATGGTCAACAACCCGCAGATGACCGAGCTGCAGAAACTCACCGCCGCCCACTTCACGAAAGAGACCGGCGTCAAGGTGAACTTCACCGTCCTGCCGGAGAACGACGTCCGCGACAAGATCAGCCAGGACTTCGCCAACCAGGCCGGCCAGTACGACGTCGCCACCCTCTCCAACTACGAGATCCCCATCTACGCCCGCAACGAGTGGCTGCAGCCGATGGACTCCTACGTCGCGAAGGACCCGGCGTACGACGAGAAGGACATCCTCGGCCCGATGCGCGAGTCCCTCACCGGCGACGACCACAAGCTCTACGGCCAGCCCTTCTACGGCGAGTCGTCCTTCCTCATGTACCGCAAGGACCTCTTCGCCGCCAAGGGCCTGACGATGCCCGCCCACCCCACCTGGACCCAGGTGGCGGACCTCGCCGCCGAACTGGACGGCGCCGAGCCCGGCATGAAGGGCATCTGCCTGCGCGGACTGCCCGGCTGGGGCGAGCTGATGGCCCCGCTGACCACGGTCGTCAACACCTTCGGCGGCACCTGGTTCGACAAGGACTGGCGGGCCCGGCTCGACTCCCCCGAGTGGAAGAAGGCGACGAAGTTCTACGTCGGCCTGGTCCGCGAGCACGGCGAGTCCGGCGCCGCCCAGTCCGGCTTCGCCGAGTGCCTCAACAACCTCACCCAGGGCAAGGTCGCCATGTGGTACGACGCCACCTCGGCGGCGGGCTCCCTGGAATCGGCCAAGTCCCCGGTCAAGGGGAAGATCGGCTACGCGCCGGCGCCCGTCGAGAAGACCGGCTCCTCCGGCTGGCTCTACACCTGGGCCTGGGGCATCCAGAAGGCGTCCCGCAATCACGACAAGGCCTGGGAGTTCATCTCCTGGGCGTCGGGCAAGGAGTACGAGCGGCTCGTCGGCGAGGAGATCGGCTGGTCGAACGTCCCGGCCGGCAAGCGCGCCTCGACGTACGAGAACCCGGACTACGTCCAGGAGGCCGCCGCCTTCCAGGAGATGACCCGGGAGGCCATCGAGGGCGCGAAGCCGAACGACCCGGGCGTGCAGCCGCGCCCCGCGCCCGGCATCCAGTTCGTCGGCATCCCCGAGTTCACCGACCTCGGCACCAAGGTCTCCCAGGAGATCAGCGCGGCCATCGCCGGCCGCCAGTCCGTCGAGTCGGCCCTGAGGAAGTCCCAACAGCTCGCCGAGGAGATCGCAGAGGAGTACGAGGGCCGATGACCACCACCGCCTCGGCCCCCGCGGCCGCACCCGACCACGTCCGCACCACCGTCCGCCCGCCGTCCTCCCGGCTGAAGGCCTGGGCCACCCGGGCCCCGCTGCTCCCCGCCCTGATCTTCATGATCGCGGTCACCCAGCTGCCCTTCGTGGCCACCCTGGTGATCTCCCTCTTCGACTGGAACTCCCTCTACCCGGACGCCCGCCGCTTCACCGGTCTCGCCAACTACGGCGACGTCCTCACCGACCCGGACCTGCGCAAGTCGGTGTGGACGACGATCCTGCTCACCGTGGCGGTGGTCCTCGCCAGCCTGGTCCTCGGCCTGGCCCTCGCCCTGCTCCTCGACCGCCGCTTCAAGGGCCGGGGCGTGGTCCGCACCCTGCTGATCGCACCGTTCCTGGTCGTCCCCGTGGCGGCGGCCCTGCTGTGGAAACACGTCCTGTACAACCCCGAATACGGCCTGCTCAACGGTCTGTTGCACTACGTCGGCGGCCCGCAGCCGGACTGGATCTCGAACACCCCGCTGCTCGCCGTCGAGGCCTCGCTGGTGTGGCAGTGGACGCCGTTCATGATGCTCATCCTGCTGGCCGGACTGCAGAGCCGGGACCAGCAGCAGATCGAGGCCGCCCGGGTGGACGGCGCGGGCGACTGGCAGATCTTCGTCCACCTCACCCTCCCCCACCTGCGCCGCTACCTCGAACTGGGCGCCCTGCTCGGCTCGATCTACATCGTCCAGAACTTCGACGCGGTCTTCACCCTCACGTCCGGCGGCCTGGGCACGGCCAACCTGCCCTACACCGTCTACCAGAGCTTCTACCAGGCCCACGAGAACGGCCTCGCCTCGGCCGCGGGCGTCCTGGTCGTCATCGGCTCGATCGTCATCGCCACCTTCGCGCTGCGCGTGGTGTCGTCCCTGTTCCGCGAGGAGGTGTCCCGCGCATGAGCACCACCGCCGTACGACCCGCCGCCGTACGCACCCGGAAAGCGCCCGTCCGCCGCAGGGGCGGCGCCGGCCTGGGCCTGGCCGCCTGGCTGGCCGGGATCGTGTTCTTCCTGCCCCTCGCGTGGATGGCCCTGACCTCCTTCCACTCGGAGGAGGACGCGGCCACCAACCCGCCGTCCTTCGCCGCCTCGCTGACCTTGGACGGCTACCGCGAGTTCTTCGGCGCGGGCGGCGGCGCGAGTCCCTGGCCCGCCCTGATCAACTCGGCGGTGGCGTCGGTCGCGTCGACCCTGTTCGTCCTGGTCCTGGCCCTCCCCGCCGCCTACGCCCTCTCCATCCGCCCGGTGAGGAAGTGGACGGACGTCCTGTTCTTCTTCCTGTCCACCAAGATGCTGCCGGTCGTCGCGGGCCTGCTCCCTATCTACCTGTTCGCCAAGAACACCGGCATGCTGGACAACATCTGGCTGCTCGTCATCCTCCACACCTCCATGAACCTGCCGATCGCGGTGTGGATGATGCAGTCCTTCCTGGCCGAGGTCCCGGTCGCGATCATCGAGGCGGCCCGGGTGGACGGCGCGCGCCTGCCGACGATCCTGGCGCGCGTCGTCGCCCCCATCGCCCTGCCGGGCATCGCCGCGACGTCCCTCATCTGCTTCATCTTCAGCTGGAACGAACTGCTCTTCGCCCGGGTGCTGACGGGCGTGGTCGCCGAGACCGCCCCCGTCTTCCTGACCGGCTTCATCACCAGCCAGGGCCTGTTCCTGGCGAAGGTGTGCGCCGCGTCGCTCGTCATCTCCCTGCCGGTGCTCGCCGCGGGGTTCGCCGCCCAGGACAAACTGGTCCAGGGCCTGTCGTTGGGAGCCGTGAAATGAAGGCCGCCGTCATCGAGTCCGTGGGCCGCGCCGTCGTCAGCGAGGTCCCGGATCCTACGCCAGGGCCGCGCGAGGTCGTCGTCGAGGTCGCGGCCTGCGGCCTGTGCGGCACCGACCTGCACATCCTTCAGGGCGAGTTCGCGCCGAAGCTGCCGATCACTCCGGGCCACGAGTTCGCCGGCGCGGTGGTCGGCGTCGGCACCCGGGTCACCGAGGTGTCGGTCGGCGACCGGGTCGCGGTCGATCCGTCCCTGTACTGCTACGAGTGCCGCTACTGCCGCACCGGCCACAACAACCTCTGCGAACGCTGGGCGGCCATCGGCGTGACGACGGCGGGCGGGGCCGCCCGGTACGCGGTGGCACCCGTGGCGAACTGCGTGAAGCTCCCCGAGCACGTCCGCACCGAGGACGCGGCCCTGATCGAGCCCCTGTCCTGCGCGGTCCGCGGCTACGACGTCCTGCGGTCCCGCCTCGGCGCCCACGTCCTGATCTACGGCTCGGGCACGATGGGCCTGATGATGCTGGAGCTGGCCAAGCGGACCGGCGCGGCGAGCGTGGACGTGGTGGACCTCAACCCGGCCCGTCTGGAAACGGCCCGCGGCCTCGGCGTCTCGGCGTCGGCCGCGACGCCGGACGAGCTGGACCGCCCCCAGGGCTGGGACCTCGTCATCGACGCGACGGGCAACGCGGCCGCCATCCAGGACGGTCTGGAACGGGTCGCCAAGGCCGGCACGTTCCTCCAGTTCGGCGTGGCGGACTACGCGACGCGGGTGCAGATCGACCCGTACCGCATCTACAACCAGGAGATCACCATCACCGGCTCGATGGCCGTCCTGCACAGCTACGAGCGCGCGGCGGAGCTGTTCGCGAACGGCGTCCTCGATCCGGACGTCTTCATCAGCGACCGCATCCCGCTGGAGCGCTACCCGCAGGCACTGGAGCAGTTCGCGGCGGGGGTGGGGAGGAAGATCGTGGTGGTGCCCTGAGCCGCACGCCAGGTGTGTGCGGGCCGGGAGGCATTAATCACAGCGCGCATTGACCTGGTTGAGACGCCTTCCCCCTTTATGGCCGCCCTTCACGTTCTGGACAAGCCACTCACCTGATCTTTACCTTGCGGGCGCTGATCTTGTTCGCACCAGGTAGGGGTTGCCCATCATGAACACGAGGGCCGGTAGACGCCGCAGGCGCCCGGCATCACGCATACTCGGCGTCGCTCTGGCGGCCGCGGCGATGGGCGGCCTGCTGCCGCCGCTCGCGGGGACTCCCGCGCTCGCCGCGGACGGTGGAGGTGCCGAGAGGACCCGGCCGGCCGGTGGCGCGGCGGCCGACGGGGCGGCGAGGGGGCTGGACTTCTGGTCGGACGACCGGCAGCCGGCGAAGACCGCGGAGCAGACGGCGTCCGAGGAGGCCGCGAGGACGGGCCGGCGCGTCGAGGTCCCGCCACTCACCACGGAGACCAGTCAGGTCTTCGCCAACACCGACGGGACGTTCACGGCCGAGCTGTCCGCGGTGCCCCAGCGCGTCCTGCGGGACAAGCGCTGGACGGCGGTCGACACGACGCTGGAGCGGCGGCCCGACGGGCAGGTGAGGCCGAAGGCCGCACAGGACCTGACCCTCTCGGGCGGAGGCCGCGGCCGGCCGCTCGTCCGGTTCCTGCGGGACGGCCACACCTACGAGGTGTTCGCCCCGTGGGACCTGCCGGCGCCCGTGCTCGACGGCTCCCACGCGGTCTACAAGGACGTCCTGCCCGACGTCGACCTCGTCGTACAGGCACAACCGGACGGTTTCACCCAGAACCTCGTCGTGCACACGCCCAAGGCGGCGGCGAACCCGGCCCTGCGGTCCATCCGCTATCCCGTGCGAGCGCGTGGCCTGGGCGTGCGGACGGCCGGTCGCAGCGTGTCCTACGTCGACGGCGGCGGGCACGCGGTCTTCACGGGGAGCGCGCCGCTCATGTGGGACGCCGGCCCCGCCGCCGACGCCGCCCGCTCGAAGCCGTCGGCCACAGCCGCCCTCTCGCGTACCACCACGGCGGCCGAGGCCGCGGCCCCCGGCGCGGCCGGAGGGACGGATCCCGTCGACGCGGTCAGCCCGGAGGCGGGGTCGCGTACCGCGGTGGCCGAGGTGACGGCGACCGACGACGCGGTCACGGTGGTGCCGGACCGGTCCTTCCTGGACAACGGCAGGACCTCCTACCCGGTGGTCATCGACCCGCCGACGGTCCGGGGCTCCCTCGTGGGCTGGACGTCGCTGTGGTCGAACTCGCCGAGCACCTCGTTCTGGAACACCAGCCACGCCCTGGGCGTGGGGTACGACGCGTACGTCGACAACAAGAAGGTCCGGTCGCTCTTCCAGTTCGACACCCGTTCGGTGGCCGGCAAGAAGATCCTGCACGCGCAGTTCTCGGCCTACGAGATCTGGTCCGCGAACTGCACGAAGAAGAACGTCGAGCTGTGGCGTACCGGCAAGATCTACTCGTCGACCGACTGGGGTTCCCCGCCCGACTGGAAGGCGAAGGTCGACACGGTGTCCGCGGCCAACGGGTACTCCGACGCGTGCCGGGACGCCAACGTCGAGTTCGACGCCACCGCTGCGGTGGCCTACACGGCCAAGGCGAAGGACACCCACACGACACTCGGCCTGCGCGCGGACGAGGGCGACCCCATCGCCTGGAAGCAGTTCATGTCGCCCAAGGACGACGCCAGCACCAGCACGCGCAAGCCCACGCTGTCCATCACCTACGTGACGCCGCCCGGCACGAAACCGTCCACGGTGAAGATGTCGGACCCCAACGTGGCCTGCTCCTCCTCGTCGAGTCCTGCGTACATCCGCGACACCACGCCGACCCTGACGGCCACTCCGGTCTCGGCCGACGGCGGCAACGCCGTCCTGCGCCCCAACTTCGACCTCTACGCCGGCAGCAGCACCACCCCGACGACACTGAAGCCGTCCGCCTGGACCGCCAGCGGCACCGCGGGCACGGTGACGCCGACCCTGGTCAACGGGCAGACGTACCGCTTCTACGCCCGCACCGAGTACCGGTACACCTACGGCGGCAGCACCGGTTACCTGTACGGGCCCTGGTCGAGCGGCTGCTACTTCAAGGTGGACTCCTCGGGACCGCCCCAGCCGGGCGTGACGTCGGTGAACGGCGTGTATCCCGAGTGCGCCGCCACCACCTGCTCCGGCTCCCCGGAGAACGGCGGCGTGGGCCGTACCGGACAGTTCACGATCACGGCGAACGCCTCCGACGTCCGCCGCTACGTCACCTGGCTGAACGGCGTCCGGATCCAGGACAAGACCTACGCGGCGAACACGGCCACCCACACGGTCTCCGTCACCCCGGACAAGCGGGGTTCGAACACGCTGCGGGTGCAGACGTACGACGCCGCCGGCAACCCCGGAACCTCACGGGACTACCTCTTCAACGTCGCCAGGCCCGCGCCACCGGTCGCGGTGTGGAAGTTCGACGAGGCCGACGGCACCACGGCGGCCAACGCCCAGGGGCCCGCGCACCCGCTGGCGCTGAGTCCGGCGTCGTGGGACGCGGACGGCCGCAGCGGTGCCGCGTTCCGCAGCACCAGCTCCTCCGCCTCGGCCACGACCGGCGGCAAGGTCGTGGACACCACGGGGAGTTTCGCGGTCACGGCCTGGGTCCGGCTGTCCAGCAGGACCCAGGCCACGGTGGCGACGCAACGGGGCACCACCGTCGGGGGCTTCCAGCTGTACTACTCGTCGGGTTATGACCGCTGGATCTTCAACCGGTACGCCGCGGACGCGCTGGAGGCCGACACCACCATCGTGCGGGCGGTCGGCAGCCGGCCACCGGTCCTCGGCGCCTGGACCCATCTGACGGGCGTGTACGACCAGCAGGCGCAGAAGATCCGGCTCTACGTCAACGGCAAGCTGGAGGCGGAGACCGCCTTCACCACCCCGTGGGCCGCGAACGGCGCCTTCGAGATCGGCCGCTGGGGGCGCAACCAGTTCGACGGGGCCATCGACCAGGTGCAGGTCTACAACCGGGTGGTCTTCCCGGACGAACTGGCGCCGCTGACCAACATGGAGAACCCGGAGACGGGACAGCCGGAGGCGGAACTGCTGGCCCACTGGTCGATGGACGAGACCTCCGGCACGGTCGCCGCGGACGCCACGGGCCGGGGCAACCATCTCAGCCTCCAGCCCGGCGCCGCCCTCACCGCGACCGACGACCCCGCGCACGGCAACGTACTGCAGCTGGACGCGGAGCTGAACGGCCACGCGACGGCGCCGGCGATGCTGGACGCCTCCGGCAGCTACACGGTCGCCGGCTGGGTGAACCTGGCCACCGGCTCGAAGCTGGAGGACACGAGCATCGCCCACTCCCCCACCGTGTTCTCCTTCCCCGGCACCCAGGTCGACTCGCTGCGCCTGTGGTACCGGCAGGAGGCGGGCCAGGACATCGGTGACTGGAACTTCGGGGTGTTCGGCCAGGACGCGCTGACCACGGGCAAGAGCATCACGACGTCGGACGAGATGAACCCGCCCGGTGGCTGGATCCACGTCGTGGGCGTGTTCGACTCGGCGAACCAGTCGGCCCGCCTGTACGTCACCGGCCAGCGCGAGGGGGCCGAGGAGGGCGTGTTCGTGCCGAACACCTTCCAGCCGGCGGGTCCGATGATGGTCGGCCGCGGCCGCCGCCACGACAACGCCCAGTGGGGCAACCAGTTCCCCGGCCAGCTCGACGACCTGCGGGTCTACGCCGGCGTCCTGTCCGAACAGGAGATCACCCGCCTGGCCACCGTCGACGAGCCGCCGGTCGACATCGGCTGAGTGTCCGCGCAGGCGCTCCGTCCATGACGTCGAAGGGCGGTACCGTGCGGAGCGCGAAGTGAGCGACGGCCCCTGTCGCCCGGACCGAGTCCGGGCGACAGGGGCCGTCGTACGCCTCCGGGCAGAACTGCCAACACGTCGTGACTGCCACGCGCCGGGGGCTTTCCCGAAGCGGGCTAGGCCGTGGTCAGCTTCCGCACCTCGGCCACTGTCTCCGCCAGGTCCCTCTCGTCGTCGGGTCCCACGTCGTCCGGCGTGTTCCACGGTGAGGTCCGAAGGTCGTGGTGCCTTTCGAGCTCCGCCGCCAGTTCACAGGCCACCTCATAGGTCGCGCCCCTGCCGGATGTCGCGTCGGACACGAGGGCCAAGAGGGTCTCGGCCAGACGGTCCAGCCCGAGCCTCCCCTCTTCGTATTGCTCGACCGCTCCTTTCAGACGCATCTGCCAGTTGTCGTTCTCGTCTACCACGTGCTCTTCTCCGGTTCGCCTTCGGTGGGCAGCGCAGCCTACGGCTTGTTCGGGATACCGTTGATGGTTCCGTTCTTGACGAATCGCTGATGACTCACCACGAGGTGACCACTGCGCTCCTCGATGATCCATTCGAAGCGACCAGTCTTGCCGTTCATGCCGCCGGGAACCTGAACGATCGTGAAGGGGCGCTTGTCCCCGCCCACACGCTCGAACACGGTGCCCTTGGAGGCAACATCGTCGATCGCGAAGTCGGCTGCCCTGTGCACCGCGTCGCGCTTGTGTCCGGAACCCCATCTCGGGAGGTCCCTGAGCATGTCTGCAGCCTCGTCGGGACTCGTCGGCCTGACCGGCTTTCTGGGTGCCTCCGGCTTGCTGTCGGGCATGTCCGGGGCCTTCGTGCCGCCCTTGAGCGCCCGCTTGACGAGTGCTCTCAGGGCGCCGAAGCCACCGGCCAGGAAGGACACCGTCTCGGCCGCCTCGGCCGTGTCCTTGTACTCCTTGGAACCGACCTCGACACCGGCTTCCTTCGCCTTCTCGCGGTACGTCTCCTGCACTCCGCAGTCCGCGCCGAACCAGCACCACGGCTCGGTCGCGTACTCCAAGGCGTCGGCGCTGCCCGTGAGGAAGTCACCGATCCCTCCGGCCATGTCCTTGAGCGACTGACCGAGCGACTTGGGGTTCTCGGGTTCCTTGTTGTTGCAGATCCCGTAGTTGCGCTGGATCGCCGGGCAGTTGTCCCCACCGCCGGACGCGGAGGCGAAGCTCGCGCTTCCGGAGGCCGAGAGCCCGGTGCGTGACCCGCCCCGGGAGGCGCGGTGGCTCGAGCTCTGCCGGTACGTCGTGTGCACGGCCGCGGCGACGTACCTGATGATCGCCTTGATCAGCCGGATGAGCGCGAAGACGTACGACAGGAAGAACTTGCCGTCCGGGTCGGCGAAGGCGACCGGATTGTTGTTGCTGTAGGCGTATCCGTTGATCTGCTGCGGATCCTTCAGGTCCGCGACCGGGTCGGCGCTGATGAACCGGCCCGTCACCGGGTCGTAGTCGCGCGCGCCGAGATGGGTGAGGCCCGTGGGGTCCTGCGTGCCGCCGACGAAGCCCTTGTCACCGGCCCAACGCGCCGGCTGAGTACCGCGCGTCTCGCCGAAGGGCTCCGAGTACCGCCGGGTGACCACCTGGGTCGTCGCGTCGACCTGCACGTTCGACGTGCCGTTGTGGTCGGCGCTCGTCCAGGTCAGCGACTGGGGCGTGCGGACGGCGACCACTTGCCCGCCGTGCGAGTAGTACCGGGTGGCCTGGACCTTGTCGGTCGCCCTGTCGTACCGCAGCTCCGTCTCGCCGAGGTACAGCGTGGTGCCCGTGGCGTCCCTGCGGATGAGCCTGTTGCCGTTGGCGTCGTTGAGGAACGTCGTCTCCGCGCTGCCCGCCTCGGTCACCTTGACGAGGTTGTTCTCCGGCCCCCACTCGAAACTCTGGGTCCTGTCCCCGATCGCCCGTGTCGTGGTGTTGCCGGACTCGTCGTAGGTGTAGCTCGTCCGGGGGGCCCGCGGATCGGCGGGACTGGTCGTGGTGGATCCCAGCAGGTGCGGGCGGGGCGTCCCCTCGGCCGTGTTCTGGTCGTAGGCGTACGTCGTGGTCGCGGGACCGCCGGCGGCCAGGTGATCGGTGACGGTCTTGCGGTTGCCCGCGCTGTCGTAGGTGTACGACTTCCAGTACGGTGCGACGCCTGTGACGCCCGAGGCGGTGGGCGCGGTGGCGCAGTCGGTCCCGGCGGTCCACGCGCTCTTCAGACGCCGGTGCCCGTCGTAGGAGAAGCACTGCTTGTCGCCGGCGGCCGTGGAGCGGTCGTCGATCTCGACCGGGTTGCCGGCGAGGTCGTAGCGGTAGTACGTGTCCGCGTCCGTGCCGCTGTGGGACTCCGAGACGACGGTCTGCCGTGCCAGTCGCTTGGTGCCGTCCTCGTAGGAGCTGTTGATCTCCGTCCACCTGGCGGTGGAGGAGACCCCGAGGGTGACGCGGATGCGCTCTCCGGCCGGCAGGTAGTCCGTGCCCCGGACGATGCCGGTCAGGCCGTCCAGCGTGGTGGGCAGACGCTGCTCGTTGTAGCCGTAGGTGAGCACCTCCTGCCCGAGCCCGCCCATGGCGGGGATGGTCCGCTTCTGGAGCGTGCCGTCCAGGTTGTACGCGTTGGTGATCGAGTACGTCCCGGTTCCCGCCACCGCACCCTCACCGGTGCTGATGGTGTACTGCTCCTTCAGCACCCGGTAGAGCGGGTCGTAGGCGGCGTTGGTCGTCGCGTAGACCTTGCCGTTCTTACCGCCCTCGTACCGGATCGAGGACGTCGGCTGCCCGGCCGCGACGGTGTCGTACGACCAGCGCGCCAGGTACTTGGAGTCGTCGATCTGCGGTACGCCGCCCACCACCGGGATGCGGCCCGAGAGCCGGCCGGTCGGCCGCCCCAGCACGTCGTAGGTGTGGCTGAGGATGCTGCCCCGGGCGTCCTCGGTGACGCTGACCTGGTCGTACTGGTCGTACTCCCTGCGTGACGCCCCGGCGTCGGGGTCCTTGGCGCTCGTCTGACGACCGAGGAAGTCGTAGCCGTACTCCCACGCGTTGCCGTCGTCGTCCTGCACCTTGGTGAGCTGGTCGGCGCGGCCGTAGGAGTAGGTGAGGCGGGTGTAGGCGCCGGTGGCCCTGCTGCCCTCGTACTCCCGCTTCTCGGCGAGACGGCCCCGGCTGTCGACCGTCTCGCGCACCGCGGACGCGCCGGCCGGCGGTTCGACGGTGGTCGCGTTGCCGTCGTACGTCGTGGTGGTGCGGGAGTGCTCCTTGCCCAGCGCCAGGTTGATCTGGACCGTGGGCCGTCCGGCACCGTCGTACACGGTGCGGGTGCCGGCGGGCGAGGCCGTCAGCAGGTCGGCCAGCCGGCCGGAGGGGGCCGTGGTGTCGATGTAGTCGGCCGAGGACTCGACGGCCAGACCGCGCGTGTCGTACTTGGTCTCGGCGACGACGCGACCGCCGCCCACCGCCGCCGGCGTCTGCGTCTGGCGGGGCCGGAGCAGAGCGTCGTAGATCGCGTACGCCGTCTGGTAGGTGGTGCCGTCGTTGTTGAGCGTCTTGGTGGCCACCCAGGACGCGGAGCCCTTCTGGATCTTGTACTCGTACTTCCGGCTGGGCGACTGTCCCCCGGAGCGGTCCCGGTCGGCGAGCCAGACGTCGGTGAGCCGTCCGAGCCCGTCGTAGGCGCTCTCGGTGCGCCTGCCGTTCGGGTCCACGCTCACCGTGTTCGAACCCCAGTCGGGGGCGATCCGTGTCGTCACCGTGTGTCCGAGGGCGTTCACCTCCTTCTTCTCGGTGAGCGGCCCGCCGCCGGCCGGCGTGTACTCGATGTGGTCGGTGCGGTTCCCGCCGGTGTCCCACTGGTCGGTGAGCCGTCCCAGCGCGTCGTACTTCGCGGTCAGGACGGTCTGCGTCTGGGCGGTGGTGCCGCTGTAGCCGGTGACGCGCTGCTGGGCGGTGACGTCGCCCTTCGTGGGGGCCGTGCCGTAGGGCTGGCCGTCGTAGGACGTACGGACGTCGGAGACGACCTGGGTGGTCTTCGGGTCACCGGTGCGGCTGGGGGTGACCGCACAGCCGACGGAGACCTTCTCCGTGCGCTTGACGTAGGTGAGCAGCCAGTCGGTGGTGTTCTTGGCGTACTCGGTGCGGGTGCAGTCCTTCACCCCGCCGCCCTCGGTCTCCACCGTCAGCGGCTGGCCGCTCTGCGGGTCGTAGGTCGTGGTGACGGTCGAGGTGACGGCGCCGCCGCCGGACAGGGGCGTGCGCTTGACCTCCTTGCCCGTGCGCGTCATGTGGGCGCGGACGGTTCCGTAGGAGTGCGTGGCGGTGGCGGTGTTCTGCGACCACGGTGTGGTGATCGTGCCGGAGACCTCGCCTCCGGTCGTGCCGTCGTACGTGATCGCCTCGCGCACCTGCCCGGCGTACTGCTCCTCGTCGTCGACCGAGGTGCCCGTGGAGTCCGTGACCGTCTCGGTGCGCGTGCCGCCGTCGAGCTGCTTGTCGCCGTGCATGCCCCGGTAGAACAGGGAGGTCGTTCTGGAGCGGACGCCCGCCGCCTCGCCCGTGGTGGTGGTGACCTTCTGGTAGCCGCGCCAGGTGCCCCAGGTCCGGTACTTGGCCGGGGTGATGGGCGACTGGTCGTCGTACGCCCAGGCTCCGCCGCCGTGGTAGGTGTAGTCGGTCTGCTTCAGCGGTGCGCCGCCGGTCGGATCGGACTCGGTGACCTGGGTGACGACGTACTTGTGGAACCAGTCGGTGCGCGGCTGGGGGTCGGTCCCGGGGGTGGGGTTGGACGGCGGGATCCACTTCACCGGGTAGCAGCGCTTGGTGTTCTTGTCGAGGGCGGCCGGGATGCCGGTGTCGGCGACGCACTCCGGGTCGGAGTAGTTGACCGTGAGGACCGACCCGGTCTCCGAGGTGACCGTGCGGACACGCCACTTGATGAAGGGCGGGACGCTGTCACCGGTCTTGTCGACGCGGTTGTGGAGCTGGATGCCGGAGAAGGTGACGGCCGGCAGCGCGACCGGGGTGCCCGACTTGCCCGTGTGCTGGATGGACTTCAGCCACAGCCCGGCGTTCGAACCGTCGCCCGGGTCCGGGAAGGAGTGGTCCAGGGCCCAGTGGTTCACGTCCCGGTAGTCGGTGTCCGCGCCGGTGCCGGTGCCCTTGTACACCTGCGTGGTGACGCCGGTGAGGCGCTTGCGGGAGAAGAAGGACGGAGCCGCCTGGTCGGTGCAGACGGTGTCCTTCTTGCAGATCTGGTCGTAGGGAACGTCGGGCCAGGCGTTGCGGTTCCCCTCGGTCAGCGAGCCGCAGGTCTCCCCGCCGGTGACCGGGATGCACCGCTCGGCGACCGTGAACTTCACGCGGGCCGCGGCGGGCTGCGTGGTGGAGAAGACGGTGTCGGTGCGCTGGCCGTAGTCGATGCGCTCGAGGTGGCCGCCGCGGACGTACTCGGTGCCCTTGCCGGTGGTGCCGTTCTGGGCGTAGGAGTTCAGTTCCTTGTCGTACCAGTAGGTCATGACGTTGCCGTGCGGGTCCACGACGTAGTCGAGGTTCCAGCGCCACGCCTGGGTCTTGGCCCTCGCCGAGAAGCTGGTGCCGGCGTCGTAGCCGGGCTCGCCCGAGTCGTCGCCGAACACCGGGACGGTCCACACCGAGTTGGTCTCGGGCTTGCCGCTCGTCCAGCCCGGCAGGCGGTTCCTGCCGAAGACGTACTGGGTGCCGTCGGTGGTGGTGACGGTCCACTGCTCACCGTCGTCGTCGCCGTTGGACGCCCCGGTGGTGCGCACCACGCGCTCGCCGTCGTCGCCCTGGAGGCGCCAGGTGCCCTTGGCCTTGTCGAGCAGGACCAGGGTGCTGGACTTGCCGTTCAGGACGATGGAGGCGTTGTCCTCCTTCCAGCACTGGTCGTACTTCTTGTCCTGGCCGTCGTCGTCGCACGAGCCGTACGACCGCTCGATGTACGAGGTCGGCAGGTCGAAACCCTCGCCGACCCAGGACGGCTGGGCGCTGGTGGAGGAGGTACGGCCGTCGACGCTCTGGGCCGAGTAGCCGATGGACACCGACGGCACGGGCCCGGCGGGAGCCGGCACGACGTCCATGGGGTACGACCAGGTGAAGTCGCCGTTGGACCCGCCCCCCGTCCACGTCGCCGACGGCGACAGCGGGGTCGCCTCGTACGTGCCCTGGTCCGACGAGGTGCCGGCCGACGCCGCGAGGACCGTGAAGGCGCCGGCGCCGCGGGCCTGCGCGGTGGTCGCCTTCGGCGTGGTCACCTGGGCGGTGACGGTCTTCTCCGCCGTGTCGTTCGTGGACGGCACGGGAGTCGTGGTGCGGCAGGCCGGTTTCTCGGGCGTGGTCAGGGCGCACGAGGGGAGCTGGACGATCCGCAGCCGGGACGCCCAGTTGCCGCTGTAGGCGTGGGCGAAGCCGCTGTAGTCGAGGTCGACGGAGAGGCCCGCCGGGTCGGTCCCGCCGTCCGCGCGGCGCACGGTGAGGACCACGCCCTCGATGCCGAGCTTCGCCGTCCCGGCCCGGTCGAGGATGCGGACCTCCGCCTTCTCCGGAGCCGGTTCCGCCGCGGGCGCGGCGGCCCTGCCCGCCGCCGGGGACTTGGCCGACGGGGCGGTCGGCGGCCGGCCGAGGGCGACGGGCAGGTGGCCGGCCCTGGTCTCCGTGTCCGCCCGCGGCGGCACGACGACGCTCGCGGTGGCGGCCGAGGGCCACACGACCGGGCGGGTGCTCCGCTCTCTGGTCTTCTCCGCGGCCTGGCGGGTCGGGTCGGCGACGGTCCGGTGCTCGGCCCGGAACGACGTGGCTCTGCCGAAGTCGGGCTTCTCCAGGCGACCGGGGTCGCGTTCGAACGCCTGGACCGGGGCCGCCCCCAGCAGGGTGGTGACGATGGCCGTGGTCACGGGCAGAGCGACGGTCGCCAGACGACGACGGCCCGCTCGGCTCCATGACCACGACGGCACGCGATGTGTGCCGGACAAGGTGAGGTCTCGCATTCTGGGCAGCGGTGGGGGCCCGGGGTCGCCGGGCCCCCACCGCGAGTGGATGGAAAAAGGGAGGAAGAAGGAAGGAGGGAAAGGCCGTCAGCCGATGTCGACGGGCGGCTCGTACACGGTCGCCAGTTCGGTGATCTCCGCCTCGGGGAGGACACCGGCGTAGACCCGCAGGGCATCGTCCTGCCGGAACGCCTTGCCGCGCGCCGCTTCGTCGGCGGAAACGCCCGACGCCGTCTCCCGCGCCTCGGCGGCACCACCCGGCACGGTGGCTGCCCAGGTGTCGGAGAGGGCCGCGCCCCACACCCCGCCGGCTGCCGGCAGGGCGACCGCTGTCACCGCTGTCCCCCGCACCGCTCCCCCGCGGTGCCCGCGTCTCACCACTCCTGTGTACCTACAATCTGAGAATTTCGTGAAGATCCAGTAAGCGGAGTGACCCTACGCAGGGGTCGCCGGGCGGTCCAGACCCACATCTTCGAGCAAGTCGCCCATTCGCTCTCCGAGCGGGCAAAAAACGAAGTGATAGACGCCACTTCGCCTTTCGGCCGGGCGGAGGCACGGCCGGCGGGCGGCACGTCGTGACGGCCGCCGGGGCCGGCCCCGCCTTCCGGGCCCCGACCCGATCGGCCCCGGGTAAGGGAACGGTAAAACGGCCTCGCTCGTTCACCCGGCATGACAGCTATGACCCCCGGCTCGAACATCCCCCTCTCCGCCGCCCGCGTGACGGTGGACGTCGCCGCGCCCGTGCGGCTCGACGTATCGGGCCTGCTGCTCACCGCCGACGGCAAGGTGCGCTCAGACGACGACTTCATCTTCTACAACCAGCCCACCGGACCGGGCGTGACCTACCGCTCCGGCGGCGGCACCGCCCCGGACGCGATCACGGTCGACACCACCGCGGTCCCGCCGGGCATCGAGAAGATCGTCGTCACCGCCAGCCCGGACGCCGCCGGCCAGACCTTCCAGGGCATCGAACCGACCGCCACCATCCGCAACGCGGACGACGGCTCCGTCCTCGCCACCTTCACGCCCCCGCAGCTCGGCACCGAGACGGCACTGGTGATCGTGGAGGTCTACCTGCGCAACGGCGCCTGGAAGGCCCGCGCGGTCGGCCAGGGCTACGCCGACGGCCTCGCGGGCATCGCCACCGACTTCGGCGTCACGGTGGAGGAACCGGCGGCCCCCGCCCAGCCGCAGACGGTCACCCCGCCGCCGGCCCCGCCCGCCGCCGCGCCGACGATGCCCGCCGCTCCCCCGGCCCCGCCGGCCGCCCCGCCCGCGCCCGCCCCGGGCACCGGGAAGATCAACCTCGACAAGGGCCGGGTCAGCCTCCAGAAGAACCAGACCGTGTCCCTGGTCAAGAACGGCCGGCCGGTGCTCTCCCAGGTCCGGATGGGCCTGGGCTGGGAGCCCGCCTACCGCGGCAAGGACATCGACCTGGACGCGTCGGTCATCGCGTACGGCCCGCAGCGCAACCACATCGACAGCTGCTACTTCGGCAAGCTCCAGATCGTGAACGGCGCCATCCGGCACTCCGGCGACAACCTCACCGGTGAGGGAGGCGGCGACGACGAGGTGATCACCGTCGACCTCGGCCGGCTCCCGCAGGAGGTCAGCGGCCTGGTCTTCACGGTCAACTCGTTCTCCGGGCAGAAGTTCACGGAGGTCGCCAAGGCCTACTGCCGCCTCCTCGACGCCGCGACCGGCGAGGAGCTGGTCCGCTTCGACCTCACCAGCGCCGAACCGCAGACCGGCGTGATGATGGCCAAGCTGATCCGCCAGTTCTCCGGGGAGTGGGAGATGACCGCCATGGGCGACTTCGTCAAGTCCCGCACGGTGCGGGGCATGGTGAAGCCGGCGGCCCAGGCGCTGTAGGGAGACCGGGGCAGGGGCGCCGGCGTCCCCGGACGCCCCTGCCCGGCCCTCCGCGTTCCCGGGCTCTCTACGCCCGCGCCAGTCCCTCCATGAGCAGCGACAGATACCGCCGCACGGCCGTCCCGTCGACCTCGCCGACCGCCTCGGACGCCGTCACGACGCCGTGCAGCAGCCGCAGTACCTCGATCGGTTCGACGTCCGGCCGCAGGGCACCGGCTTCCTGTGCCGCCCGCACCAGCCGCGCCGCCGCGCCCCGCACACAGTCACCGCACGCCGTGCCCACCGCGGCCCCGCCGCCGGTGACGGCCGTGCCCAGCAGCGCCTTCAGTCCGCGCACCTGGAGCATCCCGACGGCCAGCTCGTCGAGCCACGCGACGAGCGCCTCGCCCGCCGGCCGACCGGCCGCGATCACGTCGGCACGGGCGGCGATGGCCTCGATCCGCTCCAGACAGGCGGCCTCCAGCAGTGCCCGGCGCGTCGGGAAATGCCGGTACAGCGTGCCGACGCCGACCCCCGCGCGCTTGGCGATGTCGTCCAGCGAGGCGCCCTCACCACGCTCGGCGAAGGCCTGAGCCGCCACCGCGAGCAACCGCTCACGGTTGCGCCGGGCATCCGCACGCATGGGTCTGACCTGCGCCATCCCACTACTCCCTGCCCGCCGGAAACCTCCCCGGCAGCCTACCGCGCGGAGTTCGCGCGGACCGGTGGGCGGACGAAGGCGCGGACAAGGGCGCGGCCCGCACCCGTCGTGCTGAGGGGTGCGGGCCGCGCGGTCCGGCGTCCTCAGGCCGCCGCCCAGGGCCAGTCGGCGTCCCGGGCCGCCTCGAGCAGTGGAACCATCCGGAAGGCCGCGTCCGAGAGGCCCCCGAAGACATGCTTGTTCGTCTTCCCCGACGGGCCGTGGCCCGCCCGGTACCCGGCGAGGTTCCAGGTATAGACCGGCACGTCCGCCGGGACCTGCTCGGTCGGACCGCCGTACCGGCTGTACGCGTACTGCTCGTCGGTGACGATCAGCACCCGGTCGTGCTTCCTGTAGTGCCGCCGGACCGCCTCGGTCGTGTCGGTGCCGCCCAGGTTCCCGAAGCGGCCCAGGACCTTCAGCACCGACTCGCCCCGGCGGAACGCCACGCGACTGCTCGAGGTTCCGAACTGAACGAGGTCCGCGTCCGCCGCCCGCAGTGCGAGCGCCGTGCCGAAGACCGCCGCCGCGTCGGCCCGGGTGAGCCGGGAGCGGTCCGAGATCCGGTCGTAGAACATCGAGCCCGAGCGGTCCACGAGGACCAGGGTCCGGCCGGGCAGCGCGGGCACGTTGGCCAGCGAGTGGCCGAGCGCCTGCTCCAGCGGGTACGACCAGCGCAGCGACGGCGCGTGCTGGTGGGCGGCGAGGTAGCGGAAGGGGAACTGCCGCGAGCGCGCCACCTGGTCCGGGTCGCTGATCCGTGCCGCGACCCGGGCGGCGACCTCGTCGGACACGCCGGCCTCGTCGAAGTTGCGCAGGTTGCGGAGCAGCGCCATCGCCCCCATGGACGGGATGACCGCTTCCCAGGCCGCCTTGTCCATCGGCCCCTGGAGCCAGCCGGCCAGCATCTCCCAGGTGATGCCCGCCGCCGCGAGCCGCTCGGCGCCGTCGGGCGCGGTGACGACCGCCCGCCGCCGCTCGACGGGCAGCGCCATCAGCTCGCGGTGCGCTACCAGGACGCGGCTCGAGGCGGGCGGTACCGCGGTGTCGGGGTGGTGGCGGCGGTCCAGCGCGTACTGGAACAGCTCGCCCTGCCACGGCTTGGCCGGGTCCGGCACCGCGTGCACCAGGTTGAGGATGTCGCCGAAGCGGTACCCCTTGGACGCGGTGTCGTACTTCAGCAGCGACGTCCCGTGGTAGAGCCGCCGTACGGCGTCGGCGACGCCCCGCTTGACCGGCTTGGGCACGGCCCGGCCGTACGTCGCCGTCCAGTACGCGAGCAGCTCGCCGGGCTCGTCGGGCCGCTGGAGCACGGAGGCGACGACCTGCCGGTTGGCGGGGCCGTCGGTGGAACCGGCGTCGAGGCGGGCCTTGACGTACTCGGCGGCGCCGACGATCGAGGCGGTGCGCAGGTTGCCCTCGCCGCGCAGCCAGCCGAGCAGGCCTGCCGTCCAGGCCGGGTCGGACACGGCGAGTTCGCGCACCAGCGCGACGAACCGGTCGTCTCGGTCGGCGCCGGACTCGTAGAAGGTCTGCTGGGACACGAAGTTGCCGACCGAGAGGAGGAAGAGTTCGGAGCGCGCGTCCCGCTCGCGGCCCCGGCCGCCCTGGTGGGTGCGGAGTACGCGGCCCGTCGACGTCACGCGCGAGGTGGGCTGCGCCTTCGCGGCCTTGGTGTTGAATCGCGCCATGGTGAATTCCCCCGAATTCGTTCGGAGGGAGGCGTGGCGAAGGAAGGGTGCCCGAGGTCGGAATCGACGACGGGACTATCCGAACGCTCTTCCCATTGAGCTACACCGACCCGGAGTCGGTGACGGGGATTCGAACCCCGCAGCATTCCGGTCAAGGAAGTATCCGCTGCCTGCGCACCGGGCACCCTGCCGTTCGCCGCGCCTCCCGAGATCAGGTCGGCCGCGGCATCGGTTCTTTTCAGAGAAGAAGTAGCCGTGGCCCGCGCACCGGGAGGTGCGTGAGGTTTTCGGTGTCCAGAGTTCAGGTCGGCGGAACCGACAAGGTGCTCTGTCCCCTGAGCTACACCGGCGCGTCGTGCCGGTGACGGGACTCGAACCCGTGGCCGCCCCATGATGAGTGGAAGTAGGTCCTGCCTTCGCACCTGGACGTTCATCACTCTAGGAGGGCGGCCGTCGGCCGGGCGAGCGAATTAATTGCCGCGCTTGTGCCGCTTCCACGGCCCGGTGATGGCGAGCATGATGCCGGGCGTCTGGATGTTGGCGTACAGGGTGCGGCCGTCGGGCGAGAAGGTGACGCCGGTGAACTCGCTGTACTCGGGCTCCTCCTCGGAACCGATGTTCAGCTCGTTGCGGGCGATGGGGTAGGTGCGGCCGCTGTCGGTGGCGCCGAACAGGTGCTGGACGCCGTCGCCGTCCTCGGCGATGACGAGGCCGCCGTAGGGGGAGACGGTGATGTTGTCGGGGCCGTCGAAGGCGCCGTCCGCGGAGGGGTCGGGGTTGACGCCGAGGAGGACCTTCAGGGTGAGGGTGCGCCGCTTGGGGTCGTAGAACCAGACCTGGCCGTCGTGCGGGCGGGGACTCTCGTCCCGGGCGAAGGAGGAGACGACGTAGGCGCCGCCGTCGGCCCACCACATGCCCTCCAGCTTGCGGGCGCGGGTGACCTGGCCGTCGGTGAACTGCTTGCGCACGGACGTGGTCCTGGCGTCACGGTCGGGGACCTCGACCCAGTCGACGCCGTAGACGGTGCCGGTCTTCGTGGCGCGGGAGAGGTCGTCGACGAACTTGCCGCCGGAGTCGAAGCACTTGAACGCCTCGAGGACGCCGGCGTCGTCGGCGAGGGTGCGCAGCCGGCCCCGGCCGTGCCGGAAGCCCTCCGGCGGGGTCCAGCGGTAGAACAGGCCGTTGGGGCCGGAGGCGTCCTCGGTGAGGTAGAGGTGGCCCCGCTTGGGGTCGACGACGACGGCCTCGTGGGCGTAACGGCCCAGCGCCTTGACCGGCTTGGGGTTCCGGTTGGCACGGCGGTCCTCGGGGTCGACCTCGAAGACGTAGCCGTGGTCCTTGGTCATGCCGTTCTTGCCGGCCTTGTCCTCGGTCTCCTCGCAGGTCAGCCAGGTGCCCCACGGGGTGCTGCCGCCCGCGCAGTTGGTGGCGGTGCCGGCGATGCCGACCCACTCGGCGACGTGGCCGCCGCGGCGGACCTCGACGACCGTGCAGCCGCCGGCGGCGGCGGGGTCGTAGACGAGGCCCTCGGTGAGCGGGACGGGGTGGTCCCACTTGGTGCGGGGGCCGGCGAGTTCGTGGTTGTTGACGAGGAGGGTGGTGCCGCGCGGGCCCTCGAAGGCGGCGGTGCCGTCGTGGTTGGAGGGGGTGTACTCGCCCGTCTCCAGCTTGGTCCGGCCGCAGTAGGTGACGATCTCGTACCGGAAGCCGGCGGGCAGGGCGAGGATGCCGTCCGGGTCGGGGACCAGCGGTCCGTAACCGACCCCGCCGTGGTGGTGGCCGTGACCGTGGCCCTGGCCGCGCGCCTCTTCCGCGCTCCCGGTGTCGGTGGACGCGAGGGCCTGCGGGGCGGTGGCGAGGGCGCCGACGCTGCCCGCCAGTACGACTCCGGCACCGGTGAGTGCGGATCGGCTGGCGAAGTCCCTGCGGGTGAGCGACATGGTGTCTCCTGTGACGATGAGCGTGCCGTCGAGGGTGGCGGACCTCGGTTCGGCGTCACGTTTCCGGCCATGTCTGAACAGAAGTTGAACCGAACACGACCAGCCTCTTCATAGCCGCGGGCGATCGTGCCGCCAAGGGCGGCACGGGTCGGCGCGGCGACACCCCGCGAACACCGGGCAGCACCCCGCAGCCATGCGTCACCGCGGCATGCGTGCCGCCAAGGGCGGCACGGGCGGGCGCGGCGGCGTCCGGCAAGCGCCGGGCCGCGTCACCCACCCGCCGGTCCGCCGGACCAAGGGCTCCGGGACACCCCGGCCACCCCGCGCACCGCTCAACCCCCCTGCTGCGACCTCGCCTTGAAGGCCGCCTTCCGCGCCTCCTTGGCGACCTTCTTGTCGGGGTGCAGCCGCCCCATCGCCTCCAGGACGTCCGCCGTGGCCGGGTGCTCGACCCGCCAGGCGGTGTCGAAGAATCCGCTGTGCTGCATGGCCAGCCCCTGTACCAGGGACCGCAGTTCCTCGGAGTTGCCCTCGGCGGCGAGCTGCGCGGCCACCGTGTCGACGGTGAGCCAGAAGACCATCTCCTGCGACGGCGCGGGCACGTCCCGGGCTCCGTGCTCGGTCAGCCAGACCCGGGCCAGACCCCCGAGTTCCGCGTCGTCGAGGACTTCCCGCAGCGCGGGCTCGGCCCCGGCGCCGACCAGGGACAGCGCCTGCTGGCAGCGCAGCCGGCGCAGGGGCGCGCCGGAGTCCGAGCCGCGGGCCGCGGCCAGCAGTTCGCGCGCCGCGGCGAGCGGTTCACGCCGGGCCAGCCACCGTTCGGTCTCGGCGTGGGCCGACGCCGGCGGGAAGGACGCCGTGCCGTCCAGGAGCGCGTCGGCGCCCTTGTCGACGAGGTCTCCGACGGCGGGTGCCTCGAAGCCGGCCTCCTGCAGCCTGGTGCGCAGTCCGTACAGTCCGAGCGGGGTGAGGCGGACCATGCCGTAGCGGGCGACGTCGGTCTCGTCGACGGGCGCCGCGGGCTCCTCGTCCGCGTCGGCCATCAGGGCCTCGTCCACGGGCTGGTACGTGACGAGGCCGATGGGCTCCAGCAGCCGGAACTGGTCGTCCAGGCGCATCATCGCGTCGGAGACCTGTTCCAGCACGTCGTTGGTGGGTTCGGCCATGTCGCCGGGGACGATGACGGACGCGGCCAGCGCGGGCAGCGGCACCGGGGTGTCGCCGGACCCGTCCTCGCCGACGGTGAGCAGGTACAGGTTGCCGAGCACGCCGTCGAGGAACTCGGTCTCGGACTCCGGGTCCCAGTCGAGGGAGGTCAGGTCGATCTCGCCGCCCTCGGCCATCGCGTCGACCAGGTCGTCCAGGTCGGGCACGCTCGCGTCGGCGAGCACGGTCTCCAGGGCGGTGAGCCACACGCCGAGAACGTCCTGCGGGGAACCGCCGGTGAGCAGGGCGAGGTCCTCGCCCGGCGTGACGGTGCCCTTCTCCTCGTCGGTGATCTCCACCAGCCCGGTGTCCACCGCGATCCGCCACGCCTCGCTCGCGTACGCCGCGGCGTCGTCCCCGGTCAGCCCGAGCACCTCGGCCGCCGCCGGGAGCTGCTCCTCGACGAGCCCGCCGCCGGCGTCGACGCGGGTGTCCGGCCCGGCCCAGCGGGCGAGCCGGGCGGCCCGGGAGAGCACCGGCGTGGACAGCGCGTCGCGGGCCAGTTCCGCTTCGGGTCGCAGCCGTGCGGGCGGCAGGGTGGAGCTGTCTGACATCGGCTGTTTCTCCTCGCGCGCCTCGACCGCCGTACGGCCGTCCTCGCCGCCGTACGGCTCAGCCGCTCAGCCTAGACGGGTTTCCACCGATGCCGCCCGGTTCATCTCCCCGTCGGGTGCCGTACATGGCCGAAACCTTGACAACCGGGCCGAGCAGGCAGGAGATTGACGCGCGTAGAAAGCGGGGGGACAAGTGTTCACCCAGGTCCGTACGGACCCTGTGGCCCCTCGCGTCCCACTCGTGTCCCACCCTCGTCCCGGCGCTCCGTCACGTCCCCGGAGGGATCCCGTTGGCCAGCAAGTCCTCCGCGCGCCTCGCCGCGCTCACCGTCGCCGCCGTCTGCTCGGCGGCGTCCACCGTCGTCCTCACCTCGCCCGCGCACGCCGACTCGGTGCGCATCCACGACGTCCAGGGCACGACCCGGCTGTCGCCGTACGCCGGCAGGCAGGTCGCGGACGTGGCCGGAATCGTCACCGGCGTCCGCGGCTACGGCTCCTCCAGGGGCTTCTGGATGCAGGACCCGCGCCCGGACGCGGATCCGGCCACCAGCGAGGGCGTCTTCGTCTTCACGAGCTCCACCCCGAAGGTCGCCGTCGGTGACGCGGTCACCGTCTCCGGCACGGTCACGGAGTTCGTCCCGGGCGGCACCTCGTCCGGCAACCAGTCGCTGACCGAGATCACCCGTCCGACGGTCACCGTCGTCTCCAGCGGCAACCCGGTCCCGGCCGCGACGACCGTCTCCGCCCGGTCCGTGCCGCGCGCCTACGCCCCCGAGGGCGACCCGGCCGCGAACGGCTCGGTCAACGCCCTGCCGCTGCGCCCGGCGGCGTACGCCCTGGACTACTACGAGTCCCTGGAGGGCATGAACGTCAAGGTCTCCGACGCCCGCGTGGTCGGCGCCTCCGACCCGCACACCGAGCTGTGGGTCACGGTGAAGCCGTGGGAGAACGCCAACCGGCGCGGCGGCACGGTCTACGGCTCCTACGACTCCCAGAACACCGGCCGGCTCCAGATCCAGTCCCTGGGCAAGCCGGCCGACTTCCCCGTCGCCACCGTGGGCGACACCCTCGCCGGCACGACCGCCGGCCCGCTGGACTACAACCAGTACGGCGGCTACACGCTGGTCGCGGGCGAGATCGGCGCCCTGGAGAGCGGCGGCACCGAGCGCGAGTCGACGCGCGCGCAGAGCGACCGCGAGCTGGCGGTGGCCACGTACAACGTCGAGAACCTCGACCCGTCCGACGCCACCTTCGCCGCGCACGCCGACGCGATCGTGCACCACCTGAAGTCGCCCGACATCGTGTCCCTGGAGGAGATCCAGGACAACAACGGCGTCAAGGACGACGGCACGGTGGCCGCCGACGCGACGGTCGGCAAGCTGATCGACGCGATCGTCGCGGCGGGTGGCCCGCGCTACGAGTGGCGCGGCATCGACCCGGTCGACGGCGAGGACGGCGGCCAGCCCGGCGGCAACATCCGCCAGGCGTTCCTGTTCAACCCTCAGCGGGTCTCCTTCACCGACCGCGCGGCGGGCGACGCGACCACCGCGACCGGGGTGACGAAGGTGCGCGGCAAGGCGGCGCTCACGCACTCCCCCGGCCGCGTCGACCCGGCGAACGCGGCCTGGGAGGACAGCCGCAAGCCGCTGGCCGGCGAGTTCGTCTTCCGCGGCCGGACGGTCTTCGTCATCGCCAACCACTTCAACTCCAAGGGCGGCGACCAGGGCCTGACCGCGCAGTACCAGCCGCCGGCGCGCGGCTCGGAGACCCAGCGCCACGCCCAGGCGACGGTCGTGAACACCTTCGTCAAGGAGATCCTGGCCGCCCAGAAGAACGCGGACGTCATCGCCCTCGGCGACATCAACGACTTCGAGTTCTCCGGGACGGCGAGGATCCTGGAGGACGGCGGCGCCCTGTGGTCGGCGGTCAAGTCGCTGCCGACGAGCGAGCGTTACTCGTACGTCTACCAGGGCAACAGCCAGGTCCTCGACCAGATCCTGGTCAGCCCGTCGATCCGGCGCGGCGGGCACCTGTCCTACGACAGCGTGCACATCAACGCCGAGTTCCCCGACCAGATCAGCGACCACGACCCGCAGGTGCTGCGGTTCCGTCCGTGACGGCAGGGGGCTTACCCGGGCACCAGGCCGAGGGCGTGGTCGTAGCGCTCGACCGTGCTGCTCTTCAGCCCCGGCCAGTTCCGCACCCGCTCCCACGCGGCCGTCGCCGAGCCGACGCCGTCGCCGGGCGCGGCGAGGGCGTCTATGTGGGCCTGGGCGCTCTCCCATTCGGCGTAGTTGAGGACCCGGGTGCCGTCGGTGCTGAGGTGGAAGTGGGCGGAGATGCCGCCGGGGGCGGGCTCCGGATCGCTTTCCAGTGCCTCGAGGACCGCGTCCACCCACGCGCGTTGCCGCTCGGGGTCGGGTCCGTCGAACTCGACGCCGACGATGACGACGCAGCCGGGAACGAGCGCCGCCCTGTCCTCCCGGGTGAGGCCGCGGTACCGCCGGTACCGGCCGAGCCCCAGCCGTTCGATGCCCGGCACGGCGGTGTCGATCTCGTCGACGCGCTCCTGCCGGTGCGTCTTGACGAAGGCCTCGTACGCCTGCTCGCTCGTCCACTGCGAGTGGTGCAGGAGCGTGCTGCCGTCGTGGCCGGTGTAGACGTGGTAGCTCAGCAGGTCGTCCGCGGGCCAGGGGCGGCGCTCCCAGGTGCGGGCGATGGCGTCGACGGTCTGCCGCTGCCGCTCGGGGGTGCCGACGCGCCAGGTGCTGAAGAAGGGGGCCCGCACATCGGGGCGGACGAGGTCGGGGTGTGCGTCGGTACGGCGGGTCATGCCGGCCTCCACTGATCGGTGGTCGTCGGGTGCACGCACCACCCTCCGACCTCGACCATGCTTGAGGTCAAG
Organism: Streptomyces sp. NPDC093586; assembly: GCF_044764905.1. Taxonomy (NCBI): domain Bacteria; kingdom Bacillati; phylum Actinomycetota; class Actinomycetes; order Kitasatosporales; family Streptomycetaceae; genus Streptomyces; species Streptomyces sp. NPDC093586. The sequence goes on along the minus strand of NZ_JBIWJA010000013.1, from coordinate 28,775 downwards.
CGTCGGCCCGCGGACGCGGCAACGGCGCGACGAGGGACCCCGCGAACGGGGTCCCTCGTCGCGCCGCCCCGGAGTCAGCGGTCAGCAGTGCCCGTGCCGCCGACGCCGCAGCACGCCCGCCGCGACCACCGCGCCGGCCACCGCACCGGCGACGAGCACCGGACGCGGATGCCGCGTCCCGGCCCGGACCACGCCGCGCACACGCTCCGGCACGCGCTGCCGCGCCCCGTGCCGGCTGGTGTGACCGACCTGGCCCGCCTTGTCCTGCAGGGTGTGACCGGCGCGGTTCGCCTTGTGCTGCACGGTGTGACCGGCCTGCGCGGCGGAACTGCGCAACTGCACGGTCATGGCACCGGCCTTGTCCCTGAGATCGGCGGCCCGGGCCTTGGCGCGGCCCTTCACGTCCGCCTTCCCCGCCAGTTCCTCCACGGTCTCGCCGAGCTGGCTGCGGGTCTGTTCGATCTGCCGTCGCAGCTCGTCGGGCCCCTTGGCCCCGCCGGCCGGCTGCGCGGTGGAGCCGCTCCTCGCGCCGTCTCCGCTCGTCGCGTCGGTCATCGATGCGCCCTTTCCCTGATCTCGTCCACGTCGGCCCTGACGCTGCCGAGGGTCTGCTCGGGCGTGGGGGGTGCGGCACGGCGGAGCTGGGAGCGGCCGGACATGGCCAGGACGCCCGCGATCACGAAGAGCACCGCCGTCACGATGAGTGCCGCGGCCCAGACGGGCAGCGCCAGCGAGAGTGCGGCGACGGCCGTGCCGGCCAGGGCGAAGAGGCCGACGTAGGCGATGGCGCCCGCGGCACCGAGCATTCCGCCGCCCCGCCCGGCGCGCTTGCCCTTCTCGGCCAGCTCCATCTTGGCGAGGGCCACTTCCTGGCGCACGAGCCGGGAGAGCTGTTCGGTGGCCTGACCGACGAGCTCGCCCACGGAGTGGTGCTCGTCGTGCACCGGCCTGGTGTGCATGGTGGTCACAGCGTTCCGCCTCCTCTCGGTTCGGAGGGATCCGGGTACCCCTGCTCGACGACCGCTACCCCTTCCCCCACCTCTTAGCAACCCTTACCCATGCTTCGTAGAAAATTTAAGTAGAGCTACGTGATCCGTCCGCCGACACTGCTCCCATGACGACTGACGGCCACACCACCCTCCCGCCCCCTCTTCGCCCCTTCGGCCGCGCCCTGTGCGCCATGGTCACCCCCTTCACCGAGGCGGGTGCGCTCGACCTCGACGGCGCCCAACGGCTCGCGGACCGGCTGGTGTCACGGGGCTGCGACGGTCTGGTGCTGTCCGGTACGACGGGCGAGTCGCCGACCACCACGGACGCGGAGAAGGCGGCGCTGGTCACGGCGGTGCGGGAGGCGGTCGGGGAACGGGCGGCGCTGGTCGCCGGGGTGGGCACCGCCGACACCCGGCACACGGTGGAGCTGGCGCGGGCCGCCGAGCAGGCCGGCGCGGACGGCCTGCTGGTGGTCGCGCCGTACTACAGCAGACCCCCGCAGGACGCCTTGGAGTCCCACTTCCGGGAGGTGGCGGACGCGAGCGGGCTGCCGGTCATGCTCTACGACATCCCGGGCCGCACCGGAGTCCGCATCGAGCCCGACACCCTCGTCCGACTGGCGGAACACCCCCGCGTCGTAGCGGTCAAGGACTGCTCCTCCGACCTCCTCGGCACCCAGAAGGTGCTCGCCCGCACGGACCTGGCGTACTACGCGGGCTGCGACGAGCAGATCCTCGCCCTGTACGCGCTCGGCGCCGCCGGGTACGTCAGCACGGTCGCGAACGTCGCCCCGGAACCGTTCCGCGCCGTCCTGGACGCCTTCGACGCGGGCGACACCCGGGAGGCGGCCCGGCTCCAGCGGCGGACGATCCCCCTCACCGAGCTGATGATGGCGTCGGGCCTCCCCGGCACCGTCACGGCCAAGGCCCTCCTCAACGCCCTGCACCTGCCCGCGGGCCCGGTCCGCTCCCCACTGCGCCCCGCGGGCGCCGGGACGGTCGCCCGGCTGCTGTCGGCCCACGGCGACCTGGCCGCCGACGCCGCTCGGCTCCAGGTGTAGCCGTCGCCGGAGAGCGGGGTGCGCTCCCCCACGTCCTCCATCGGGTCATCGGCCTGCCCCCATGTCCGCCGGCCCACGGAGGGTCACACACAGGCGTCCCACGGGGGAACGCGCCCTTCCGGAAGGACCGTTCGCCCGACGGTGGCCGCTCCGGTCCCGGTCTCACCGTCGCGCGGGACACGCGCCGGGCGAGGCGACGAGGGGCCGGTGGTACCGGGTGTAGGTCCCGAAGACCTCGGCGACCTTGAAGCCGAGCCGGGTCAGCACGGCGACACTCCTGTCGTTCCCGTGGGTGACGCCCGCGAACACGTCGGTGGCGCCCAGCGCCGTGGCTCCGTACTCGATCAGCGCACGGCAGGCTGCCGTGGCGTACCCGTGTCCCGTCGCCTCGTGGTCGAGCCAGTATCCGAAGCCGTACTTGGGCGGGTTGGCGGCCACGAGGTCGACGCGGCCGATCAGGGCGCCGTGAAGGAAGATGCCGTAACGGAGGGACGGGGCGGGATCGTCGAGCAGCTCGGCATGTGCCGTCCTGTGGTCCGATGCGGCCAGCGCCCGGTAGTCGCCGTGCTGGGTGAGGTGCTCGCGGTTGCGGTCGATGAGCGCGTAATAGTCGTCGGCCTGCTCAGCGGTGAGCACACGCAACGTCAATCCGGCCACGTCGGTCCCCAGTTCGGGGAAGACGCGCTCGTCGCGACGACCACCGGTCATGCCGACCGACCCTACGACGGTGGCCGGCCCCCTGCCACGGCTTTTCGGTGGCGTGAAGCCCCTGCGTGGATGCGGACCCGGACGAGGCACGCCCCGGCCGGTCCCCGCACGCCGGCCGAGTGCGGGTCCCAGCCCATGCCGACCGTGCGTGTCCGATGAACGAGCGCCCTCCCGGGCCGTCCTCGGGACGTGGAAGGGCGCTCCGTGGTGACCGACGCCGACAGGCGGCGGCGGGACGGGGCGTTGACCGATGAGGCGGCCGCAGGTCACGGCCGCCGATGGTCAGTTGTGGCTGTTCTGGCTGCGCTCCAGGTCAGACGCCCGACCCGGGCCGTGGGCCGTATCGGGGCCGTCCTGGGGGTTGTCCGGGCCGCGAAGGACGCGATCGACGGCGGCCCGAGGTACGGACGCGCCTTGCTGATCGCGTTGTGCACTTCGCTGCCCGGCGCGTACCGCTCCAGGATCTCGTCAATGCGGCGATCGAAGTCGAAGGACTGCCCGGCCGGACCGGTCGTCATGTCCGCGTAGATCAGGGCATCCAGGACCGGCGAGTCTTCCCGCTCGTAGACGTCCAGCTCCGCAGTCAGTCCGCGCTGTTCGGCCTCATAGACAGCCCCGGAGTGGTGAGCGACCAGGCGCACGAGTCGTGCAGGCGCCCCGAGCGATTCGAGATGCCGCGCACCATCGATCGGATGGAACCCCGTGTCCCGAAGCTCAGGCGCATAGCCGAGGTCATGCAGCCAGGCCGCAGCCACGAGCAGATCGCGATCCTCCTCGGGCACAGCCGCGGATGCCTCCTGGGCACGAGCCGCGACGGCCTGAGTGTGCAGCCAGCGGTTCCCGAGCGGAGGCAACAGCGACTCGGCCAGTTCGGCAGCGCCTTGGGGCGTGTCCAATCCAGAGGGCATAGGTCGCACGGTAGCCGAGACGGGCACGTAGCCGACAGCCCGGGAGTGTCTGCTCCGGATCATGGACGCGGTAGAACTTTCCCTACTTCATCAAGGCCCGCGCACGGCGCGGGCGCGCGCCGCCTCTACGGCGCGGCCCGCCTCCTGTCTTCGCCCCGGCTGGCCGCGCCCGGCGGCGCGCTCGGCGGCTGCGGGCATGAAGTGGGAGACACCCTCTGTGGCTGAGGCGGTCGGCTCCACGGCTTTAGGCAGCCACTTTGGGGCGAGCCTCTAAGATCTTGGCCCCAACGTCGTGCTTTAAAGGGCAGGTCCACAGACTGCCCGACTCGCCATCAGCTTACGGGGCCAAGATCACTCGCCCCAAAGCAGCTCCAGCCCAAAGCCGCTCCACCGACCTGTTAGCGACAACTATCAGTTCAGGGCCTGAACCGCTCAGTCCCTACTACGGGAATTACACCTTCACCATCGAGAGTTTTGAGAGTTCCCATCAATTTGCCCTGTGCCCAGTTATTCCATGACTTGGCAATTAGATTGTAAGAGGTTCGCCGCCCCCCGCTGGTACCGAGCATCACGCGGTCCCTAAAGAACCTGTTTCGGAGCACTAGACGGGGGTCCTTGGAGTCCATATTCGCGCCAGAGATTAGCCCATTGGCCCAGTCCTCGATCTTGTGCGCATGCTCGGTTCGCGCCGCTTGAGCCAACACTACGAGGTGCGTGGGCTGATTGATGCCAGCCGCTCGATACGAAGCAGCAGCGATAGGAGCCATGCTTGTCAGCTCCGGCCAGGCAGCAACTGCTTTCAAGATGTCCGAGGTGGCGGCCTTCGTATCGTAAAATCCATCGAAGAGGGTGACAGGATCCCACATCTTATACATTTGCCCGATGATCCGAGCCGCCGCTGCCACGATCACCCTATGAGGAATTTTAAGCAGTTGCGCTGCTTGTCGACGATGCCCGGAGTCGAGCACATCGAATGTCTCGGCATCACAGTTCGGGATAACCAGCATCTCAACCGATACGCCGGAGATCTTGATACCCATCAGTCGATGTTGACCATCGAGAAGCATGCCGCCCTTATCGAAAGCAAGCCCTTGATGTGTTGTCCTCCAAGCCCCGGCCGTCATGGCCTTCGCGTAACGTTCGTAAACAGTGTCAGACAGCACTCGATTACTAGCCGGATTACAGTAGGTCAACCAGGTCTCCGCCATTTCCGGAGTGATGACCATATATTTCGGCCCGACCGGCAGAACCGGGAGATCAATCATAGCTCGCCTGCAATCCCTTCACACAGTAATACCGCAACCATGATTGCAGTCGCGCGAGCACGATTCGCGACTATCGAAACCATTGGGCACACATTGCCAACAAATCGTCATCAATTGACTACTTTAAGAACTCCTGCCTTCGTTCGCCTTCGATTCTGATCGAAGCCCGGAGATGGCGCTGATTGCTCACGCATAGAGCCATAGCGCCGATAGGGTGTGCCGTCAGACGGCGAAGGCAACGCACGAGCGCCCTCCCGGGCCGTCCTAGGGCCGTGGAAGGGCGCTCAGCGTTGACCAACGTCGACAGCTGCCGACAGCTCAGCAGCAGGTCAGGGCGTTGATCGATAAGGCGGCCGCAGGTCACGGCCGCCCGTGATCAGTTGTGGCTGTGCAGGACGTCGTTCAGGCCGCCCCAGACCGCGTTGTTCGGACGGGCCTCGACCGCGCCCGTGACCGAGTTGCGGCGGAAGAGGATGTTCGAGGCGCCGTTGAGTTCGCGGGCCTTGACGATCTGGCCGTCGGGCATGGTGACGCGAGTACCGGCGGTGACGTAGAGGCCGGCCTCGACCACGCACTCGTCGCCCAGCGCGATGCCGACGCCCGCCTCGGCGCCGACCAGGCAGCGCTCGCCGATGGAGATGATCACGTTGCCGCCGCCGGACAGCGTGCCCATGGTGGAGGCGCCGCCGCCGATGTCGGAGCCGTCGCCGATGACGACGCCCGCGGAGATGCGGCCCTCGACCATCGACGTACCGAGCGTGCCGGCGTTGAAGTTGACGAAGCCCTCGTGCATGACCGTGGTGCCCTCGGCCAGGTGCGCGCCGAGGCGGACGCGGTCGGCGTCGGCGATGCGGACGCCCTTGGGGGCGACGTAGTCCGTCATGCGCGGGAACTTGTCGATCGAGGTCACCTGGAGGTGCAGGCCCTCGGCACGGGCGTTGAGGCGGACCTTCTCGACGTCGTCGACGGCGACCGGGCCCAGCGAGGTCCAGGCGACGTTGGCGAGGTGGCCGAAGATGCCCTCGAGGTTCTGGCCGTGCGGCTTGACCAGACGGTGCGAGAGCAGGTGCAGGCGCAGGTAGACGTCGTGGGCGTCGATCGGCTTGTCGTCGAGCGAGGCGATGACCGTGCGGACCGCGACCACCTCGACGCCGCGGCGGGCGTCCGGACCGACGGCCGCGGTCGCGCCGCCGCCGAGCAGCTGGGCGGCCTGCTCGGCGGAGAGCCGCTCGGTACCGGCCGGGCCGGGCTCGGCGGACAGTTCGGGGGCGGGGAACCAGGTGTCGAGGACGGTGCCGTCGGCGGCGATCGTGGCGAGGCCGGCGGCCACGGCGCCGGTGGTGCGGGAAGCAGTCGTGTCGGTCATGAGGGCAACCTAACCGGCCGCCGCTCGTGGAAGCGAGCCGACCCCGCGGCCGTCTCGCGTGCCGGGCGCACGACGACGTCCGCGGGGGCCGTGACGGCGGGACGTCAGTGCGCCCCGCCCAGGTTCAGCACCACCACGCCGATGATGATCAGCGCGATCCCGGCTGCCTTGGTGAGGGTCATCCCCTCCCCCATGAACGCCACCCCGATCGTGGCGATGGCCGCGGTGCCCACGCCGGACCAGATGGCGTACGCCGTGCCGATGGAGAGGGTCTTCAGGGTCTGGGCCAGCAGCGTGAAGGAGATCAGGTAGCCGAGGACGGTCAGCACGGACGGTCCGAGACGGTTGAAGCCCTCGCTGTACTTCATGGCGGTGGTCCCGGCGACCTCGGCGGCGATGGCTCCGGCCAGGAGCAGATAACCCATGTGTACGAGCGTACATAGCGGAGCGGCGGCACCCGAGGGGTGCCGCCGCTCTCGTGAGCAGGGGGTCTCAGACGTTGAACCCGAGCGCCCTCAGCTGCTCGCGGCCGTCGTCCGTGATCTTGTCCGGGCCCCACGGCGGCATCCAGACCCAGTTGATGCGCAGCTCGTTGACGAGGCCGTCCGTGGCGGACTTGGCCTGGTCCTCGATCACGTCCGTCAGCGGACACGCCGCCGACGTCAGGGTCATGTCGACGGTCGCGATGTTCGCGTCGTCGACGTGGATGCCGTAGATCAGGCCCAGGTTGACGACGTCGATGCCCAGCTCGGGGTCGACGACGTCCATCAGGGCCTCGCGGAGCTCCTCCTCCGAGGCCGGCTTCATCTCCACGGTCTCGCTCATGCCGTCGTCTCCTTCTCGGCGTCGGCGTCCAGCGCCTGGGCCGTCGCGTCCTTCCAGGCCATCCAGCTCAGCAGGGCGCACTTGACCCGGGCCGGGTACTTCGACACCCCGGCGAACGCGACCGCGTCCTCCAGGACGTCCTCCATGGCGTCGTCCGGCTCGATCCTGCCCTTGGACTGCATCAGCTCCAGGAAGGTCTCCTGGATCTTCTGCGCCTGGGCGAGCTCCTTGCCGACCAGCAGATCGTTCAGTACGGAGGCGGAGGCCTGGCTGATCGAGCAGCCCTGCCCCTCGTACGAGACGTCGCTGATCGTCGTGCCGTCGTACTTCACGCGCAGCGTGATCTCGTCACCGCACGTCGGGTTCACGTGGTGCACCTCGGCGTCGCCATCCCTCAGACCACGCCCGTGCGGGTGCTTGTAGTGGTCCAGGATGACTTCCTGGTACATGGAGTCCAGCTTCATACGATTCGCTCGTCCCGTCAGCCGAAGAAGTTCCGTACGTGCTCCAGGCCGTCGACCAGCGCGTCGATCTCGGCCGGCGTGGAGTACAGATAGAACGACGCTCGCGTGGTCGCAGGAATTCCGTACCGCAGGCAGACCGGCCGCGCGCAGTGGTGGCCGACCCGGACCGCGATGCCCTGCTCGTCGAGGACCTGGCCCACGTCGTGCGGGTGGATGTCCCCCAGCGTGAAGGAGATCGCCGCGCCGCGCTCCTCGGCCGTGGTGGGGCCGATGATGCGCAGGTCCGGGACCTCCAGCAGCCGCTTGACCGCGTACTCGGTCAGCGCGTGCTCGTGGGCGAGGATCTTGTCCATGCCGATCGAGTCGAGGTAGTCGATCGCCGCGCCGAGACCGACCGCCTGCGCGACCGGCGGCGTGCCCGCCTCGAACTTGTGCGGTGCCGGGGCGTAGGTGGAGGAGTGCATCGAGACGGTCTCGATCATCTCGCCGCCGCCGAGGAACGGCGGGAGGTCCTCCAGCAGCTCCTGGCGGCCCCACAGGACGCCGATGCCGGTCGGGCCGCACATCTTGTGGCCGGTGAAGGCCACGAAGTCGGCCTGGAGGGCCTGCACGTCCAGCGGCATGTGCGGCGCGGCCTGGGAGGCGTCGACGCACACGAGGGCGCCGACCTCCTGGGCGCGGCGCACGATCGCCTCGACCGGGTTCTGGGTGCCCAGGATGTTGGAGACCAGCACGAAGGAGACGATCTTCGTCTTCTCGGTGATGACCTCCTCGATGTTCGTCAGGTCCAGCCGGCCGTCGTCCGTGAGACCGAACCAGCGGAGCTTCGCGCCCGTGCGCTGCGCGAGCAGCTGCCACGGCACGATGTTGGAGTGGTGCTCCATCTCCGTGATGACGATCTCGGTCTCGTGGTCCACGCGGTAGGGCTCGTCGGCCCAGCCGAGCATGTTCGCCACGAGGTTGAGGGACTCCGAGGCGTTCTTGGTGAAGATCACCTCGTCGCGCGACGGTGCGTTGATGAACTCCGCGACCTTGTCCCGCGCGCCCTCGTACAGCGCCGTGGCCTCCTCGGCGAGGACGTGCACGCCACGGTGGACGTTGGCGTTGTAGCGCTCGTAGTACTCGCTGAGGGCGTCGAGCACCTGGCGCGGCTTCTGCGAGGTCGCCGCGTTGTCCAGGTAGACGAGCTTCTTTCCGTCGTGGACCTGGCGGTCCAGGATCGGGAAGTCCTTGCGGATCGCCTCGGTGTCGAGGAGGCCCGGCAGCTGTGTCACTCGGATGCGCCACCCTTCGTGTAAGCCTCGTAGCCCTCTTCCTCCAGCTTGTCGGCGAGTTCGGCGCCGCCGGACTCGACGATGCGGCCGGCCGAGAAGACGTGGACGTGGTCGGGCTTGATGTAGCGCAGGATGCGCGTGTAGTGCGTGATCAGCAGGGTGCCGACCTCACCGGTCTCGCGGACGCGGTTGACGCCCTCGGAGACGACGCGCAGGGCGTCGACGTCCAGGCCGGAGTCGGTCTCGTCGAGGATCGCGACCTTCGGCTTGAGCAGCTCCAGCTGGAGGATCTCGTGGCGCTTCTTCTCACCGCCGGAGAAGCCCTCGTTGACGTTGCGCTCGGCGAAGGCGGGGTCCATGTTGAGGCGCTGCATGGCCTCCTTGACCTCCTTCACCCAGGTGCGCAGCTTGGGGGCCTCGCCGCGGACGGCGGTCGCGGAGGTGCGCAGGAAGTTGGAGACCGAGACGCCGGGGACCTCGACCGGGTACTGCATGGCGAGGAACAGGCCGGCGCGGGCGCGCTCGTCGACGGACATCTCCAGGACGTCCTCGCCGTCGAGGGTGACGGTGCCGCCGGTGATCGTGTACTTGGGGTGACCCGCGAGCGAGTAGGCGAGGGTCGACTTGCCGGAGCCGTTGGGGCCCATGATGGCGTGCGTCTCGCCCTGCTTCACGGTGAGGTCGACGCCCTTGAGGATCTCCTTCGTGGCGTTGTCGGCCTCGACGGTGACGTGCAGGTCTCGGATTTCAAGCGTTGCCATGGGTGCCTCAGGACTCCTGGGTGAGGGAGACGAGCACGTCGTCCCCTTCGATCTTTACGGGGTATACGGGGACGGGGCGCGTCGCCGGAAGACTGTCGGGCTTGCCCGAGCGGAGGTCGAAGCGCGAGCCGTGCAGCCAGCACTCGATGTGGCAGTCGTCGACCTCGCCCTCGGACAGCGAGACGTTCGCGTGCGAGCAGATGTCGTGGATCGCGAAGACCTCGCCCTCGGTCCGCACGACGGAGATCGGCGTGCCGTCGAGCTCCACCCGTTTCGGGGTGTCCTCCTCCAGCTCGTCCGCTCCACAGACGCGTACGAAGGTCATGCGACCGACGCCTCCAGCTCCTCTTCGATCTTGGTGAGGAGGCGCTCCTCGATGTCCGGGACACCGATCTGCTGGACCAGCTCGGCGAAGAAGCCGCGGACCACCAGGCGGCGGGCGTCGATCTCGGGGATGCCGCGCGCCATCAGGTAGAAGAGCTGCTCGTCGTCGAAGCGGCCGGTCGCGGAGGCGTGGCCGGCGCCGACGATCTCGCCGGTCTCGATCTCCAGGTTCGGCACCGAGTCGACCCGCGCGCCGTCCGTGAGGACGAGGTTGCGGTTCATCTCGTAGGTGTCGGTGCCCTCGGCCCTGGCCTCGATGAGCACGTCGCCGATCCACACCGCGTGCGCGTCGTCGCCCTGGAGCGCGCCCTTGTAGACGACGTTCGACTTGCAGTGCGGAACGTTGTGGTCGACCAGGAGACGGTGCTCCTGGTGCTGGCCGGCGTCGGTGAAGTAGAGGCCGAACAGCTCGGCCTCGCCGCCGGGGCCCGCGTACCGCACGTTCGGGTGCAGGCGGACGAGGTCGCCGCCGAAGGTGACGACGACCGACTTGAAGGAGGCGTCGCGGCCGACCAGCGCGCTGTGCTGGCCGACGTGCACGGCCTTGGCGTCCCAGTCCTGTACGGACACGACGGTCAGCTTGGCGCCGTCGCCGAGCACGAACTCGACGTTGGCGGCGAGCACCGCGTCACCGGTGTGGTCGATGACCACGACGGCCTCGGCGAAGGCGCCGAGCTCGACGACCTGGTGGCCGTAGGCGACCCCGCCCTCGCCGTGCACGGCGATGCGGATCGGCTCGGTGAGGACCGTCTCCTTGGGGACCGTGATCACGCCGGCCTGCTCGAAGGCGGAGTACGCCTGGGCGGCGACGCGGTCCACCGGGGTGCCCGCCCTGCCGAGCCGCGCGTCGTCGCGGCCGACGGTCTCGACGACGACGCCCTCGGGTGCCTCGACGGCGACCTTGACGCCCTCGCCGGTGACGGTGGCCGTGCCGTCGTGCAGGCCGCGCAGCCGCTCCAGCGGGGTGAACCGCCATTCCTCCTCGCGGCCGTGCGGGACCGGGAAGTCCGCCACGTCGAAGGACGGGGGCGCGCTCATGCGCGTGGCGACGGTCGAGTCGGCCTCGGCGGCCACCGCGATCGCACCGGCGGTCGTCGAACCGACCGGGATGTTCTGAGCCTCAGCCATGGCTGTCGTAGTGCTCGCTTTCCGTTGCGTAAGGGGCTTGCGGGACGGTGCGGGGGTCAGCCGACCGCACCTTCCATCTGCAGCTCGATCAGCCGGTTGAGCTCGAGGGCGTACTCCATCGGCAGCTCCTTGGCGATCGGCTCGACGAAGCCGCGCACGATCATCGCCATCGCCTCGAACTCGCTCAGCCCGCGGCTCATCAGGTAGAAGAGCTGGTCCTCGGAGACCTTGGAGACGGTCGCCTCGTGGCCCATGGACACGTCGTCCTCGCGGACGTCCACGTAGGGGTACGTGTCGGAGCGGGAGATCGTGTCGACGAGCAGCGCGTCGCACAGCACGTTCGACTTCGAGCCGTGGGCTCCCTCGCCGATCTCGACCAGACCGCGGTAGGAGGTGCGGCCGCCGCCGCGGGCGACGGACTTCGACACGATGTTGGACGAGGTGTTCGGCGCCATGTGGACCATCTTGGAACCGGCGTCCTGGTGCTGGCCCTCGCCCGCGAAGGCGATGGACAGGGTCTCGCCCTTGGCGTGCTCGCCCATCAGGTAGACGGCCGGGTACTTCATCGTCACCTTGGAGCCGATGTTGCCGTCGATCCACTCCATGGTCGCGCCCTCGTACGCCACGGCGCGCTTGGTGACCAGGTTGTAGACGTTGTTCGACCAGTTCTGGATGGTCGTGTAGCGGCAGCGGGCGTTCTTCTTGACGATGATCTCGACGACCGCGGAGTGCAGGGAGTCCGACTTGTAGATCGGGGCGGTGCAGCCCTCGACGTAGTGCACGTAGGCACCCTCGTCGACGATGATCAGGGTCCGCTCGAACTGGCCCATGTTCTCCGTGTTGATGCGGAAGTAGGCCTGCAGCGGGATCTCGACGTGCACGCCCGGCGGGACGTAGATGAAGGAGCCGCCGGACCACACCGCGCTGTTCAGCGACGCGAACTTGTTGTCACCGACCGGGATGACCGTGCCGAAGTACTCCTTGAAGAGCTCCGGGTGCTCCTTCAGCGCGGTGTCGGTGTCCAGGAAGATGACGCCCTGCTCCTCCAGGTCCTCGCGGATCTGGTGGTAGACGACCTCGGACTCGTACTGGGCCGCGACACCGGCGACGAGGCGCTGCTTCTCCGCCTCGGGGATGCCGAGCTTGTCGTACGTGTTCTTGATGTCCTCGGGCAGGTCCTCCCAGGACTCCGCCTGCTTCTCCGTGGAGCGCACGAAGTACTTGATGTTGTCGAAGTCGATGCCCGACAGGTCCGAGCCCCAGTTCGGCATGGGCTTCTTCTCGAAGAGGCGCAGGCCCTTGAGGCGGAGCTTGGTCATCCACTCCGGCTCGTTCTTCTTGGCGGAGATGTCCCGGACGACGTCCTCGTCGATGCCGCGCCTGGCGGAGGCGCCGGCCGTGTCGGAGTCGGCCCAGCCGTACTCGTACTTGCCCAGGCCCTCGAGCTCAGGGTGAGCAGTCTCCGTGGGGAGAGTCATGCGGGGTTCCTCCCGGCCGTGCTTGTGGATGCGTTGTCGGTGGTCTTGGAAGTCTTGGGGACGTACGTGGTGCAGACGCCGTCACCGTGCGCGATGGTCGCGAGCCGCTGCACATGCGTACCGAGCAGCTCGGCGAAGAATTCCGTCTCCGCCTCGCACAGCTGCGGGAACTGCTCGGCGACGTGGGCGACCGGGCAGTGGTGCTGGCAGAGCTGCTCGCCCTGCTGGGGCCGGGGCGCGCTGCGCGCGGTAGCAGCGTACCCGTCCGCGCTCAGGGCCTTGGCCAGGGCTTGCGTCCGCTGCTCGGGGGCGACGCCCTCGAGCGCCTTGCGGTACGCGCCCGCCTGGGCGGCGATCCGGGCGCGGGCGAAGGCGGCGATCGCCTGCTCCCCGCCCTCCTGCTCGGCGATCCAGCGCAGAGCGTCCGCGGCGAGCTTGTCGTACGACTGGTCGAAGGCGTCGCGGCCGCAGTCGGTGAGCGCGAAGACCTTGGCCGGGCGCCCGCGCGTGCGCGTACCGTAGACCCGCTGTTCACGGGCTTCGACCACGTCGTCGGCGACCAGGGCGTCGAGGTGGCGCCGGACGGCGGCCTGGGTCAGGCCCAGGCGCCCGGCGAGCTCGGCGACGGTCGACGGCCCGTGGTCCAGGATGGAGCGCGCGACACGGTTACGGGTGGACCGCTCACCGGTCGCGAGTTCCTCCTGCGGAGCCTCGCCAACGTTTTTCACAACGCCATTGTTGCGTAATTCCTCAAGGGTGGGCAAGCCGCGTCCGGACGGCCGGAAGGTGCCCTGCGTCACTTAGGTATACCTAATGTGACCTGCGAAAACGATCTTTGATCGATCAAAACGGTGGCGCCCGGGGCGAGCTTCGGCAAGACTCGCCCGCATGCCCGCACCCGCTCCGACCGGCCCGCTCGTCACCCGCGGCACCATCGCCGCCGGACTGCGCGAGCTGGGCGTACGGACCGACGACGTCCTCCTCGTGCACTCCTCCCTCAGCTCGCTCGGCTGGGTCTGCGGAGGGCCCGTCGCGGTCGTCCAGGGACTCCTCGACGCCCTCGGCCCGGACGGCACCCTGGTCGTCCCCACCCAGACCGGAGACCTCTCCGACCCGGCCCTGTGGGGCAACCCGCCGGTGCCCGAGGAGTGGTGGGACACCGTCCGCGCCGCGATGCCCGCCTACGACCCGCTGATCACGCCCTCGCGCGGGGTCGGCGTGATCCCCGAGACCGTGCGCACCTGGCCGGGCGCCGTGCGCAGCGCGCACCCGCAGACGTCCTTCGCGGCCCTCGGCCCGCGCGCCGCCGAGGTGGTCGCAGGACACGCCACCGACTGCCGGCTGGGCGAGCGCAGCCCCCTGGCGACCCTGGAGCGGCTGGGCGCGCGGACGCTCCTGCTGGGGGCGGGCTACGGCGCCTGCACCGCCTTCCACCTCGCCGAGTACCGGATCCCCTCCCCGCTGGTCGAGGTGGGCCGGCCGGGACCGGTGGGCTGGGAGCGCGTGACCGAGGTCTCGATCACCTCGGACCGGTTCGACGAGCTGGGCCACGACTTCGAACGGGACCGGCCCGTCGTCCGCGGCAAGGTCGGCGCGGCCGACGTACGGCTGTTCCCGCTGGCGGACGCGGTCGCCTACGCCGAGCGGTGGCTGCCGCTGCACCGTCCCCGTGCGGAGGACATCGAGCACCCCCGCGCCTGAGCCCCCGCCGGCGTACCTAGACTCGTGACCCATGCGAAGCGAGCCCGTGGTCCAGGTCCAGGCCCTGGTGAAGCGGTACGGCACGAAGACCGCGGTGGACGGCCTCGACCTGGTGGCCCGGGCGGGTGTCACCGCCGTACTCGGCCCCAACGGGGCCGGCAAGACGACCACCGTCGAGACCTGTGAGGGATACCGCAGGCCGGACTCCGGCACCGTGCGTGTCCTGGGCCTGGACCCGGTGCGCCAGGGCCCCGAGCTGCGTCCCCGGATCGGCGTGATGCTCCAGTCCGGCGGCGTCTACTCCGGCGCCCGCGCGGACGAGATGCTGCGCCACGTCGCCCGGCTGCACGCCCACCCCCTGGACGTCGACGCCCTGATCGAGCGGCTGGGGCTGGACTCGTGCGGGCGGACGCCGTACCGCAGGCTCTCCGGAGGCCAGCAGCAGCGGCTCGCCCTCGCGATGGCCGTGGTCGGCCGCCCCGAGCTGGTGTTCCTGGACGAGCCGACCGCGGGCCTGGACCCGCAGGCCCGCCGCGCCACCTGGGACCTCGTACGGGATCTGCGCGGCGACGGCGTCTCCGTGATCCTCACCACGCACTACATGGACGAGGCCGAGCAGCTGGCCGACGACGTCGCGATCATCGACGCCGGCCGGGTCGTCGCCCAGGGCTCGCCCGAGGAGCTGTGCCGCGGCGGCGCCGAGAACACGCTGCGCTTCACCGGCCGGCCCGGGCTCGACGTGGCCTCGCTGCTCAAGGCCCTCCCCGCGGACTCCTCGGCCGCCGAGCTGACACCGGGCTCCTACCGCGTCACGGGCAAGGTCGACCCGCAGCTGCTGGCCACGGTGACCTCCTGGTGCGCCCAGCACGGGGTGATGCCGGACCGCGTCTCGGTGGAACGGCACACCCTGGAGGACGTCTTTCTGGAGCTCACGGGCAAGGAGTTGCGCGCATGATCCGTACCAGGACAGAGGATGGCCGGGGGTCCGGGGGTCGCCCCCCGGGAAGGCACAGCCTGGAGCTCACGGGCAAGGAACTGCGCGCATGACGACAACCACCGGCACCTACACCCCCCGGCCCGGCGCCGCGCCGCTCGGCCGCATGATCGCGACGCAGGCCGCACTCGAGACGAAGATGCTGCTGCGCAACGGCGAACAGCTGCTGCTGACGGTGATCATCCCGACGCTGCTGCTGGTGCTGTTCAGCTCGGTCGACATCGTCGACACCGGCGAGGGCGAGGCCGTGGACTTCCTCGCCCCCGGCGTCCTGGCGCTGGCCGTGCTGTCGACGGCGTTCACCGGGCAGGCCATCGCCACCGGCTTCGAGCGCCGCTACGGGGTGCTGAAGCGGCTCGCCGCCTCGCCGCTGCCGCGCTGGGCCCTGATGACCGCCAAGACGGTGTCCGTGCTGGTCACCGAGGTGCTCCAGGTGGTCCTGCTGACCGCGATCGCCTTCGCGCTGGGCTGGTCGCCGCACGGCAACCCGTTCTCCGTGCTGCTCCTCATGGTGCTCGGCACGGCGGCCTTCTCCGGGCTCGGACTGCTCATGGCGGGCACGCTCAAGGCGGAGGCGACGCTCGCCGCCGCCAACCTGGTCTTCCTGCTGCTGCTGGTGGGCGGCGGGGTGATCGTGCCGCTGGACAAGTTCCCGGACGCGGCGCGGGACGTGCTCGGCCTGCTGCCGGTCTCCGCCCTGTCCGACGGGCTGCGGGACGTGCTGCAGCACGGGGCCGGGATGCCGTGGGGCGACCTCGCGATCCTCGCCGTGTGGGCGGTCGTGGGGCTCGCGGCCGCCGGGAGGTTCTTCCGGTGGGAGTAGCCGCGAGGAGGACGCGCGATGAGCGACCCTCGTGAACGCGTGCACAAGCGGCCGCCTACGATGGACGGCGTGCCAAACGTGACCCGCGCCGACGCCGCAGCCGCGGTGCGCAACCCGCTCGCCTTCATCGCCGCGCGCTGGACCCCGGAACCCCGGACGGTCCGGCTGGCGGCCCTCGCACCCGTCGTCATGTCGGTGATCATCGTGATCACCGGTGGTGCCGTCCGGCTCACCGGGTCGGGACTGGGCTGCCCGACCTGGCCCAAGTGCACCGACGACTCGCTGACCACCACGAGCGAGATGGGCTTCCACGGCGTCATCGAGTTCGGCAACCGCATGCTGACGTACGTACTGTGCGCCGCGGTCGGCTGGGCGATCATCGCCGCGCGGTCGCAGAAGCCGTACCGGCGCAGCCTCACCCGGCTGGGATGGGCGCAGTTCTGGGTCGTGATGAGCAACGCCGTCCTCGGCGGGATCGTCGTGCTCGTCGGTCTCAACCCGTACACCGTCGCGGCCCACTTCGTCGCCACGACAGCACTGATCACCCTGGCCACGGTGATGTGGCAGCGCACCCGGGAGGGCGACGCGGCACCGCGCCCCCTGGTCGGCAAGGCCGTCCAGCAGTTGGTGTGGGTGCTGATCGCCGTTTCGGGGCTGCTCGTCCTGGTCGGCACGGTGGTCACCGGTGCCGGTCCGCACGCGGGCGACTCCAGCGACGTCCCGCGGATGCCGGTCGACTGGGAGACGGTCACCAAGGGGCACGCCGTGCTGGCGTGGATCGTGGTGACGCTGACGTTCGCGCTGTGGTTCGTGCTGAAGGCGGTCGACGCGCCCAAGGGGCCGCTGGCCCGCACCCGCGACCTGTTCCTGATCCTGCTCGCCCAGGGCGTCATCGGCTACGTGCAGTACTTCACCGACCTCCCCGAGGTCCTGGTCGCCCTGCACATGTTCGGCTCGTGCCTGGTGTGGATCGGGGTGCTGCGGGTGCTGCTGTCGCTGCGGGAGCGGCCCGAGGAGACGGCGGCCGAGCCGCCCGTTCAGGTGTACGACGCCACCAGCGTGTCGATGGCCGGCCCCAAGTAGTCCCGGGTCAGCTCGCCGCGGCGGGCGGTCCACTCCCCGGTGGGCGGCGCGGGAGTCCCGTAACGTCGCCGCGCGATGTCCTCGACGACCTCGCCGGGCGCGCCGAGGCCGGGCAGTTCCGCCAGGGCCTGCCGCTTGGTGATCAGACGGCCGTCCCGCAGGGTGACGGTGGCGCGGGCGTGGGTGAGCAGGCCCAGGTCGACCCAGACGTCCTGCCGCCACAGCTCCGCCTTGCGCAGGGCCGGCCGCCAGAAGTCCCGCTGGTCCCGGACGACGTACGCGGCCAGTTCCGCGTCCGGCACCGGCGGCAGCAGGCGGCCCGGCGGCTCGCCGTGCAGGACGCGCCCGAAGCCGTGCAGTTCCCGCCGGGTGACCGGAGTGACGGTCCGTTTGAAGAGCTGCCGGTGGGCCCAGGTCAGATGCCGTCGTCCGGGGTCGGCGGCCGTGTCGGGCGTCAGGTAGGTGCAGTGCAGCTGCCCGGCGAGGGGTTCGGCGCGCAGGCGGGCGTGGAGCAGTCCCAGCCGCCAGGTCGTCCGGGGCGTCACCGGGCCGTCCAGCACCGCGATCAGGTCGAGGTCGCTGCGGCCCTCCTGGTAGTCGCCGCCCGCCAGTGAGCCGTGGGCCCACACGGCGACGGGGGCGAGGGGTGTCAGGCCGGTGAGGAAGCGGTCGAGCAGGGCGTCGGTCGGCATCGGCCCAGTCTCTCCGGTTCAGTCCAGGCCGTACACCCGGCGCGCGTTGCCCGACGCGATCATGCCCGCCACCCGCTGCGCGTCCGCCCGCGCCCACGCCCCCTCGGCCACCCAGGTGCCGAGCACCCGGTCGAGGGCCTCGCGGAACAGACGGGCGCCCACGACGTGCAGCTCGGGCAGTCCCCGGGCGCCGCTGGAGAACAGGATCTTGCCGAAGGGAGCCAGCTCCAGGACCTCCGCGAGCACGGTCGCGGCGCGGGCGCCGGTGCGCACCAGGGCGGCGCCCGAGTCGGCGTAGACGTGCGGGAAGACGCCGGCGAGGTGGGCGGCGTGGCGGTGGTACGGGTAGCCGTGCAGCAGGACCAGGTCGGTGCCGAGGCCGGCGGTGGCCCGCACGAAGCCGGTCAGCGGCGCGGGGTCGGTGCGGTCGACGCGCGGGCCCGGTCCGCCGAGCCCCGCGTGCAGCTGGAGCGGCAGCCCGGAGGCGACGGCGGTCCACAGCAGGTGACGCAGCAGGACGGGGTCGCTCAGCTCACCGCCGACCTCGCGCCCGGCCAGCCAGCGGGCGGCGGCGCCGCGCACCTCTCCGGGCCCCGGCGGCCGAGGGGCGAACGCCAGCGCGTGCCGCACACCGGCGACGGAGGTGAAGGCGACCGCGTGCGCGGCGGCGCCGTGCACGGCCTCGGCGAGGTTGGCGAGGAAGGACGCGACGGTGCCGGAGGTGTCGGCGACCTGCTCGGCCAGCAGCTCCAGCCGCACGATCTCGTGGGCGTCGGCGTCCGCCGCGCCGGCCATCTCGGCCGGGCCGGTCAGATCGCCGGGCAGTCCGGCGTCGACCAGGTAGGTGGTGATGCCGCTGCCGCGCAGCAGCCTGCGGTCCGCCTCCAGGACGCCGAGTTCGCGGCGCCGGGCGAGGTAGCGGGCGGGTGCGCAGTGGGGTTCCAGGCCGAGCAGGGGCGGGCACCAGCGGCGCACCGCGAAGCCGGTCTGGGTGTCGAAGAGGGTGGTGCCCGGTGCGGGCGGTCCCTCGGTGCGGACCAGCTGGGCCTCGAAGGTGCCGAGGCCCAGCTCCGTTCTCAGCACGCCGTGGCAGTACTGGTCCACCAGGGACGGCGTTTCGATCATCCGGACTCCCCGCGTCGGGACCGTGCGCCTCACGGCTTCCTACGGGTCCTAACGGGGGAACCGGCGTCAGGTGTTGCTCGGCCCGCCCACCTGGATGCCCGCCATGCGCGACCACTCGTACGGGCCGGTCGTGACCTTGGCCGCGAACTCGCCGTCGAAGTCCTCGTGGACGGTGATCCCGGACTTCTCCACGGCCTTCTTCGCGATCTCGTAGGAGGGGGCGACCAGGTCGCCCCAGCCGCCGTCCTCGCCGACGAGGACGATGCGGGCGCCGCGCTCGCCGATGTAGGCCACCTGGCCCTCGGCTCCGCCGTGCGCCTGGGAGAAGGAGCCGATCCGCCGGGCCAGCCGGGTCACCTGGCGCTCGGCCTTCGCGTCAACCTGCTGCGTGTCTGCCATGCCCAGGATGCTACCGACGGGTAGATCAAACGGCGACGGGCGGGGTGCGTGGCCTTGACCACGCACCCCGCCCGTCGGACGGCCGTCGGCTCAGGAAGCCCGACTCGAAAAGCTCAGCGCAGGAAGGGGTCCACCGCGATGGCCAGGAACAGCACCGACACGTAGGTGATGGACCAGTGGAACAGCCGCATCTCCTTGAGCTTGACGCCCGTGACCTCGGCCTTGGCCCGGTTCTGCAGCCCGTGGGCCTCCCACAGCCACATGCCGCCGGCCGCGACGGCGACCGCCGTGTAGAACCAGCCGGTGTAGCCCAGCGGCGTCAGCAGCAACGACACCGCGACCATCACCCAGCTGTAGATCACGATCTGCCGGGCGACGACCTTGTTGGAGGCGATGACCGGGAGCATCGGCACGCCCACGCGCGCGTAGTCCTCCTTGACCTTCATGGACAGCGGCCAGTAGTGCGGCGGCGTCCAGAAGAACATCACCCCGAAGAGGATGATCGGCGCCCAGGACATCGAGTTGGTCACGGCGGACCAGCCGATCAGCACCGGCAGACAGCCGGCGATGCCGCCCCAGACGATGTTCTGCGAGGTGCGGCGCTTGAGGATCATCGTGTAGACGACGACGTAGAAGAGGAGCGCGCCCAGCGACAGCCACGCCGACAGCCAGTTGACGGTGAGACCGAACAGCAGCGTCGAGACCACCGCGAGGGTGATGCCGAAGGCGAGGCACTCGCGCGGACTGACCATGCCGGTGACCAGCGGGCGCTGCGAGGTGCGGTCCATCAGCGCGTCGATGTCGCGGTCGATGTACATGTTCAGCGCGTTGGCGCCGCCCGCGGACAGGTAACCGCCGACGCAGGTGAGCAGCACCAGCCGCAGGTTCGGCACACCCTGCTCGGCCAGGAACATCACCGGCACGGTGGTGATCAGCAGAAGCTCGATGATCCGCGGCTTGGTCAGTGCCACGAACGCCTTGACACGGGCCCCGAACGGCCGGTGACTCGGGCCCTGGCTCGTCCCGATTACCCCCGCAGGACGGGATTCAACGGCCGTCACGCACACCCCTGACAGAGACTCCCAGCGAGCCTGTCCCGTGAAGTGGCGGTAAAGGCTCGCGCGTACCACGCCACTTTAGACGTTGCCCGGACTCCGGCATTCGCGGGGGTCCGTTCGTGTTGCGGAGGGCGCTCCGACGTGCATACGGAGAGTCGTTCGAGCGGTCAGATGAGCGGCCGCGCATTCACTTGCCGAATGCGGTTTCGCCCAGTCGACAGGCGGATCCGCGAGACTCCCGGCAGTCTGGTTTCCAGCGGAAAAACGCACGTACTTACGGGGGTAGGCTCGACAATGGCCGGCCGACGCACGAATGCGCCGGCAGCCGGTGGGCGCCACGTGCACCGGCATCCGACATGTGGAGAGGAGCCCTGACTCAGGGTGAGCACCAAGCCGACCACCACAGACCTCGAGTGGACCGAACTGGACCAGCGGGCCGTGGACACCGCCCGCGTCCTGGCCGCCGACGCCGTACAGAAGGTTGGCAACGGCCATCCGGGTACGGCGATGAGCCTGGCGCCCGCCGCCTACACCCTCTTCCAGAAGGTGATGCGGCACGACCCGGCCGACGCGAACTGGGTCGGACGCGACCGTTTCGTGCTGTCCGCGGGCCACTCGTCCCTGACCCTCTACACCCAGCTGTACCTGGCCGGCTTCGGCCTGGAGCTGGACGACCTGAAGTCCTTCCGGACGTGGGGATCCAAGACCCCGGGTCACCCCGAGTACGGCCACACCACGGGCGTGGAGACGACGACCGGTCCGCTGGGCCAGGGTGTCGCCAACGCGGTGGGCATGGCCATGGCCGCCCGCTACGAGCGCGGCCTGTTCGACCCGGAGGCCGCCGCGGGCGAGTCCCCGTTCGACCACTTCGTCTACTGCATCGCCGGTGACGGCTGCCTCCAGGAGGGCATCTCCGCCGAGGCGTCCTCCCTCGCGGGCCACCAGAAGCTCGGCAACCTGATCCTGCTGTGGGACGACAACCACATCTCGATCGAGGGCGACACCGAGACGGCCGTCTCCGAGGACACCGTCAAGCGCTACGAGGCCTACGGCTGGCACGTGCAGCGCGTCGACCCGAAGTCCGACGGCGACCTGGACCCGAACGCCCTCTACGAGGCGATCGAGGCGGCGAAGAAGGTCACCGACCGGCCGTCCTTCA
The DNA here is from genome assembly GCF_044764905.1 of Streptomyces sp. NPDC093586. NCBI lineage: Bacteria > Bacillati > Actinomycetota > Actinomycetes > Kitasatosporales > Streptomycetaceae > Streptomyces > Streptomyces sp. NPDC093586. The sequence goes on along the minus strand of NZ_JBIWJA010000013.1, from coordinate 7,130 downwards.
TCGCGATGCGCTCGATCATCGCCTGGCCCGCGCCGAACGCGCAGAACACCGAGGCCGCGCACGGCTCGGCGCTCGGCGACGACGAGGTCGCGGCCACCAAGCGCGTCCTGGGCTTCGACCCGGAGAAGACCTTCGAGGTCTCCGACGAGGTCATCGGCCACACCCGCAAGGCCCTGGAGCGCGGCGAGGCCGCCCGCGCGGTGTGGGAGAAGTCCTACCAGCAGTGGCGGGACAACAACCCCGAGCGCGCCGCCGAGTACGACCGTATCGCCAAGGGCGAGCTTCCCAAGGGCTGGGAGGAGAAGATCCCGGTCTTCGAGACCGGCAAGGGTGTGGCCACACGTGCCGCGTCCGGCAAGGTCCTCCAGGCGCTCGGTGCGGTGATCCCCGAGCTGTGGGGCGGCTCCGCCGACCTGGCCGGCTCGAACAACACCACGATCGACAAGACGTCGTCCTTCCTGCCGGCGGGCAACCCGCTGCCCGAGGCGGACCCGTACGGCCGAACGATCCACTTCGGCATCCGCGAGCACGCGATGGCCGCGGAGATGAACGGCATCGCGCTGCACGGCAACACCCGCATCTACGGCGGCACCTTCCTGGTGTTCTCCGACTACATGCGCAACGCCGTGCGCCTGTCCGCGCTGATGCACCTGCCGGTGACCTACGTGTGGACGCACGACTCCATCGGCCTGGGCGAGGACGGCCCGACCCACCAGCCCGTCGAGCACCTGGCCGCGCTGCGCGCCATCCCGGGCCTGAACATCGTGCGCCCGGCCGACGCCAACGAGACCGCCATCGCCTGGCGCGAGATCCTGCGCCGCTGGACGAAGGAGTTCGGCAAGGGCCAGCCGCACGGTCTGGCGCTCACCCGCCAGGGCGTGCCGACGTACGAGGCCAACGACGACGCGGCCAAGGGCGGCTACGTGCTGTTCGAGGCGGACGGCGGCGAGCCCGAGGTCATCCTGATCGCCACCGGCTCCGAGGTGCACGTGGCGGTGGAGGCCCGTGAGGCGCTCCAGGCCGACGGTGTGCCGACCCGCGTGGTGTCGATGCCGTCCGTCGAGTGGTTCGAGCAGCAGGACCAGGGGTACCGGGACAGCGTCCTGCCCCCGTCCGTGAAGGCCCGTGTCGCGGTCGAGGCCGGGATCGGTCTCACCTGGCACAAGTACGTCGGGGACGCCGGCCGCATCGTTTCCCTGGAGCACTTCGGTGCTTCGGCCGACGGCAAGCTGCTCTTCCAGGAGTTCGGCTTCACTGCCGAGAACGTGGCCGCCAAGGCGAGGGAATCGATCGCCGCCGCCCAGCGCTGACGCTCGTATACGACACGTAGGAGATGCATTTTCCATGACAGACGCACTCAAGCGCCTCTCCGATGAAGGCGTCGCGATCTGGCTGGACGACCTGTCGCGCAAGCGGATCACGTCCGGCAACCTCGCCGAGCTGATCGACCAGCAGCACGTCGTGGGCGTCACCACCAACCCGTCGATCTTCCAGAAGGCGATCTCCGAGGGCCACGGCTACGACCAGCAGCTCTCCGACCTCGCCGCCCGCCGGGTGACCGTCGAAGAGGCCATCCGCATGATCACCACGGCGGACGTCCGCGACGCCGCCGACATCCTGCGCCCCGTCTTCGACGCCACCGGCGGCAAGGACGGCCGGGTCTCCATCGAGGTCGACCCGCGCCTCGCGCACAACACCAAGGCGACGGTCGCCGAGGCCAAGCAGCTCGCCTGGCTGGTGGACCGGCCCAACACGCTGATCAAGATCCCGGCGACCGAGGCCGGCATCCCGGCGATCGCCGAGACCATCGGCCTGGGCATCAGCGTCAACGTCACGCTGATCTTCTCGCTGGAGCGCTACCGCAAGGTCATGGACGCCTTCCTGACCGGCCTGGAGAAGGCCAAGGAGCGCGGCCTGGACCTGTCGCAGATCCACTCCGTGGCGTCCTTCTTCGTGTCCCGCGTGGACACCGAGATCGACAAGCGGATCGACGCGCTGGGCACCGACGAGGCCAAGGCGCTGCGCGGCAAGGCCGCCGTCGCCAACGCCCGTCTGGCCTACCAGGCGTACGAGGAGGTCTTCTCCTCCGACCGCTGGAACGCCCTGGAGAAGGCCGGCGCCAACAAGCAGCGTCCGCTGTGGGCGTCGACCGGCGTCAAGGACAAGGCGTACGACGACACCATGTACGTCACCGACCTGGTCGCGCCCAACACGGTGAACACCATGCCGGAGGCGACGCTCTTCGCCACCGAGGACCACGGCGAGATCACCGGCAACACCGTCGCCGGCACCTACGAGCAGGCCCGTGCCGACCTCGACGCGGTCGAGAAGCTCGGGATCTCCTACGACGAGGTGGTCCAGCTCCTGGAGGACGAGGGCGTCGAGAAGTTCGAGGCGGCCTGGAACGACCTGCTGAAGTCGACGGAGGCGGAGCTCAAGCGCCTCGCTCCCTCGGAGGGCTAGGAATTGTCAAGCAGCAACCCGCTGCGTGACCCCGCAGACCGACGGCTCCCGCGTATCGCGGGGCCGTCGGGTCTGGTCATTTTCGGCGTCACCGGTGATCTGTCCCGCAAGAAGCTGATGCCGGCCGTGTACGACCTCGCCAACCGGGGTCTGCTGCCGCCGGGCTTCTCGCTCGTCGGGTTCGCCCGCCGCGACTGGGAGCACGAGGACTTCGCCCAGGTCGTGCACGACGCCGTCAAGGAGCACTCCCGCACCCCGTTCCGCGAGGAGGTCTGGCAGCAGCTCATCCAGGGGATGCGCTTCGTCCAGGGCACCTTCGACGACGACGAGGCGTTCGAGCGGCTGCGCGCCACCATCGAGGAGCTGGACAAGGCGCAGGGCACGGGCGGCAACTTCGCCTTCTACCTCTCGGTGCCGCCGAAGTCCTTCCCGGTGGTCATCCAGCAGCTGAAGAAGCACCGGCTGGCCGACCAGACGGGCGGCTCCTGGCGCCGCGCGGTCATCGAGAAGCCCTTCGGGCACGACCTGAGGTCGGCCGAGGAGCTCAACGCGATCGTCCACGAGGTCTTCGCCCCGGACCAGGTCTTCCGCATCGACCACTACCTGGGCAAGGAGACCGTCCAGAACATCCTGGCGCTGCGCTTCGCCAACACGATGTTCGAGCCGATCTGGAACCGGTCCTACGTCGACCACGTGCAGATCACCATGGCCGAGGACATCGGGATCGGCGGCCGGGCCGGCTACTACGACGGCATCGGCGCCGCCCGCGACGTCATCCAGAACCACCTGCTCCAGCTGCTCGCCCTGACCGCGATGGAGGAGCCCGCCTCCTTCGACGCGGACGCGCTGGCGGCGGAGAAGACCAAGGTGCTCGGCGCGGTCCGCCTCCCCAGGGACCTGGGCCGGGACACCGTGCGCGGCCAGTACGCGGCCGGCTGGCAGGGCGGGGCGAAGGCCGTCGGCTATCTGGAGGAAGAGGGCATCGACCCCGCGTCGAAGACCGACACCTACGCCGCGATCAAGGTCGGGATCGACAACCGCCGCTGGGCGGGCGTCCCCTTCTACCTGCGCACCGGCAAGCGCCTGGGGCGCCGGGTCACCGAGATCGCCGTGGTCTTCCAGCGGGCCCCGCACTCCCCCTTCGACACGACGGCCACCGAGGAGCTGGGCCAGAACGCGATCGTCATCCGCGTCCAGCCCGACGAGGGCGTCACCGTCCGCTTCGGCTCCAAGGTGCCGGGCACGTCGATGGAGATCCGGGACGTGTCCATGGACTTCGCCTACGGCGAGTCCTTCACGGAGTCCAGCCCGGAGGCGTACGAACGCCTGATCCTGGACGTGCTGCTGGGCGATGCCAACCTCTTCCCGCGCACGGAGGAGGTCGAGCTGTCCTGGAAGATCCTCGACCCGATCGAGCAGTACTGGGACCAGCACGGCACGCCCGCGCAGTACCCGTCCGGTACGTGGGGGCCCGTCGAGGCGGACGAGATGCTGGAGCGAGACGGACGGAGCTGGCGCCGGCCATGAAGACAGACCTCACGGACACCACGTCCAGCAAGATCAACAAGGCGTTGGTGCTGGGCCGCCGTGCGATCGGCACACCGGCCGTCGGCATGGTGCTCACGCTGGTCATCGTCACCGACGAGGAGAACGCCTACGACGCGCTGAAGGCCGCGAGCGACGCCGCGCACGAGCACCCCTCGCGCACGCTCGTCGTCATCAAGCGCGTCTCGCGTTCGCCCCGGGACCGCACCCGGTCCCGGCTGGACGCCGAGGTCCGCCTCGGCGCCGACGCGGGCACCGGCGAGACGGTGGTGCTGCGGCTGTACGGCGACGTCGCCGACCACGCCCAGTCGGTCGTCCTGCCGCTGCTGCTGCCGGACGCGCCGGTCGTGGTGTGGTGGCCGGTGAACGCGCCGCTGGACCCGGCCGGGGACCCGCTGGGCGCGCTGGCCCAGCGCCGGGTCACCGACACCTACGCCTGCGAGGCCCCGGTACGGGAGCTGGCGGCCCGCGCCGACGCCTACCGCCCGGGCGACACCGACCTGTCCTGGACCCGCATCACCCCGTGGCGGTCGATGCTCGCGGCGGCCCTGGACCAGGTCGACTGCCGGGTGCAGGGCGTCGAGGTGGAGGGCGAGGGGGACAACCCGAGCTGCGAGCTGCTGGCGATGTGGCTCGCGGACCGGCTGCACGTCCCGGTGCGGCGCACCACGTCGGGCGGTCCGGGCCTGACCGCGGTCCGGATGGACACCGACTGCGGTCCGGTCGTCCTGGACCGGGCCGACGGCTCGCTCGCGACGTTGTCGATCCCGGGGCAGCCGGCCCGTGCGGTGGCGCTCAAGCGCCGCGAGACGGCCGAACTGATCGCGGAGGAGCTGCGGCGCCTCGACCCGGACGACACGTACGCCTCGGCGCTGCGCTTCGGCGTGGACCGGCTGAACGCGACGGCCCCGTCCGACGGGAAAGCGGGCGAAGGGCCCGTCGCGGTCCCCGCTCCCGTCGAGACGGCCGCGAAAGCACCCGCGAAGGACGCGGCGCGGGAGAAGACACCGGTCAGGAAGGCGGCGGCGAAGTGACTGACACCCCCCAGCTGGTGGTGCACCGGGACAAGGAGCTGATGGCCGAGGCCGCGGCGGCCCGGCTGATCACGAAGATCGTGGACGCCCAGTCCTCCCGGGGTTCGGCGTCCGTGGTGCTGACCGGCGGCCGCAACGGCAACGGCCTGCTGGCCGCGCTGGCGGCGTCCCCGGCCCGGGACGCGATCGACTGGTCGCGTCTCGACCTGTGGTGGGGCGACGAGCGCTTCCTGCCGGAGGGCGACCCGGAGCGCAACGTCACGCAGGCCCGCGAGGCCCTGCTGGACGCGGTGCCGCTGGATCCGGAGCGGGTGCACGCGATGCCGGCCTCGGACGGCCCGTACGGCACCGACGTGGAGGCCGCCGCGGCGGCGTACGCGCAGGAGCTGGCGAAGGCCGCCGCGCCGGAGAACCACGCGGCGGTGCCGTCCTTCGACGTCCTGCTGCTCGGCGTCGGCCCGGACACGCACGTGGCCTCGCTGTTCCCGGAGCATCCGGGAGTGCGGGAGACGGAGCGCACGGTGATCGGCGTCCACGGCTCCCCGAAGCCGCCGCCCATCCGTGTGTCCCTGACCCTGCCCGCGATCCGCACCGCCCGTGAGGTGTGGCTGCTCGCGGCGGGCGAGGACAAGGCGAACGCCGTGGCGATGGCCCTGTCGGGCGCCGGTGAGATCCAGGCCCCGGCGGCCGGGGCGCGGGGACGTGCCCGCACCCTGTGGCTGCTGGACTCGGCGGCGGCCTCGCAGCTGCCGCGGACGATGTACCCGCCGGCCTCGGCGTAGCCGCTCCTCGCACACCGGAACGCCGGGTCCCGCATCGATGGGACCCGGCGTTCTCGTGTGCGGTGGTTGTCGTTCCCGCGGCAGGTCCCGACGCGGCGTCAGGACCCGTACGGGCCCGGGGAGTAGGGGTTGCCGTTCGGGTGCGGCGCGTACGGCGGCTGTGGCGGCGGCGCGTAGGGGTTCGGCGGTCCGGGGGCGTAGGGCCGGCCGGCTCCCGGAGACGGGTACGGAGGCGCGAAGGGGTTCCCCTGCGGCGGTACGTGCGGCAGCCCGGTCCGCGGGAGGTGTCCGGGGACCGGCGGGAGAGTCGCCGGGTGGGCCTTCAGCCGGATGCCGTAACGCCGCTTGAGCCGGCCCGTCTCCAGCAGTGCGATCGCGGTGACCGTCACGGGCGCGCCGAGGATGAAGACGATGCCCAGGGTGAGGCTGAGCCCGTGCAGGTCGCCGGTGACGAGGTCCGGGATGGCCATCAGCCAGCTCGTCACGGTGGCCAGCAGCGCCGGGAGGCAGCGGTGGACGGCGGCGGTGCCGAAGAAGTTCCCGGAGACCCTGATGGCTCCCCAGATCACGAAACCGGTCATCCACAGCATCGTCATGCCGCCGACGATGATCACCAACGGGTTGGCCGAGACATTGATCATGGTGACGAGCGTGACCAGGGCGGCGACACAGCCCACGAACAGCAGCAGCAGCTTGAGCGCGTCGAACAGCGGCCCCCGCAACTGCCCGACGGTGCCGGTGCGCCGCCAGACGAAGAGCATCACGCCGACCGTCAGCGGGGTGATGAACAGCAGGACGACGGAGGCCGTCAACGCGTTCTCCAGCAGCTGAGTGACGCTGAAGCCGCCCTCGAACATGGTGTAGACGCCGAGCGAGGCGACCGCGCCCGCGATGACCCGGAAGCGTTTGAGCTGCTCGATCGAGGGATCGACCGAGGGCGGGATCCACGCGGGGTGGAACACGGCGGTCGCCGCCTGCTTGGGATTGAGGAGGGACCGGGGTGTGAGTCTGCCACCCGTCCAACTTCCGCGCGTCCGTGCCATCTTGCTCCCCCGAGCACTCGCCGTGATGATCGCCGGGGGATTCTACGGCAAGCGGACGGGGTGCCGCCGCCCGCTTGTCCGCTCCGGACTCACCGCCGGCCGCGCAGCTCCCGGTAGGCGCCGACCAGCGCCTTGGTGGAGGCGTCCAGGCCGGGGACCTCGGCACCGTCGGTGAGGGCGGGTTCGACGCGCTTGGCGAGGACCTTGCCGAGCTCGACGCCCCACTGGTCGAAGGAGTCGATGTCCCACACCGCGCCCTGCAC
>NZ_JBIWJA010000012.1:106926-188971 GCF_044764905.1 Streptomyces sp. NPDC093586 | reverse complement strand
AAGTACCAGCTCACCCCCCGCGACTGGGACGCCGCCCAGCGCGAGGGACGCACCATCGCCCCCCTCATCACCCGCCTCAACACCATCCGGCGAGACCATCCCGCGCTGCACCGGCTCAGGAACCTGCGCTTCCACCGGACCGACAACGACGCCCTCATCGCGTACAGCAAGCGCGCGGGGAGCGACGTCGTGCTGGTGGTCGTCAACCTCGATCCCCACCACACCCAGGAGGGCACGATCTGTCTCGACATGCCGCAGCTCGGCCTGGACCGGCACGAGTCGGTGCCGGTCCACGACGAACTCACGGGTGAGACCTACCACTGGGGCAGGACGAACTACGTGCGCCTCGAGCCCGGCCGGGCCCCCGCGCACGTCTTCCACGTCCAGCGGTCGTCCGCCGCCGCGCCGCAGAACGAAGGGTCAGCAGCCTCATGACCGTGAACGAGCCCGTACCGGACACCTTCGAGGACACCCCGGCCAAGGACCGCGACCCCGAATGGTTCAAGCGAGCCGTCTTCTACGAGGTCCTCGTCCGCTCCTTCCAGGACAGCAACGGCGACGGCGTCGGTGACCTCAAGGGCCTCACCGCCAAACTGGACTATCTGCAATGGCTGGGCGTGGACTGCCTGTGGCTGCCGCCCTTCTTCAAGTCACCGCTCAGGGACGGCGGGTACGACGTCTCCGACTACACGGCCGTGCTGCCCGAGTTCGGCGACCTGGCCGACTTCGTGGAGTTCGTCGACGCCGCCCACCAGCGCGGCATGCGCGTGATCATCGACTTCGTCATGAACCACACCAGCGACCAGCACCCGTGGTTCCAGGAGTCGCGCAAGAACCCCGACGGCCCGTACGGCGACTACTACGTCTGGGCCGACGACGACACGCGCTACGCGGACGCCCGCATCATCTTCGTCGACACCGAGTCCTCCAACTGGACCTACGACCCGGTCCGCGGGCAGTACTTCTGGCACCGCTTCTTCTCCCACCAGCCGGACCTGAACTACGAGAACCCGGCGGTCCAGGAGGAGATGCTGGCCGCGCTGAAGTTCTGGCTGGACCTGGGCATCGACGGCTTCCGGCTCGACGCCGTGCCCTACCTGTACGCCGAGGAGGGCACCAACTGCGAGAACCTGCCCGCCAGTCACGAGTTCCTCAAACGCGTCCGCCGCGAGATCGACGCGCAGTACCCGGACACCGTGCTGCTGGCCGAGGCCAACCAGTGGCCGGAGGACGTCGTCGACTACTTCGGCGACTACGCCTCCGGCGGCGACGAGTGCCACATGGCGTTCCACTTCCCGGTGATGCCGCGGATCTTCATGGCCGTGCGCCGCGAGTCGCGCTACCCGGTCTCCGAGGTCCTGGCGAAGACCCCGGCGATCCCGTCGGGCTGCCAGTGGGGCATCTTCCTGCGCAACCACGACGAGCTGACCCTGGAGATGGTCACCGACGAGGAACGCGACTACATGTACGCGGAGTACGCCAAGGACCCGCGGATGCGGGCCAACATCGGCATCCGCCGGCGGCTCGCCACCCTGCTGGACAACGACCGCGACCAGATCGAACTGTTCACCGCCCTCCTCCTCGCCCTTCCGGGATCACCGATCCTGTACTACGGCGACGAGATCGGCATGGGCGACAACATCTGGCTCGGCGACCGCGACGCGGTGCGCACGCCGATGCAGTGGACCCCGGACCGCAACGCCGGTTTCTCCACCTGCGATCCGGGCCGGCTGTTCCTGCCGACGATCATGGACCCGGTCTACGGCTACCAGGTGACGAACGTCGAGGCGTCGATGGCCTCGCCGTCCTCGCTGCTGCACTGGACCCGCCGCATGATCGAGATCCGCAAGCAGAACCCCGCCTTCGGCCTCGGCAGCTACACCGAGCTGCCCTCGTCCAACCCCGCCGTGCTGGCCTTCCTGCGCGAGTACGAGGACGACCTGGTGCTGTGCGTGAACAACTTCGCGCGGTTCGCGCAGCCGACCGAGCTGGACCTGCGGGAGTTCGCCGGCCGCCATCCGGTCGAGCTGTTCGGCGGGGTCCGTTTCCCCGCCATCGGTGAACTGCCGTATCTGCTGACCCTCGGGGGCCACGGCTTCTACTGGTTCCGGCTCACCCGAGTCGCATCCCGCATCGGCCGCCGCGTGTGAGCGTGGGCCGAGGAAAGGACGCGTCACCATGCCGAAGACCGCACCCCTGCGCCCCAGGCCGGCGCATCTCGCCGAGCCGATGGCCTCGCTCGGCGGGCTGCTGCGGGAGTGGCTGCCGAGGCAGCGCTGGTTCGCGGGCAAGGACCGGCCCGTGGCCGAACTCGGTCTGCTGTCGATGACCGAACTGTTCCCCGGCTGCCTGCACCTGCTGGTCCACACCGGACACGGCCCCGTCCCCGCGCCCGGCGGCACGCCCCCGGCCGGCGACTGCTACCAGCTGCTGCTCGGTGTGCGCGAGCAGCCGTCGCCGCGCCTGGGACGGGCACTCATCGGCCAGGTGCAGGAGGGGCCGCTGGCCGGACGGACGGTCTACGACGCCCTGCACGACCCCCGGACGGCCCAGCTGCTCCTCGAACGGCTGCGGCACCCCGGCAAGGCGGGACCGCTGCGCTTCGAGTGCGACCCGTCCCGTCCGGTGCCCGGCGGGCTCGCGCCCCGCATCCTGGACGCCGAGCAGTCCAACTCCTCGCTGGTGTACGGCGACGAGTTCATCCTCAAGGTGTTCCGGCGCATCCAGCCGGGGATCAACCCCGACCTGGAGGTGCCGAACGCCCTGGCCCGGCAGGGGTGCGACCGGGTGCCCGCGCCGGTGGCGTGGCTGCGGACGACCCATCCGTACGGGGCGACGCTCGGCGTGCTCCAGCCGTTCCTGCACGACGCCTCCGACGGCTGGACCCTCGCCCTTCAGGCGCTGTCCTCCGGGGACGACTTCACCGCGCAGGCCCACGAGCTGGGGCGGGCGATGGCCGACGTGCACCTGGCGCTGGCCTCGGCCTTCCCGGCCGGTCCCCCCGGCGAGAACGGCCGCACGGCGGCGGCGATGACCGAGCGGCTGACCGCCGCCGCGCACTGCGTGCCGGCACTGCAGCCCTTCGTGCCCGGACTGCGGACGGCCTTCGCCGCGCTGGCCACCTGCGACTCGGGACCGCCCGCCCAGCGCATCCACGGCGACCTGCACCTGGGGCAGGTGCTGCGGGCCGGCCGGGACTGGTTCGTCATCGACTTCGAGGGAGAACCGTCCCGCCCGCTCGCCGAACGGCGCAGCGCCCACTCCCCCGTGCGGGACATCGCGGGCATGCTGCGCTCCTTCGACTACGCCGCCCGGCAGCGCCGCCCGTGGCGCCCCGAGTGGGCGCGCCGCTGCCGGGAGGCGTTCTGCGCGGGTTATGCCGCCCGGGCCGGGTGGGACCCCCGCAAGAAGCACGGCCTGCTGCGCGCCTACGAGACCGACAGGGCCGTGTACGAGGTGCTGTACGAGGCCCGGCACCGCCCCGACTGGCTTCCCGTACCCATGGCGGCGATCGAACGACTCGCCGTGAGAGGAGACTGACCCGTGGCCCTCCGCGACACCTCGCTCCCCGAGCCGTCCGGTCCCGTCCCGCACGCATCCGGTGCGTGCGGGGCCGCCCCACCGCTGGACCCGACCGACCGAGGGCGCCTCCTGGCCGGCGCCCACCACGACCCGCACGCGCTGCTCGGCGCCCATCCGGTGCCCGGCGGGATCGTCTTCCGGGCGCTGCGCCCCTTCGCCCGCGAGGTGAGCGTGGTCGTCGACGGCGAGCGCCACCCGCTCGTGTCGGAGGAGGACGGCCTGTTCTCCGGCGTCCTGCCGCTCGCGGAGATCCCCGCGTACACCCTCGTCGTGGCGTACGAGGGGGGCGAGCTGGAGACGCACGACCCGTACCGCTTCCTGCCCGCGCTGGGCGATCTGGACCTGCACCTGATCAGTGAGGGCCGGCACGAGCAGCTGTGGCGGGCGCTCGGCGCGGAACCGATGACCCACGAGGGCGTCACCGGCACCCGGTTCACGGTGTGGGCGCCGAACGCACAGGGCGTGCGGGTCGCCGCCGACTTCACCCACTGGGACGGCACGGCGTTCCCGATGCGCTCGCTCGGTTCGTCGGGGGTGTGGGAGCTGTTCCTGCCCGGCGTGGGCGAGGGCACCCGGTACAAGTTCGAGATCCACTCCCGCTACGGGCACCGGTTCCTCAAGGCCGACCCGATGGCGCGCGCGGCGGAGGAGCCGCCGAACACGGCCTCCGTCGTGACCGCGTCGCACTACGAGTGGAACGACCGGGAATGGATGCGGGCCCGGTCCGCCACGCCCGTGCACGAGGCGCCGTTCTCGGTGTACGAGGTGCACCTGCCCTCCTGGCGTCCGGGGCTGACCTACCGCGAGCTGGCCGAGGTGCTGCCCGCGTACGTCAAGGACCTGGGCTTCACCCACGTCGAGCTGATGCCGGTCGCCGAGCACCCCTACGGTCCCTCCTGGGGCTACCAGGTCACCGGCTTCTACGCGCCGACCGCGCGCCTCGGCTCGCCCGACGACTTCCGGTACCTGGTCGACGCCCTGCACGGGGCGGGCATCGGCGTGATCATGGACTGGGTGCCGGCGCACTTCCCGAAGGACGACTGGGCGCTGGCCCGCTTCGACGGGGACCCGCTGTACGAGCCCGGGGACTCCCGGCGCGCCGAGCACCCGGACTGGGGCACGTACACCTTCGACTACGCCCGCACCGAGGTGCGCAACTTCCTCGTGGCGAACGCCGTGTACTGGTGCGAGGAGTTCCACATCGACGGGCTGCGCGTCGACGCGGTCGCCTCGATGCTCTACCTGGACTACTCGCGCGACTCCGGGCAGTGGGAGCCGAACGTATACGGCGGCCGGGAGGACCTGGCGGCCATGGCGTTCCTGCAGGAGATGAACGCCACGGTCTACCGCCGCTGCCCCGGCGTGGTGACCATCGCCGAGGAGTCGACCGCGTGGGGCGGGGTGACCCGGCCCACCGACACCGGCGGGCTCGGCTTCGGGCTGAAGTGGAACATGGGCTGGATGCACGACTCCCTGGAGTACGTCGCGCACGAGCCGGTGCACCGCAAGTACCACCACCACGAGATGACCTTCTCGATGGTGTACGCGTACAGCGAGAACTACGTGCTGCCGATCTCCCACGACGAGGTGGTGCACGGCAAGCGGGCGCTGGTGTCGAAGATGCCGGGCGACTGGTGGCAGCGGCGCGCGAACGTCCGCGCCTATCTCGGCTTCATGTGGGCGCACCCCGGCAAGCAGCTGCTGTTCATGGGCCAGGAGTTCGCGCAGGGCGCCGAGTGGTCGGAGAAGCAGGGCCCCGAGTGGTGGCTGCTCGACGAGGGGTACCACTCGGCGGGCGACCACCGCGGGATCCAGGACCTGGTGCGCGACCTCAACACCCGCTACGGCCGGACCCCGGCCCTGTGGCAGCGCGACACGGACCCGGCCGGTTTCCGCTGGGTCGCCGTGGACGCGGCCGAGGACAACGTGTTCGCGTTCCTGCGGTTCGACAAGGACGGCAGCCCTCTGCTGGCGGTGTCGAACTTCTCGCCGGTGGTCCGGCACGGGTACGGGCTCGCCGTCGGCGACGACGCCGCCCTCTGGCAGGAGGTCCTCAACACGGACGCCGAGGAGTACGGCGGCAGCGGTGTGACCAACCCCGACCCGGTCAAGCCGGAGGACGGCACCGTCCGGATCACGCTGCCGCCGCTGGCCACGGTGTGGCTGACGCCCTTCGCCCTGTGACGCGCTGCGGCGCTGCCAGGTGTTCCGCGGCCCTTGTGGGGGCAGTCGGGGTTCGAACGACGGGATGTCCCCGTCGTCGCCCCGGCCGGTCCCACAGAAAGGCGGCATCACGTGCGCACCGTCGGAGTGGAGGAGGAACTCCTCCTGGTCGATCCCGAGTCCGGCGAGCCGCGCGCGCTGTCCGCCGCGGTGCTCGCCCGGGCCTCCCGGGACGACGACGAGCAGGACGTCTTCGAGAAGGAACTGCACGAGCAGATGCTCGAGTTCGCCACGCATCCGCAGGCGGACATGGAACGGCTGCACGCGGAGATCGTCCGCTGCCGCGAGGAGGCCGGGCGGCACGCCGGGGGGATCGGCTGCGCCGTCGCCGCGCTCGCCACCTCCCCGCTGCCGGTCAGTCCCGCCGTCGGCATGAACCACCGGTACCGGTGGATGGAGGAGCAGTACGGCGTCGTGGTGCACGAACAGCTCGTCCTCGGCTGTCACGTGCACGTGTCCGTGGAGTCCGACGAGGAGGCGGTCGCCGTCGTCGACCGGGTGCGGCCCTGGCTGCCGGTGCTCACCGCGCTGAGCGCGAACTCGCCGTTCTGGCAGGGCAAGGACTCGGCGTACAGCAGCTACCGCAGCCGGGTCTGGCAGCGCTGGCCGTCGGCCGGGCCGACGGAACTGTTCGGGTCGGCGGAGACCTACCACCGGCGGGTCGCGGACATGGTGGCCACCGGGACCATCCTCGACGAGGGGATGATCTACTTCGACGTCCGGCTGGCCCGGCGGTACCCGACGGTCGAGTTCCGGGTCATGGACGTCTGCCTGGACGCGAGTACCGCCGTCCTGATCGCCGCCCTGGCCCGTGCCCTGGTCGAGACGGCCGCGCGGGAGTGGCGGGAGGGCAAGGAGCCGGTCGGGCACAGTGTGAGCCTGCTGCGCCTGGCCGCCTGGCGGGCCGCCCGGTCCGGGCTGACGGAGGAGCTTCTGCACCCCGCGACGATGCGGCGCATGCCCGCGGAGACGGTCGTCCGGGCCCTGCTGGAGCACGTACGGGAGGCGCTGGCCGCCGCCGGCGACCTGGAGCGGGCCGAGGAACTGGCCGAGGGCCTGCTGCGGCACGGCAACGGCGCCCGCGTGCAGCGCGAGCTGCTGGAGCGCACCGGCAGCCTGCGCGACGTCGTCGCCGAGTGCGTGCGCCGTACCCAGTCGGCCTGAGGCGGACCGTGCCCTGCCGGGCCCGCCTCCTCGCCGTGGCCGCTCAGAAGATCAGGGCGAGGGCGTAGGCGAGGAAGCCGGCCGCGATCAGCACCACGAGGGCGAGGATCAGGACCAGGGGTCCCTTGGCCCAGCCCTTGGTGGGATTGTGCACCTCGCGCGGGCCCGCCTCGGGCAGGCTGCTCTCCGCCGGCGGGGTCTCGCCGGGGGGCACACCGCCGCCCGGTTCCAGGCCGGTGGTGTGTTCCGGGTCGGGATCGGGGTTCGTGTAGCTCATGCCCTACGGGTCCCCCGATCCGCCCGGATCACCGGGCGGGAACACTTCCGCCGTCCCGGCCTCCTCGCCCGCGCGGCTCGGCTAGATTCGAGCCGCCGATGACGGTGCTCGTCGGCGACGCCACCCCCCACCCCCGTCAGGAGCAGCGCATGCGCGACCTCGCTCCCACTCCCCGGGCCGCTCCGCCGCCCCTGACCGGCGGGCTCGCCGACAGTCTCTTCGAGACGGCGGGCCGCACCCCCGCCCTGCCGATGCTCGCGCGCCGCCCCGTGCCGTCCTCGGCCGTCTGGGAACGGGTGACGGCCGTCGAGTTCCGCGACGAGGTGGTCGGCCTGGCCAAGGGGCTGATCGCGTGCGGGATCCGGCCGGGCGACCGCGTGGCGATCCTGGCCCGCACCCGGTACGAGTGGACGGTCTTCAGCTACGCGCTGTGGACGGTGGGCGGCGAGGTCGTCCCGGTCTACCCGACCTCCTCGCGCGACCAGGTCGAGTGGATCCTGCGGGACGCGGGCTGCGTGGCCGTGGTGGTCGAGGACGAGCAGAGCGTGATGACCGTCGGCTCGGTGTGCGCGTCGCTGCCGTCGCTGCGGCACGTCTGGCAGCTGGACGCGGGCGCGCCGGCCGAGCTGGTGGCGCGCGGCGAGCCCATCCCGTACGCAGCCGTCGACTCCCTGCGCCGCATCGTGCCGCCGGACTCCACCGCCGTCGTCGCCTACACCTCCGGCACCTCGGGCCGGGCCCTGGGCTGCGCGCTGAGCCACCGCGGCCTGGCCGCCCCGTGCGACACGCTGCTCGCCGGCTGGGGCCGGACGGTGGCGCCCGAAGGGGAGCAGGGCGCGGTCCTCGCCTTCCTTCCGTTCTCGCACGTGTACGGGCTGATGATCCAGAACCTGTGCGTCCGCGGCGGACTGCTCATGGCGCACGAGCCCGCGACGAGCGAGGAGGCGCTGTCGGCGGCGCTGCGTTCCTTCCGTCCGACGTACTTCTACGCCGTCCCGTCGATCCTGGAGAAGTTCTACAAGAACTTCCTGCGCACGGCCCGGCAGGCGGGCCACGGGGCGCTGCTCGAGCGGGCCGCCGGCACGGCGCGGGACTTCGCCGCGGCGCTGGAACGCCGGCGGCTCGGCAGGGGGCCGGGGCCCGGCTTCGATCTGCGGCTCCAGCACGCCCTGTACGAACGGACGGTGTACCGCCGGCTGCGGGCGGCGCTGGGCGGCCGGGTACGGCGGGCGACGTCCGGCGGTTCGCCGCTCAGCCGCGACCTCTCCCTCTTCTACGAGGGCATCGGCATATACGTGCACGACGGCTACGGCCTCACCGAGACCAGCGGCGGGCTGACCATGCAGCCGCTGGGCCGGGAGAAGTCGGGCACCGTCGGGCAGGCCCTGCCCGGCACGGAGATCCGGGTGGCCGACGACGGGGAGATCCTGGTGCGCGGCCCGTCGCTGTTCCAGGGGTACCTCGGCGACGAGGCGGCCACCCGCCGGGTGCTGCGCGGCGGCTGGCTGGCCACCGGGGACCTCGGGCACCTGGACGACGAGGGCTACCTGGCGATCACGGGCCGCAAGAAGGACGTCATCATCACCAGCGGCGGCAAGAGCGTCGCCCCGGCCGCCCTGGAGCAGCGGCTGCGGATGCACCCGCTCGTCCACCAGGCGGTGGTCGTGGGCGACAACCGGCCCTGCGTGGGCGCGCTGATCACGCTGGACCCCGAGTTCCTGACGCACTGGCGGGCGGCTCTGGCGCTCCAGGGCGACGCGTCGGTGCGCGAGGCGCGCGAGGAGAACGCGCTGCGGGAGGAGATCGGCCGGGCCGTCGCCGCGGCCAACAGCACCGTCTCGCGCTCGGAGTCCATCCGGGTCTTCCGCGTCCTGCCGGAACCGTTCGACGTGCGCAACGGGCTGCTCACACCGTCGATGAAGCTGCGGCGGGACGAGATCGTGCGGACCTACGCCCTGGAGATCGACGCGATGTACGAGGCCCGCTCGCGGCGGCGGCCGCACGTGCCGGCGCGGGAACCGGCCGGCCGGGAGGACTCGGACAACGTCTTCTTCCGGTGAACGTCTTCTTCCGGTGACGGGAGCATCACCGGCGGTGCGCCGCGCCGTTCCCCTGCGGAGACGGGCGCGTAGGCTCCGCCGACTCGGGAACTAACAAACGAGGGGGAAGCAAGGGAAGGACGACGCCCGGTGGACGCCGGGCCGGGAAGGCGAAATGGCAGCCGAGTCGCGTTGGGACAGGACACTGGCTTCCGAGGAGATCACGAGCCGCACCGCCAGCTTCACCGGGGAGCTGCACAATGTGACCGGTGCTCGCCTTGTCGCGGAGGAGTTCCTCTACGACCTGGCGCGTGTGGCGCCGCCCTCGGCGCCCGAGCACTGGGACGACATCCTGCTGGTCGTCACGGAACTGGCGGCCAACGCGGTGCAGTACGCCCCGGGGCCCTTCGAGCTGCGTCTGCGCCGTACCTTCGACGGTGTGCACGTGGTGATGCACGACACCAGCACCACGGAACCCGCGCCGCGTCCCTTCCATCCGAGCAGCGGCGGCGGCGGTATCGGCTGGCATCTCATCCACACCCTGTCCGACCAGGTGAGCGTCGTCACCGGTGGGCGGGGCAAGGACATCCATGTCTTCCTGCCCTGGTGAGCGCCCGGGTCAGGTGCCGCGCGGACGTATCGGCACCAGCGCGCTGATCGTCTTGCCGCCCTCGGGACGCCGGACGACGGCGACGTCCCGCGCCAGGCGGGCGACGAGCGGCCAGCCGTAGCCGCTGCCGTGGTGACGGGTGGGAAACGCGTACACCTCCCGGGGGACCACCGGACTGTGGTCGTGGACGGCGATCCACACGCCCTCGTCCGTGGTCCGGACGTCGAAGCCGGCCAGTCCGCCGCCGTGCCGGATCGCGTTGGTGACCAACTCCGAGACGACGAGCAGCAGGTCGACCACGTCCTCCTCGCGCACCCCGCGGTCCGTGCCGCCCCACCGTGCGCGCACCACCGACTCCGCGTGGGCCCGCGCGTCGGCCGCGCTGGTCACGCCGGCCGGCGCCGGTGTGCCGGCGGGCGCGGAGGTGGTGATCGGGTCGGTTCGTTCCATGTCTGTGGTGTCCCTGGCTCGCTTCGGCCGTGCTGTCGTCCTGTGCCGGATCGGGCCGGCCACCGGGTCAGTCGCCCGTGGTCCCCCGCGGCGGCAACCGGTCGTAATAGTCGCCCACGGCCGCCAGATACTCCCGGTCCATGGTCTCGCTGTCGGTCCGGAACCGGGGCGCGGCCTTGATCTCCGCCCTGGTGCACGCCACGGTGACGGTGCGGGCCTCGGGGTCGACGCCCCGCACCATGCCGACCGGTACGAGAACGCTGCGTCCGAAGACCCAGACGCCGGTGTCGACGACCAGGTGCCGCATGCCGAAGTGTTCGGCCTGCCGGTCCACGTGGCCGACGGTGCCGTCGCTCGCGAGGACGGTGCAGCCCGTGAGGTCCTGCCCCTCCGTGTGTCCGCTGTCCGCCGCGTACGACCAGATGTTGTCCGTCGGCACGCTGTCCCTTCCCTTCGGCATGGCTCGACGACTGACGGGCCGGGCGGATGCCACGGGCGGGCTGGCCGGACCGGCTCCACAGCAGCGGATACCCGGCACGGGCCACCCCATTCGGGGCGGGCGGTCGGCCGGGGCGCGGACCCCGGGTCCGGCAGGGGCCCCTCGCTTTGTCGGCCGCTCGGCACCTGGGTTAGCCTCTGACGTATTTTTCTCATCGAGCAGATCCGTGAACTGCGGAAATGCACGCACGACAGACCGGACCGCCTGACGAGTCCGGAGGTGTTCCGAGCCCTCGGATGCCGGGGGCTCCTGGGGAGCGGAACGAGGGTGCGCATGACCAGCGACAGCACCGGTGCCGTGGACACGGTGCCGGGCGATCAGGAGTTGCGGCGCCTGCTGGCCGGCCTGACGGCCGTGCGGGACGGCGACTTCGGCACACGCCTGCCGGACGAGGCGGACGGCCTGATGGGCGACATCGCCAAGGTCTTCAACGGCATGGTGGACCAGCTGTCCGTGTTCACCTCCGAGGTCACCCGGGTGACCCGCGAGGTCGGCACCGAGGGCACCCTCGGCGGGCAGGCGAGGGTGCCGGGTGTCTCGGGCACCTGGGCCGATCTGACGGACTCGGTCAACGCCATGGCGGGGAACCTGACCATCCAGGTCCGCGACGTCGCCCAGGTGGCCACGGCGGTGGCCAGGGGCGACCTCTCCCAGAAGATCACCGTGGACGCGCGCGGCGAGATCCTGGAACTGAAGAACACCATCAACACGATGGTCGACCAGCTCTCCGCCTTCGCCGACGAGGTCACCCGCGTCGCCCGCGAGGTCGGCACCGACGGACGGCTCGGGGGCCAGGCGGACGTCCAGGGCGTCAAGGGGACGTGGCGCGACCTCACCGACTCGGTGAACTTCATGGCGGGCAACCTGACCAACCAGGTCCGCAACGTCGCCCAGGTGGCCACGGCGGTGGCCAAGGGCGACCTCTCCCAGAAGATCACCGTGGACGCGCGCGGCGAGATCCTGGAACTGAAGAACACCATCAACACGATGGTCGACCAGCTCTCCGCCTTCGCCGACGAGGTCACCCGCGTCGCCCGCGAGGTCGGCACGGCCGGCAACCTGGGCGGGCAGGCGCAGGTGCGCGGCGTGTCGGGCACCTGGAAGGACCTCACCGACAACGTCAACGTGATGGCGTCCAACCTGACGGGGCAGGTCCGCTCCATCGCCCAGGTCGCCACCGCGGTGGCCCGCGGTGACCTGTCGCAGCGGATCACCGTCAAGGCCGAGGGCGAGATCGCGGCCCTGGCCGAGGTCATCAACACGATGGTCGACACGCTGTCGGCGTTCGCCGACGAGGTCACCCGCGTCGCCCGCGAGGTCGGCACCGAGGGCCGGCTCGGCGGCCAGGCGCACGTGCCCAACGTCGCCGGCACCTGGAAGGACCTCACCGACAACGTCAACTCGATGGCCAACAACCTCACCGGCCAGGTGCGCAACATCGCGCTGGTGACGACCGCGGTGGCCCGGGGCGACCTGTCGAAGAAGATCGACGTCGACGCGCGCGGCGAGATCCTGGAACTCAAGACGACGATCAACACGATGGTCGACCAGCTCTCCGCCTTCGCCGACGAGGTCACCCGCGTCGCCCGCGAGGTCGGCACCGAGGGCCGGCTCGGCGGCCAGGCCGAGGTGGAGGGCGTCTCCGGCACCTGGAAGCGGCTCACGGAGAACGTCAACGAACTGGCGGGCAACCTCACCCGCCAGGTCCGGGCGATCGCCGAGGTGACCAGTGCCGTCGCCGAGGGCGACCTGACCCGCTCGATCAACGTGGAGGCGTCCGGCGAGGTCGCCGAGCTCAAGGACAACATCAACGCGATGGTGCAGTCCCTGCGCGAGACCACCCGGGCCAACCAGGAGCAGGACTGGCTCAAGACCAACCTCGCCCGCATCTCCGGCCTGATGCAGGGCCACCGGGACCTGCCCGTGGTCGCCGAGCTGATCATGGACGAGCTGGTGCCGCTGGTGTCGGCGCAGTACGGCGCCTTCTATCTGGCCGAGGACGGCGACGACGGCCCCGAGCTGCGGCTCGTCGGCTCCTACGGCTATCCCGAGGACGCGGACCGGCCCACCCGGATCGCCTTCGGCCGCACCCTGGTCGGCCAGGCCGCGCGCAGCCGGCGCACCATCGTGGTGGACGAGCTGCCGCCCGGCTACGTGACCATCTCCTCGGGGCTCGGCCAGGTGGTGCCCACCGCCCTGGTGCTGGTGCCCATCGTGGTCGAGGGCCAGGTGCTCGGCGTGATCGAGCTGGCGTCGGTCACACCGTTCACGCCGATCCACCGGGACTTCCTGGAACAGCTGATGGAGACCATCGGCGTCAACGTCAACACCATCGTGGCCAACGCCCGCACCGACGAGCTGCTCGCCGAGTCCCAGCGCCTGACGGCCGAGCTGCAGGCCCGCTCCACGGAACTGCAGGTGCAGCAGGAGGAGTTGCAGCGCTCCAACGCCGAACTGGAGGACAAGGCGTCCCTGCTGGCCGCCCAGAACCGGGACATCGAGGCGAAGAACCTCCAGATCGAGCAGGCCCGCCAGGAGCTGGAGGCCCGCGCCCAGCAGCTGTCGCTGGCCTCGAAATACAAGTCGGAGTTCCTGGCGAACATGAGCCACGAGCTGCGCACCCCGCTCAACAGCCTGCTGATCCTCGCCCAGTTGCTCGCCCAGAACCCGTCGCGCAACCTCACCCCGAAGCAGGTCGAGTACGCGGGGATCATCCACTCGGCGGGCTCGGACCTGCTCCAGCTGATCAACGACATCCTGGACCTGTCGAAGGTCGAGGCGGGGAAGATGGACGTCTCCCCGGAGCGGGTGACGCTGCGTCAGCTCATCGAGTACGTCGAGGCGACCTTCCGGCCCATGACGACGCAGAAGGGCCTGGAGTTCACGGTGACGACGGCGCCGGGCGCGCCGGCGGACCTGCTGACCGACGACTCCCGGCTGCGTCAGGTGCTGCGCAACCTGCTGTCCAACGCGGTGAAGTTCACCGAGCGGGGCGGGGTGGAACTGGCCATCGAGCCGGCACCGGACGACGAGGTGCCCAACGGTGTGGTCCGGGGCGGCGCCGTGGTGGCCTTCCGGGTGAGGGACACGGGCATTGGCATCCCGGAGCAGCACCTGGAGTCGATCTTCGGGGCGTTCCAGCAGGCCGACGGCACGACCAGCCGCAAGTACGGCGGCACCGGGCTCGGCCTGTCCATCACGCGGGAGATCGCCCAGTTGCTGGGCGGCGCCGTCACGGTGGACAGCACGCCCGACCAGGGCAGCACGTTCACGCTGTTCCTGCCGGTGGCCCGGCCCGACTTCGAGGACCTGCTGGGCCGGGGCGGGGAGCAGGCGCCGGACCGGTCGCCCGCGAACGTGCTCACGAGCCCGGCGCCGCTGCCCGAGCTGCCCGGCGGGCACCGCCGGCGTCCGCGACGGCTGCTCGTGGTGGAGGAGCGGCCGCGCGGTCTGCTGACCCTGGTCGCGGAGAGCGTGGTCGCGGACCTGTCGCCCGGGCGGGACGACGCGGGCGGCAGGCCCCCGCTCGACGTCATCACCGCCGTCGGGGCCGAGGAGGCGGCCGGCGCGCTGGCGGCCGAGCCGTGCCACTGCGTGGTCCTGGAGCTGGGCATGCCGGACTCCGAGGCGTCCCGGTTCCTCCAGGCGCTGCGGGGCGACTCGGCGCTGGCGAGCGTGCCGGTGCTCGTGCACAGCGGTCACCGCGCGGACGTGGCGCTGGAGGAGCGGCTGCGCGCCGGCGCCGGGGGCGGGGCGCTGGAGTTCCTGTCCAGCCTGGACGAGCTGCGGGAGCGGATCGCGCTGCACCTGTCCGCCGAGGAGCCCGGGGACGTGCTGTCCCTGGTCCGCCCCGAGGAGCCACAGCATCTGGCGCCGCAGCCCGTGGCGGAGACGCCGTCGGGCCGCACCGTCCTGGTCGTGGACGACGACGCGCGCAACCTCTTCGCGCTCAGCGGGATCCTGGAGCTGCACGGTTTCCGGGTCCTGCACGCGGAGAACGGCCGGCGGGGCATCGAGACGCTGGTGAACCATCCGGAGGTCGCGCTGGTCCTGATGGACGTGATGATGCCGGAGATGGACGGCTACACGGCGACCGCGGAGATCCGCCGCATGCCGCGGTACGCGGACCTGCCGATCATCGCGGTGACGGCGAAGGCGATGCCGGGCGACCGGGAGAAGAGCCTCGCCTCCGGGGCCAGCGACTACGTCACCAAGCCCGTCGACACGCAGGACCTCATCGCCTGCGTGCGGCGCTGGCTGCCCGCATGACCGCGCCGGCCCCCGTCCCGTACACCAGTGGGCCGGACGGTGCGCGGCGCGGCGCGCCCCGCACCATGACGGTCTCCAGCCGAGGAGCTTCCCGATCGTGAGCATCTCCGAGCAGCCGCGTGAACCGGGCGCCGGCGAACCGCCCGGCGCCTCCGGCGAGGCCGGCGAGGCCGCCGCCGGCCTGCGCGGCATGTCCCCGCTGTCGCCCGTGGGCAGGCTCGCGGCCACGGTGGAACGGCTCAGCCGCGAGGTGCGGGCCGCGCAGGCGGAGGCCGAGGGCCGGGCCCTGATCGAGCTCGCCAAGGGCGTGCTGGTCGCCCGGCTCGGGTGCGGCCCGGCGCAGGCCGCGCGGCAGCTCGCCGAGCTGGCCGAACAGTCCCAGGTGACGCAGCTGGAGTTCGCGGTCGACGTGATCAACCAGGCCGCCCGGGACCGGATGTCGGAGGTCACGGACGCGTTCCTCGCGGCCACCGCCGCGGCCGAGGCGGAGAAGCCCGAGAACTCCGAGAGCTCCGAGAGCGTCGGGCAGCCGTCCGCCGAGTCCGCCGCCGTGCGGCTGCGGGCGGCCGAGAGCGGCGCGCTGGCCGCGGACGACACCCAGGCCGTCGCCGACGCCCTGCTGGAGCAGGCGCTGCGCCCGCTCGGCGCGGTCGCCGTGGCCATCTGGGCGGCCGGCTCCGACGGGTCGCTCACGCTGGCCGGCTGCGCCGGGTTCTCGCCGGCCGAGGCCACGCGCTGGCGCTATGTGCCGCCGGACGTGGCGACGGTGGCACGGCGCGGCCTGACCGAACGCGCGGGCCAGTGGATCACCTCGCTCGCCCGGACCGGGCTGCCCAGCGTGGGCCGGCACCAGTACCCCGACGGCGGCCGGGCCGCCGTGCCCGCCGGTACGGGGGGACGCATCCACGGCGTGCTGGAGATCGCCTGGCCGCAGCCCCTGCCCGCGCAGCCGCCCCAGGTGGTGCGCCAGGTGGAGGCCCTGGCGGAGCTGTGCGCGCACACGCTGGAGACGTACACGCCGCCGCACGGCGCCGGGCTGGAGCCGCGGGTGCTGCCGGACGCCGCGGAGCTGATGGACCTGGCGGACGGGCTGCACGACCCCGCCCTGGTCCTGGTGCCGCACCTGGACGCCGCCGGGCACCTGGCGGACTTCCGCATCCAGCACGTGAACAAGCGCTTCCTGGATCCCGCCGGACGGCCGCGTGCCGTGGTGGGCGGCGCACTGCTGCTGGAGGCGTATCCGATGGCCGCCGGGGAGAGCGAGCTGTTCCGGAGCGTGGAGCGGGTGTACGCCACGGGCGAGCCGTTCCGGGCCCGGCGGATGAATCTGACCGCGCTGGTCGACCAGGTGCCGCTGTCGGCGGTCGCGGACATCAGCATCAGCCGGCACGGCAACGCCGTGCTGCTCATCTGGCGCATCGAGGACGAGACGGCCCGGCTGGCCAGCCTCCTCCAGCACGCCCAGCGCCTCGGCCGCATCGGCGGCTTCGAGGAGAACCTGCTGACCGGTGAGATCACCTGGAACGGGCAGCTGTTCGACCTGTACGGGCGTCCGCGGACGAGCACCCCGGTGCCGCTGGAGGAGCTGACCGCCCACGCCCATCCGGACGACGCCGTCCCCATCGGCCGGTTCCTGCGCACGCTGCTGCACCACCGCAGGCCGGCGTCGGCGGCGTTCAGGCTGCAACGGCCGGACGGGGTGACCCGGCACGTGCGGGTGGTGGCCGAGCCGGTCCTGGACGCCGACGACCGCCTGCTCGTCGTGCGGGGCGCCTACCAGGACATCTCGGCCCAGCACTGGACGGAGGTGGCGCTCGCCGCGACCCGCGACCAGCTGGCGCACACCGAGCAGCAGGCCGTCGAGCGGGCCCGGCTGACCCTGCAGCTGCAGCACGCGATCATGCCGCCCGCCCAGACCCCGCTCAGGGTGCCGGACCTCCAGGTGGCCGTCCGCTACCGGCCGGCGGAGACGGAGCAGCTGGTGGGCGGTGACTGGTACGACGCGGTGATGCTGCCGAACCGGATGGTGCTGCTGTGCGTCGGGGACGTGGCCGGGCACGGCATAGAGGCGGCGACCAGCATGGTCGTGCTGCGCAACGCGCTGCGCGGGCTGGCGGTGACGGGCGCGGGTCCGGGGCAGCTGCTGTCGTGGCTGAACATCGTGGCGCACCATCTGACCGGCGGGGTCACGGCGACCGCGGTGTGCGGCCTGTACGACCCGGCCCGGCGGACGCTGCGCTGGGCCCGCGCCGGGCATCTGCCGCCGGTGCTGGTGAGGGGCCCGGAGGCGAAGCCCCTGCCGCTGGTGAGGGGCATGCTGCTGGGCGCGGTGGCGGAGGCCGCCTACGAGGAGGACGAGGTGCAGCTGGCCGCCGAGGACACGCTGCTGATGTACACCGACGGTCTGATCGAACGCCGTGACCGCTCGGTGGAGGAGTCGCTGTCGCAGCTGCTGAGCACGGCCCGTCCCACCCCCAGGTCGCTCGACCAGCACCTGGACCGGCTGCTGACCTACAGCAGGTCGGACACGGACGACGACACGTGTCTCGTGGGCATCCGGGTCGGGTGACGTGTGACCTTCGGATTCGGGGGTATACGCCCGGCGCGGTGAGCGGTGTTCACGAGGCGGGGGCACGGCGGACGGTGATGTCGATCGCCGGCGTGCCCCTCGCCCGGGGACTGCGAAGTCGCTCACGGGGGTGACCCAGCCCCTGGCCGTCAGGATCGTTGGAGGTACACGTGCCCATTGCCCAGAACCCGCTGTCCGTCGAGGTGACGCTGCCCCGGGAGGACGTCGCGCTGCTCAAGGTGGAGGGCTATCTGGACGTCGACACCGCGACCGAGTTCCAGCACCACCTGGCCAATCAACTGCACCACGGCCGACGGCACTTCCTGCTGGACCTGTCGGACGTCCCGTTCATGGACTCCTCCGGGATGAACATCATCCTCCGGGTCTACCAGGAGGCCCGTGACCTGCCGGGCAGCGTGCACATCATCTCGCCCGCCCCGGCGGTGCTGCGCATCCTGGAGCTGACCGGTGTGAGCATCACCGTGCCGGTCTCCGACAGCGTCGAGGAGGCGCTCTCCCGCATAGACCGGGAGCCGGAGGGCCCGGCGGTGCCCGAAGCCTGAGCGTGCCCGCCCCGCCGCTCATCCGGGCCGCTCGTGCGGGAGCAGGTGTCGTGCGAGGTCGCCGGATGGTTACAGTTGTCGCCCGGCAGAGTCACGTCGCCGTCACGTTGCCCGCGGGGTCGGTACGGCGCAACGCGGATGAGGAGTGGAACAAGTGCCGGAGCAGGCGGAGGGAACGGCCGGATCGGCGACGCAGGAGATCAGGGAGTTCCTGCGGCGCCGTCGTGAGCAGATCGCCCAGCGGTGGGCCGACGAGCCCTTGTTCCGGACGGTGTTCACCGTTTCGCGGGACGAGGCGGTCGAGGCGGGGAAGTCCGTGGTGGACGCGCTGGCCCAAGTCGCCGACGCGTCCCGGGTGGAGGACCCGGACGCCGCGGGATTCACCACCGTGCGCGAGCAGTTGTCGAGGATGGGCGCGGCCCGTTCCCGCGCCGGCCTGAGCACCGCGCAGGTGTCGAGCGAACTGGCCGCCCTGCGCCCACCGGTCGAGAACCTGCTGCTGGCCGATCTCCCGGACGCCTCGGCCGATCACGTCCGGGACTGTGTCACCACGCTCAGTGTCCTGATGGGCACCTTGCGGGTGGTGGTCATGCAGACGACGCTGAACGAGAACCAGGCCCTGATCGACCGGCAGCGGCTGCAGCTGCTGGAGGTGGCCACGCCCGTCATCAAGCTGTGGGACGGCATCGTGGCCGTGCCGCTGATCGGGACGCTGGACAGCGCCCGCAGCCAGGTGGTGATGGAGACCCTGCTGGAGGCCGTCGTCGAGCAGCAGGCGCGGTACGCGATCCTGGACATCACCGGGGTGCCGACGGTCGACTCGCTGGTGGCCCAGCATCTGATGAAGACGGTCGCCGCGGCCCGGCTGATGGGCGCCGAGTGCATCGTCTCCGGCATCCGGCCCGCGATCGCGCAGACGATGGTCCACCTCGGCCTGGACCTGGGCACGGTGGTGACCCGGGCGAGCCTCGCCGACGCGCTGGGCTACATCCTGCACCAGCTCGGCGTCGGCATCGTGAACCCCGTCGTGAACGGTCCGGTCGCGCGGTGAACGAGGGTTTTCCCGGGCCCCACACGGGCCCCGTGACGGGCCATGTGCCGGTCCTGCGGCTCGGTGACGTCCTCCTGGTCACCCTTCAGGGAGATCTGTACGACAGCACGGCGCAGCACCTTCAGGAGGATCTCGCCGAGACCATCGTGCGTACCGGGGCCACCGGTGTGATCATCGACATCTCCGGTGTGGAGATCGTCGACTCCTTCCTGGGCCGGGTGCTGGCCGAGATCGCCGGGCAGACCGATCTGCTGGCCGCGCGGACCGTGGTGGTCGGCATGCGGCCGGCGGTGGCCATCACCCTGGTGGAGCTCGGCCTGACCCTGCCGCGGGTGCACACCGCGCTCAGCACCGAGGTGGCGATGGAGCTCCTCGCCCGGCAGGCTCCGTCGTCCCGCTACGGCGGGCTGCGCCAGGAGAGCCCGTGATGCACACTGCCGCGGGCGCCCAGGCCCGCCTGCCGATCCGTTCGGACATGGATCTGGTGTGGGTGCGACAGCACGTGCGGCAGGCCGCCGCCCAGCTCGGTTTCGGGCTGGTGGACCAGACCAAACTGGTCACGGCGGCCAGCGAACTGGCCCGCAACACGCTGGTGTACGGCGGCGGCGGGACGATGGACACGGAAGCCGTCACCGAGGGCGGCGTGCGAGGGCTCAGGCTCACGTTCAGCGACGAGGGGCCGGGCATCGCCGACGTCGAGCAGGCGCTCCGTGACGGTTTCACCTCCGGCGACGGGCTCGGCATGGGGCTGGGCGGTGCCCGGCGGCTGGTGCACGAGTTCGCGATCGAGAGCGCCCCGGGCGCCGGCACCACGGTGCGGGTGACCTCGTGGGTGGGCCGTCCGCCGCGGCCGCGAGAGGAGTTCTGATGCCACGCGTGTGGGACGTACCCGTGCACGACTCGACCCGGGTGCGCGACGCCCGGGTGGCCGCGGAGCACGCGGCGGCCCTGGCCGGGCTGGACGAGCAGTGCACCGCCTCCGCGGCGCTGGTCGCCACAGAGCTGGCCACCAACCTGCTCAAGCACGCGGGGGGCGGTCAGGTCCTCATCGACGTGGTGTCCCCGCCCCTGCTCACGGCCGGCCGGGACGAGGCCAGGGCGGTGCAGATCACGACGG
Organism: Streptomyces sp. NPDC093586; assembly: GCF_044764905.1. Lineage (NCBI taxonomy): Bacteria > Bacillati > Actinomycetota > Actinomycetes > Kitasatosporales > Streptomycetaceae > Streptomyces > Streptomyces sp. NPDC093586. The sequence goes on along the minus strand of NZ_JBIWJA010000012.1, from coordinate 168,558 downwards.
TCGACCACGGTCCGGGCATCGCCGACGTGTCCGCCGCCCTGAGCGACGGGTTCACCACCACGGGCTCGCTCGGCGCGGGTCTGGGCACCTGCGCGCGCGTGGCCGAGGACTTCGGTCTGCACAGCGTCCCGGGCCGGGGCACCGTGGTGCTGGCCCGGATCGGCGGCGCTCCCCGCGGCCGTGCCGCGGACGAGGGCCCGGTGGCGGGCGTGCGGGCCGGTGGCGTGAACGTGCCGTTCGGCGGTGCCGACTACTCGGGTGACGCCTGGGCGTGGGTGCGGTCCGGGGACCGGGTGACGCTGATGCTGGCCGACGGGCTGGGCCACGGCCCCGAAGCGGCCCGGGCCTCGGCGGCCGCCGTGGAGGCACTGCGCGGCGCCGCTCACCTGGTGCCGTCCGAGGCGCTGAAGCGGCTGGACGCGGCGCTGGCCGGCACCCGCGGCGCGGCCGTCGCGCTCGCCCAGGTCGACACGCGGGCCGGGCGGCTCAGGTTCGCCGGCATCGGCAACATAGGGGCCCGGCTCTGCGCGGGCGGCACCTGGCGGCCACTGGTGTCCCAGCCCGGCATCGTCGGTACCCACCGGCCCACGACCGTGCGCGACGAGGAGCGGGAGTGGGCGGACGACCGGGTGCTGATCCTGCACAGCGACGGTCTGCCGAGCCGCTGGACGCCGTCGCCCGACGCCTGCGCCCCGGACGTCGACCCGGCCGTGACCGCGGCCGTGACGATCCGTGACGCCAGCAGCTCCGCCCGCCCCGTGCGCGACGACACAGCCGTGGCCGTCCTGACCTCGACCCCGCCGGACCGCCCATGACCCGTACCTGGCAGATCACCGGCGTCACGGACGCCGCCCGGGCCCGTATCGCCACCGCCCGGCTGGCCGCGGCGTACGGTGTGCCGCCGCTGGAGCGCACGCGGCTGGCGGCCTCGCTGAGCACGCGGTTGCGGCAGTGTCTGACCAAGGGCGGCACCTGGCGGCTGACTCTGGAGGCGGCCACCGCGCCCGCCGGCACGCCGGACGCCGGGCGGGGCGTGCTGCACGCCGTGGTGACGCCGGCGAGCGAGGCCGCGGCCGACGGGGAGCCGCCGTGGCGGATGGCGGTGCCCTGCCCCGAAGCGGTCCCGGCCGCCCGGGAGGACGCCGTGGCGGACGACCCGACCGCGCTGGCGGAGGCCCTGCTGGGCGCCGACGAGGACACGGCGCTGGTGCTGGACCGGCTCACCGAGCAGGAGGCCCTCGTCGCCTTCCACCGGGAGGAGCTGCAGCAGACCAACCAGGGCGTCGTGGCGCTGCACGCCGAGCTGGACGCCGCCGGGCGGGCCCAGCGGGAGGCGTTCGCCGCCGAGCGCAAGGCCCGCACCGAGGCGGAGAACGCCCGTCGCAGGCTGACGTTCCTGGCGGACGCGAGCGCGGTGCTCACCGCCTCGCTCGACCACCACGAGATCGTGCGCCGGCTGCCGGACCTGCTCGTGCCCGAGTACGCCGCCGGCGTCGACGTCTGGATCTTCGACCAGGACGGCGACCGGAACCGGCCGCCGGTGCACGCCGCCGCGGCCGTGGTCGCGGCCCGCACCGGACGGCCGCAGTACGCCGCCGCGCACCCGGGCGGGCTGCCGGGCGTCGACGACCATCCGCCCTCGGCACTGGATCCGGACCGCCCCCTGCTGTGCATCCCGCTGCCGACCCGGGGCGCGCCGCTCGGCGTCGTGACGCTCACCCCGCCCGGGGAGCGCTGGGACCCGGACGACGCCGTGATGCTGATCGAGCTCACCCGGCGGACCGCCATCGCGATCGACCACGCCCAGCGCTATCAGCACAACCGGGACATCGCCGAGACCCTGCAGCGCGCCCTGCTGACGGAGCTTCCGGCGCCGCCGGGCCTGAGCCTGGCCGCGCGCTATCTGCCGGCCACGCACGGGCTGAACATCGGCGGCGACTGGTACGACGCGTTCCGCCAGCCCGACGGCGGGGTGATCGTCGTGGTCGGCGACGTGACCGGGCACGGGCTGCGGGCGGCCGTGATGATGAGCCAGCTGCGGACCGCGCTGCGGGCCTACGCGGTCGACGGCGGCAGCCCGGGCCGGCTGCTGACCCGGCTGCACACGTTCCTGCACCACCTCCAGCCGGACCTGTTCGCCACCGCCGTCATCGCGCGCTTCCACCCCGACGACCCGACGATGACGTGGGCCGCGGCCGGTCACCCGCCGCCGGTGCTGCGTACCCCGGACGGCCTAGTCCGAACGCTGGACGCCAAACCGGGGGCGATGCTCGGTATCCCGCTCGAACAGGAGATCGCCGACCACACGGAGCTGCTGGCGCCGGGTTCGACGCTGGCGCTGTACACGGACGGTCTGGTGGAGCGGCGGGCCCTGGGCATAGACCCGGGCATCGAACGCCTGGCCGCGGCCCTGGGGTCGTTCACCCCGGAGCAGTTGGACACCGACCTGGAGGGCTCGGCGGACGGGATCCTGCGTCCCCTGCTCAGCGACTCGGAGCGCGACGACGACGTGTGCCTGCTGCTGTGCCGTCTCGACGGCTCCGGCTGACCGTCCCGTCACCGCTCCCCCACCGGCCCGTCTCCGGCCGTTCACGCCCGCCCGGTGCGAACCGGCCCCGGCCGGGGCATGGTGGTGCACAGGGTGTGTCGCCTGCCCGGCGCTCCCGGCTCGCCGGACCGCCGCCGACGCGATGGGATCGACGAGGTGCGAAGCGGCGATCCAGGGGCAGGCGAATGGCGTTCGCGGCAGACCGCCCGGAACCGCAGAAAGGGATGAACACCGTGACACGACCCAGGATCCTGGTAGTCGGCGCAGGTTTCGCCGGCGTGGAGTGCGTCCGCCGTCTGGAACGCAGGCTCTCCCCCCACGAGGCCGCCGTCACCCTGGTGACGCCGTTCGCCTATCAGCTCTATCTGCCGCTGCTGCCGCAGGTCGCCTCGGGGGTGCTGACGCCGCAGTCGATCGCGGTGTCCCTGCGCCGCAGCAGCAGGTACCGCACCCGGATCATTCCGGGCGGGGCCATCGGCGTGGACCTCAAGGCGAAGGTCTGCGTGGTGCGGACCATCACCGGCGAGATCGTCAACGAACCGTACGACTACATCGTGCTGGCCCCCGGGAGCATCACCCGCACGTTCGACATCCCGGGGCTCACCGACCACGCGTTCGGCATGAAGACGCTCGCGGAGGCCGCCTACATCCGCGACCACGTCATCTCGCAGCTCGATCTCGCCGACGCCAGCCAGGATCCCGCCGAGCGCGCCTCCCGGCTGCAGTTCGTGGTGGTCGGCGGCGGATACGCGGGCACCGAGACCGCGGCCTGTCTGCAGCGGCTCACCCACGCGGCCGTCAAGCGCTACCCGCGCCTGGACCCGTCCCTGATCAAGTGGCACCTGATCGACATCGCGCCGAAGCTGATGCCCGAGCTGGGCGAGAAACTCGGGCGCAGCGCGCAGGAGGTGCTGACGCGGCGCGGCATCGAGATCTCCCTGGGCGTGTCCATCGAGAAGGCCGGGCCCGAGGAGGTCACCTTCACCAACGGCCGGGTGGTGCCCACCCGCACGTTGATCTGGACCGCCGGCGTGGTCGCGAGCCCGCTGATCGCCACGCTCGACGCGGAGACGGTCAAGGGACGGCTCGCCGTCACCGCCGAGATGTGCCTGCCGGGCCACGACGGGGTGTTCGCGCTCGGCGACTCCGCGGCCGTGCCCGACCTCGCCAAGGGCCAGGAGGGCGCCGTCTGCCCGCCCACCGCGCAGCACGCCATGCGCCAGGGCAAGCACGTCGCCGAGAACATCATCTCCACCCTGCGCGGCCAGCCGATGCGGCCGTACGTCCACAAGGACCTCGGTCTGGTCGTCGACCTCGGCGGCACCGACGCGGTGTCCAAGCCGCTCGGTGTCGAACTGCACGGCCTGCCCGCCCAGGCGGTGGCCCGCGGCTACCACTGGTCGGCGCTGCGCACGGGCGTGGCCAAGGCCCGGGTGGCGGCCAACTGGATGCTGAACGCGGTCGCCGGCGACGATTTCGTGCGCACCGGTTTCCAGGCCCGCAAGCCGGCGAAGCTGAAGGACTTCGAGTACACCGACGCCTATCTGACGCCGGAGCAGGTGCGCAAGCAGGTCGAGGGGGCGGGCCGGGCGCAGTCGTGACCCGCTGCCGGCGACCCGTTCGCGGCATGGCATGCTGGCAAGTGGATCTACAGGCGTGAGTCGGGCGTGAGTCGGGAGAGTGTGCGGCGGCGTGAAGCAGGCGGGGCGCTCGGTGCGGACACGACTGCGGGATCGCGTCGCCGCGTCCGATCCCGGACTGCTGCGGCTGACGGCCGGGCTGCGGACGGTGGGCGCCATCGCCCTGGCGCTGGCCGTGCTGGCCCTCCTGGGGTCGGACGTCAAGCATCTGGTGGCGGGCGCCATGTCGGCGATGGTCGCCACCTTCGCCATCCGCGAGAAGCAGCCCGGCGCGCAGGCCGTCACCCTGGCACTGGGCCTGCCCGTGGCGCTGGCGGCCGTGTCGGTGAGCGCGCTGCTCACCTCGCGGGTCGTCGCCGGTGACGTCTTCTTCGTCGTCCTGATCTTCTGCGCCGTCTACAGCCGCCGCTTCGGCGACCGCGGCCACGCCCTGGGCCTGATCGGCTTCCAGATCTACTTCGTGTCCCTGTTCGTAGGCGCGGGGACGTCGGCGCTGCCGGAGCTGTGGGCCGCGATCGCCGTGGCGTTCGCGTGCAGTGCCCTGGTGCGTTTCGCGATCGTGCCGGCGACCCCCGCACGTGTCCTGTCGCGGCTGCGCCAGGCCTTCCGGGCCCGGCTGGCGCAGCTGATCTCGGCGCAGCTCGAACTGCTGGACGCCGGGCCGGGCGAGATCGACAAGACGCTCGAGCATCTGCGGGACGGCACCGCGCGGCTGCACGAGACGGCCCTGATGATCCAGTCCCGGCTGGAGGAGGGCACCCCGGACGCGTCGACGGCGCGTCTGGTGCAGCGCCGTATCGCGGACGCCGAGATCGCCGCCGAGCGCCTCGGGCTGCTGCTGCTGACCGCGCGCAGCGCCGAGCGGGCGGACACCCTCACCCTGCATCTGCCGGGCGCTCCGGCCCCGTCGGTGGGGGGCACGCCCGCGCCCGGCGAGGCGACGGCGATCCTGCGCCGGGACCTGGGGACGTTGCGCGCGCTGGTGCTGCGGCCCCCCGCCGAGGCCCGCGGCACGGCACTGTCCCATCTGCGCAACCGGCTGCTGGGCTATCGCGACGAGGAGAACCTGCCCGAGGCGACGCCCGCCGTGCAGGACGTCTTCCGCGGGATCGGCGAGACCGCCCGCGCGGTCATGGGCCTCAGGATCGCGCTGGACGGGCCGCAGGACGAGTCGGACGACACGCCCGCCACGACCCGCTCCCGCGAGGAGCTGGACGCCGAGGACGCCGCCATCGACGCCGGCGAGGAGCCCGCGCCGGAGGAGGAGCCGGCCGGGTTGCGCCGGCCCACCACCCGCGCCGCCGTGCAGGTCGCCGTGGGGTCCTCACTGGCCATCGTCGGCGGGGAGTTCCTGTCCTCGCAGCGCTGGTACTGGGCGGTGCTCACCTGCTGGATCGTCTTCCTGAACACCGCCTCCACCGGCGAGATCCTGGTCAAGGGCTACCGCCGACTGCTGGGGACCGTGCTGGGGGTGGTGGCCGGCATCGTGCTGGCCGGGCTGGTCGGGAGCCACACCTGGACCGCGTTCGGGCTGGTGCTGCTGTTCATCTTCGCGATGTTCTACACGGCGCCGCTGTCCTACACGCTGATGTCGTTCTTCGTGACGGCGATGCTCGGGCTGCTGTACACCCTGCTGCACACGTACAGCATGTCGGTGCTGCTGCTGCGGGTGGAGGAGACGGCGCTCGGCGCGGCCTGCGGGATCATCGCGGCGGCGCTGGTGCTGCCGATCCGCACGGACCGGCGTACGAACGAACTGCTGGGCACCGTGCTGGAACGGCTGGTGGACGTCACCGAGGGCGCCGTCGACCAGCTCAGCGGCGGGCCGGCCGCCGATCTGCTGGACACGGCGCGCGACCTGGACCAGGCGCTGGGCGATCTGCGCGGCGCCACCCAGCCGCTCACCCACCCGATCACGCCGCTGCGGGCCCGCCGGAACACGGCCCAGTACGTGGTGGCGCTGCTGGAGACGTGTGCCTATCACGCGCGGTCGCTGGCGGCGACGGCCGAGCTGCTGCCCACCCACCCGTCGATCGCGGCCGATCCGCGGCTGCGCGGGGCGGTGCGGCGCACGGTGCGCAACATCGAGGCGATCGCGGCGCGCGTCGCCGACGAAGATGCCGGGGTGGAGGTGGAGACCGGGCCCAGCATCGCCTCGCTGCTGGAGTTCGAGCCGGGCGGGGTACCGCGGTACGGCCGTATCACCGGGCGCGTCCTGCGGCACCTGGAGCGTCTGGACGAGGCCGTGGTGGGCCTCGCCCGGCCGTTGGGCGTGCCCGTCGCGACGCCGAAGCGGTGACGGGTCAGAAGTCGCTGGGCATTCCGCTCGCCTCGGCGATGCCGCGCAGTTCCTCGTTCTGCCGGTGGCGTTCCTTGAGGTAGTCGGCGATCTCGCCGAGGCGTTCGGGGTCGGAGGCGGTGGCCGCGTCCGTGACGACGCGGACGGGGCCGGTCTCGTCGGTGCTGATCTCGACGACCTCGTTGTCGAGCCGGCCGGTGACGGCGGTGGCGATGACCAGGGCGGCCTCGTCCCGGATCTCCTGCGGCAGCGCCTCGGCGCTGTCGCCGTCCAGGGAGAAGTCGATGGTGGGCATCTGGTGCTCGTCGATCGCCTGGAGGACCGGTTCCACCACGCTGAGCAGCAGCTGGAAGTCGTCGGTCTCCATGCGGAAGCGCAGGAGGTCCAGGTAGACGTCCACGGGACGTCCGTCCGGCGGAGGAATCTCGTGTTCGTTCATTCGCCCCGTGTTCCCCGTGCGGCGCGGCTCAGACGTCGGGCTCACACCCTGCGCCAGCGTGCCAGGGCGAACGAGAACACGCCGAACAGCACCAGACCCGCGGCGACGCAGACCAGCAGCCAGGGTCCGAGCGGGGTGCCGGCGAAGGAGCGCAGGGTGTCGTCCAGGCCCTTGGCCCGGTCGGGTTCGTAGTCGGCCGCGGCCTGCACGGCGAAGGCGCCCGCCGCCGCGAAGACGATCCCCCGGGCCGCCCCGCCGCCGACGCCGGTGACGTCGACCAGCCGCCGCGCCCGCGGGCTCAGCTCGCCGAGCTTCAGCTTCTTGTGGTAGCTGCGGCGCACGGCCTGGACGGCGATCACCACCCCGGCGACCACTATCGCGGCCCCGGCCGCGCCCACGGCCCACCGTCCGGCGGGCATCTCGAGCACCTTGGCCGTGACGTCCCGGGACTGCCGGTCGCCGGCTCCGCCGCCGCTGCCGCGGGAGCCGGCCGCGAAGGCCAGGACGGAGTAGGCGACGAACGAGTAGAAGACGCAGCGGGCGGCGGCCGGCAGGCGCTTCTTCACGCTGCGGCCGTCCTCGCCGACGGCGCCGAACAGCGCCTCGGACAGCCGCCACAGTGCCATGCCGACGAGTCCGGCGCCCAGTGCCCACAGTAGTACGGCGCCGAACGGTTTCTCCGACAGCTCGGCCAGGGCACCACCGCGGTCGGCCTGCCGCTGCCCGTCGCCGAAGGCGATCCGCAGGGCCAGCAGCCCGACGAGCAGGTAGATGACGCCGCGCGCGGTCAGTCCCGCCCGGGCGGCCCCCTCGGCGGCCGATCCGTTGGCCGCCCGCCGGGCCGTGCCGCGGCCGGCGCGTGTCAGAACGCTCATGTGGACCTCCCCTCCGGAACTCCGCATGCCCCGCCTTCTCCCCCGCACACCGGGGGCGCGGGCCCTGCCCGGGGCGGACGCCGCGCCGGGCCCGCGCCGGGCGTGTGCCGCCGGTGCTGATGAGGCGCCCGGGGACGGAACGGCCGTGCGCGGGCGGTCTGCCAGTCGGCCGGACCGCCGGCCGGTGCCCCGAGCCGGAGCGGCCGTGCGCGGGCGGCCTGTCACCTCCGGCGCAGCCGGCCGCCGCGCGCCGCGCGGCCGAGGGTGTGGAGGTGTTCCAGCGCGTCCCGCACCACCGTGTGGTCGTGCCAGGCGAGCCGGCGGCCGGCCTGGCCGCCCAGGGCTTCCAGGGCCTCGCGCTGGGCCGGGGTGAGCTCGCCCAGCGGGCGGCCGGCATGGGCGGAGACCATGCCGACGCACTGTCCGGAGGCGGTCGTCAGCGGCACGCTGTGGCAGGCGCGACTGCCCGCCGCGAGAATGGCCCGCCGGGCCGGTTCGTCGAGGACGGGGTCCGTCGCCACGTCGCGCACGGTGACCTGGGTGACGTTCCGGGCGGCCAGGGCGCATGCCGTGCCCTCCGGGCCGACGTGCCAGAAGAAGTCGACGAAGTCCGGGGGGTGCCCCGTGTGTTTCTCGATGCGCAGTCCGCCCCGGGCACGGTCGGTCAGTTGCACGTTGCCCATGTCGGTGCCGACCACGGCGAGCGTCTGGCTCAGCACGGCCCCGAGGACGCCACCGCGGTTGCCGGTGCCGGCGTGGTGCGCGCCGGGGAAGGACAGCGCCGGCTCCGGGCGGCGGACCCGGCGCGGGAACCACACGCCGTCCGGCTCGTCCGGGCCCGGCGTGGTCACGAGGGCGTCGGCCAGGGTGCGCACCCTGATGTTGAAACGCTGGGAGGCGCGCTGCATCAGCGCGAACGCCGTCTCCGCGTCGGCGAGGGCGTACCGCTCCCGCAGCATGCCCTGCGCCTGGAAGATCATCGGGCGGTCGCGGGCCCGGGCGCGCAGGTCGTGCAGTTGTGCCCGCAGCCGCTCCGGTTCCCCCGGTTCCGCCCGTTCCCCCGCCACCGCGTGGTCGTCCGCCGTCATGGACACTCCTCCGCCTTCGTTCCCCGGACACGCGTCCGCCCCGTATGCCGTTGTCCGGCATACGGGGCGGCACGCCACCTCGCCTTCCCCGTCCGTCCCGTCGTAGTCCGCGGTGTCCCGTGGCCGCCGACGGGTCGGCGCGGCAGCGCTGGGTGAGGCGTCAGGATCCGTCCCGTCGTTCCCCGGAGGCGTGAAGGCGTCGTGCGGCGGTTCTCACACCGTCGTGCGGCGGCGGACGGGGCGCTGTCCCATGGCCTCGTCGCGCACACGGGCGCAGCTGCGGCTGATGAGCCGGGACACGTGCATCTGCGAGATGCCCAGGCGGTCGGCTATACGGCTCTGCGTCATGTCCTCGAAGAAGCGCATGTAGAGGATGGCCCGCTCGCGTTCAGGCAGCCTGCGCAGGCCCTCCTTGGCGGACTCGCGGTCGATCACGGTGTCGTACGAGGAGTCGGCGGCGCCGAGGGTGTCCGCGAGGCTGTAGCCGTCGTCGCCGGCCGACAGCTCGGCGTCCAGCGACAGGGTGCTGAAGCTCTCCAGCGCCTCCATCCCCGCGGTGACCTCTTCCTCGGTGAGCCCGGTGTGGGCGGCCAGGTCGGCGACCGACGGTTCGGGGCTGCCCGGGCTCTGCGTGAGTTCGCGTCGTGCCACCCGCACCTTGTTGCGCAGTTCCTGGACCCGGCGGGGCACTCGCAGGGCCCACATCCGGTCCCGGAAATGCCGCTTGACCTCACCGGTGATGGTGGGCACGGCGTAGCTCTCGAAGGCACCGCGCTCCGGGTCGAAGCGGTCGATGGCCTTCACCAGCCCGAGTGCGGCGACCTGGCGCAGGTCCTCGATGGACTCGCCGCGGTCCCGGAAGCGGCCGGCGATCCGATGGGCCATGGGCAGCCAGGCCGTGACGAGTTCGTCGCGGACGGCGTCCCGTTCCGGCCCGTCCTCCAGCGCCGACAGCCGGACGAAGAGCGCGGCGGTGTCCGGCGCGTCGTCGTGCCGGCGTCGGGGGGCGGTGGCAGGAGCGGTCGAGTCCTGCGCGGGCTCGGGGGTACCGGGACGGATGGTGGGCGTTTCGATGAGCATGCGGATTCGCTCCTGAACGGTGGTCTCAGGGGAACTTTCCGCGGAAGCGGCACTGTCCGGGTCTCCACCCGGAGGGGCCGGAGCAGTCATACCGCTCCCGCTGCTGCGCCTCCGGTCCGAAGCACGAACTTGCGACTGCCCCCGCCCCGGGGGAACAAACTCCGCTTTTCGAAAAGTACTCAGGACAGCGGAACGACGACGGTGATCCGCTTGCCTCCGGACGGAAGGTCTGCCACACGCACGTCGCGCGCCAGCCGGCAGACGATCGGCCAGCCGTGGCCGCCGAGGCGACGGCGGCCCCGCGGGTCGGTCGGCGGCACGATCACCGGCAGCTCGGCGCTGCGGTCGCACACCGAGAGGCGGACGCCGGGACCGACGACGTCGACCTGGAAGTCGGTGATGCCGCCACCGTGCAGGATCGCGTTGGTGGTCAGCTCCGAGGCGACGAGGACGGCGTCCGACAGCGCCCGCGCGTCGCACGGCACGTGGCCGGTACGGCAGCATTCGGTGACCACGCGTTCCACCGCGCTGCGGGCTTCGGCGGGTTTGCGGGGCGGTGACGGCCCGCACCGGCCCGTTCCGGACCGTTCGAGGGCGGATGGGGTGGTGTGCCTGTCACGCATCCGTCAGCTCCCTGGTCGTGGGGGTGAGGGGGGATCCGGCCGGGCGCGGTGCGTCCGCCGCGGGCCCCGTGCTGTCCGGCTGACCCCCGGCCGCTCCCCCAAACCTTCGGCCCTCCTTCCGGACCAATAGCCATCCGGGCGCCGTGCGGGGGTACGTGGAGTACATGACGGATGTTGTGGACTCGGACGAACTGCTGCGCCGCATGCACCGCGCGAGGGCCTGTGCGGTGGAACAGGAACGGACGTGGCGGGCGCGAAGGGACGAGCTGCGGTCGACCGATCCGGAGGGCTCCCGCGAGGCGGCGGTCCGGACGGTGGCGTACGAGGCGGTCCTGCGGGTGCTGGACGAGGTCCTGACCCCGGGCCGCCGCGCGGAGGCCGGCTGACGGGCTCGGGGTCCGGCTGACGGCCCGGGGCACGGACGGTGGCGCCGGGTCACCGGGTCACCGCCGGATTGACGAAGGCCCAGGCCGGGAAACCGGGTCGGCATGACAGCCGACCACACCCGTGCGCCCGTTCTGGAAGCCCTCGTCGACTACCGCCGCGAGGGGCGGTTGTCGTTCACTCCACCCGGGCACAAACAGGCGCGCGGTGCCGACCCGGCGGTGCGGGAGGTGCTGGGCGACGCCGTCTTCTTCGGTGATCTCCTGACGACCGGCGGCCTCGACGACCGGCTCACCCGCGGCCGGGTGCTGCAGCGCGCCCAGGAGCTGATGGCCGACGCGGTGCACGCCGATCACACGTTCTTCACGACCTGCGGGAGCAGCCTGTCGGTGAAGGCGGCGATGCTCGCCGTGGCGGGCCCGCACGAGAAGCTGCTGATCGGCCGGGACGCCCACAAGTCCGTCGTGTCGGGTCTGGTCCTCTCCGGCATCGAGCCGGTCTGGGTGGAACCCCGCTGGGACGCCGAGCGGCATCTGGCCCACCCCCCGTCCCCCGACGCGTTCGAGCGGGCGTTCGCCGAGCATCCCGATGCCAAGGGCGCGCTGATCACCAGCCCGACGCCGTACGGGGCGAGCGCCGACCTGCGGGCCGTCGCCGAGGTCTGCCACCGGCGTCCGGTACCGCTGATCGTCGACGAGGCGTGGGGTGCGCATCTCCCCTTCCACCCCGACCTGCCGTCCTGGGCGATGGACGCCGGTGCCGACATCTGTGTGACCAGCATCCACAAGATGGGCAGCGGCCTGGAACAGGGCTCCGTGTTCCATCTGCGCGGTGACCTGGTCCCGCCGGAGCTGCTCGGCATGCGGGCGGATCTGCTGAGCACGACCAGCCCGTCGGTGCTGATCTTCGCCGGCCTGGACGGCTGGCGCCGCCAGATGGCACTGCGGGGCCGGGAGATCATGGGCGGTGCGCTGGATCTGGTGGCCGAGGTCCGGGCGGCCGTCGAGGAGATCGACGGGATGCACGTCAACGACCGGGACGACTTCTGCGGTCCGGGGCTGGCCCACGGCTTCGACCCGTTGCCCGTCGTCATCGACCTCGACGGGCTCGGTGTGTCCGGGTACCAGGCGGCGGACTGGCTGCGCGAACGCCGTGGCGTCGTCGCGCATCTGACCGACCACCGCCGCATCGGCACGCAGATCACCCACGGCGACGACCGGGAGACCGCCGGCGAGCTGCTGGCCGCGCTCAAGGACCTCGCCCGGGCGGTGCCGGACCTGGATGCCGCCCCGCGCGTCGAGGTGCCGTCGCCGTCCGAGCTGCGGATGCCGCAGGTGATGCTGCCCCGGGACGCGTTCTTCGGCCCGGCCGAGGCGGTGCCGCTCGACCGGGCGGCCGGGCGCGTCTCCGCGGAGATGATCACGCCGTATCCGCCCGGTATCCCCGCCGTCCTGCCGGGCGAGCGGCTGACCGAGCCCGTCCTGCGGTACCTGCGCAGTGGTCTGGACGCGGGGATGTATCTGCCGGATCCGAGCGACCCGTCGCTGAAGACGGTCAGGGTCGTCGCGGAGGGAACCGGGTGACGACACGCCACAGCGGGTGACGGGCCAGTGAAACAGGTCACGCGACCCGGTTTCGAGTTCCCGGAACGCGCGAGATGGTTTAGCGTTCATCCATACGTGGCGACGGAGTCGACGGACAGGTCCTCCGTGCGTCACCGCTTACGGCCCTGGCTGGCTTCCCCCGTCCAGCCAGGGCTTTTTCACGCCCGGACGCCGCCGCTCCCGGACCGGCGCCGCATTCGTACGGAATCCGCCGTCCGCTGAGGTGCCCAGGACGCCGGCAGCGGCTGAAATGGTGCGTAGGGAACGCACCTGAACCGAATCGTCGGGGAGGAGCCCCGGGTCATGACCAAAGCGATCAAACTGCTCACCGCCCTCCCCCCGCACCAGCGCGGTCGTCTCATGGCGCTCGCCCGGGAGGTGTCCTTCCCGGAGGACGCCCGGATCTTCGAGGCAGGAGGCCGGGCCGACCGCTTCTGGGTCGTCCGGTCCGGCACGGTCTCCCTGACCCAGCAGGTGACGTCGCTGCAACGGGTGACGGTCGCCAGCCTGGGCGTCGGCGACCTGCTCGGCTGGTCCTGGCTGTTCCCGCCGTACGAGTGGGACTTCGGCGCCGAGGCCTTCAGCCCGGTGCGCGCCTACGAGTTCGACGCGGCGTCGGTGCTCGCTCTGTGCGAGGAGGACCCGCAGCTCGGGATCGTGCTGGTGCGGACGGTGGCCGAGATCCTCGCGCACCGGCTGGAGGCCACCCGCGTCCGGCTCATGGAGCACGCCGCGCTGCGGGGCCGCAGCATGTCGTGACGCGGCGTCAGACGCGGTAACGGCGCAGCGCCGGTACGGCGGCGGCGAGGGCCGACATCACCACGACGACGAGCAGCCCGCCGCCCGCGACCGCCGCCCGCGCCCCGAAGGCCGAACCCGCGCCGCCGTGCAGGGCGTCGGCCAGGCGCGGGCCGCCGGCGACGACCACCGTGAAGACGCCCTGCATGCGCCCGCGCATCTCGTCGGTCGCGGCGGACAGCAGGATCGCCCCGCGGAAGACCATGGAGACCATGTCGGCGATCCCGGCGATCGCGAGGAAGGCCACCGCGAGCCACAGGTTGCCGCTCAGCCCGAACCCGGTGATGGCCGCGCCCCAGGCGACGACCGCGCCGATCACCATCCAGCCGTGCCGGCGCACCCGGGAGAAGGTGCCGGAGAACAGCCCGCCGGCCACCGCGCCGACGGGGACGGCCGCGAACAGCAGGCCGAGGGCGAGCCCCTCGCCCCAGGGGGCGTACGTCTCGGCGGCGAGCTGCGGGAACAGCGCGCGGGGCATGCCGAGGACCATGGCGACGATGTCGGCCAGGAAGGAGAGCAGCAGCACCTTGTGCCCGGCGATGTAGCGAAAACCGGCGACGACCTCGCGGACGCCCGCGCGCCGGACCGCCGTGCCCGCGAGCGGCGGCAGGGCGGGCAGCAGGTGGACCGCCCACACGGTGACGCACAGGGCCAGCGCGTCGACGAGGTACAGCTCGGGCAGGCCGACGACCGGGATGAGGGCACCGGCGAGCAGCGGGCCGACCACCTGGCCGGTCTGCATGACGGTCGAGCCGAGGGCGCCCGCGGCGGCGAGTTCGTCCTCGGGGACCAGGCGGGCGATGGAGGCGTTGCGGGCCGGGGCGTTCAGGCCCCAGAAGGCCTGTTGCAGCGCGAGCAGGAGCATCAGGACGGCCACCGACTCCAGACCGGTGACGGCCTGCGCCCAGAACAGCAGCGAGGTGACGGCGATGCCGGTGTTGGTGATCAACAGCAGCTTGCGGCGGTCCATGGTGTCGGCGACCGCGCCGCCCCACAGCGCGAACACGATCAGCGGCAGCAGCCCGGCGAGGCTCGCGGCACCGACCCAGGCGGAGGAGCCGGTGATGTCGTAGATCTGCTTGGGCACGGCGACGGCGGTGAGCTGGCTGCCGACGGCCGTGACGATGGTCGAGGACCACAGCCTGCGGTAGGCGGGACGGCGCAGGGGACGGGTGTCCATGGCCCAGCGGCGTCGGCCGCGCCGCCGGGCCCCGTGCGGGGCGGGGGCTTCGTCCGGGGATGCGGTACTGCTCTCGCTCGTGTCCACGCGCTTCCTGCATGCTCAGCACATCTTTCGATCGAAGGCCTCACTATCGCAGTTCCGTTCGAGCGTGTTCGTACCGCGTGGCCGGTCCCGCCGCGGCGCACCCGGCAGGGCCCGGGGCATGCCGTCGGTTTCACTCCGCTGTCGACAGGTCACCCGACACGGAGCAAGGCACTCACGAGGACACGACACGATTCGATCGCAGGTGACTTTGATGGACAACTGGCGCGAGCACGCCGCGTGCCGCACGGAGGACCCCGACCTGTTCTTCCCGATCGGCACCACCGGCCCGGCCCTGTTGCAGACCGAGCAGGCGAAGGCGGTCTGCCGGCGCTGCCCGGTCCAGGAGCAGTGCCTGCGGTGGGCGCTCGACACGGGGCAGTCCATCGGCGTCTGGGGCGGGACCAGCGAGACGGAGCGCCGTGCGCTCAAGCGCCGTACCGCGGCGCGCCGGCGCTCCGGGTGAGCGCGGACCCTCAGCCGCCGGTGCGGCGCAGCGGGCCCCAGGGGCGTTCCTGGCGCTCCACTTCCCTGCGGGCCTCGTCGATGACTCCGGAGGCGATCCAGCACATCGGCCGGACGTCGGTCACCAGCGGCTCGTTGTCCGGGCCGCGGCCCGTCTCCCGGCCGGTGAGCACCCAGGGCCGCACGCCGGGGCCCTTGTCGTGCGGAAGATGCGCGTAGTCGTGCAGCCGGCGGGCCGCCCACACCCGTACGGGCCGGTCCGCCCACCACTCCTCCACGTCGAGGGGGTTGGCGGACAGGCCCGGCATGGGCACGCCGGTGAGCTCGTCCGTGCTGGAGGTCTTGGCGAGATCGGTCTCGGGGCCGCGTGACCAGCGCACGTACAGGCCCCGGTGGCGTCCGACCAGGCCGGCGAGTTCGGCGAGTGTCCGCACGACCGGCAGGTCGTCCGATGCGCTCATGTGCGTTCCTCCCTCGTAGCCCCGTCGGGGCGACGGAGTACCCGGAAGGGGCGGCACGAAATCCGGTTCCCGGTGTTCCCGCAGGACTCCCGTGTCACGCCCCCACCAGGCATGAGGAGACGGGGCGTCCGGCGGGTTCAGGCCGTCTGCCGTGCCGCGGCCCGGCCCGCCGCCCGCCCGGAGAACAGGCAGCCGCCGAGGAAGGTGCCCTCCAGCGCGTTGTAGCCGTGCACCCCGCCGCCGCCGAAGCCGGCCACCTCACCGGCCGCGTACAGTCCTTCGACCGGCGCGCCGTCGGCGCCCAGGGCCCGGGAGTCGAGGTCGGTCTGGATGCCGCCGAGGGTCTTGCGGGTGAGGATGTGCAGCTTGACGCCGATCAGCGGGCCCGCCGCCGGGTCGAGGATGCGGTGCGGGGCCGCGACCCGGCCGAGGCGGTCGCCGAGGTAGCGGCGGGCGTTGCGGATGCCCTGCACCTGGGCGTCCTTGGCGTACGGGTTGGCCATCTGGAGATCGCGGGCCTCGATCTGGCGCCGGATCGAGGCGGCGTCCAGGAGCGGCTTGTCGGTGAGCCCGTTCATCCGGTCGACCAGCTGCTCCAGGTCCGGCGCGGTCACGAAGTCGGGGCCCTCGCGCAGGAAGGCGTCCACCGGGCCCGGGGCGCCCTTGCCGAGGACGCGTTCGCGCAGGAACCCCGCGCGGTCCTTGGCGGTGATGTCCGGGTTCTGCTCGGAGCCGGAGAGGGCGAACTCCTTCTCGACGATCTTCCGGGTGAGGATGAACCAGGAGTGGTCGTGGCCCGCGAGGTCCTCGGCGGTGCGCAGGTGCCGCAGCGTGCCGAGGGTGTCGTAGCCGGGCAGGTACGGCGACGGCAGACGGCGGCCGAGGGCGTCGAACCACAGGGACGACGGTCCGGGCAGGATGCGGATGCCGTGGCCGGGCCAGATCGGGTCCCAGTTGCGCACGCCCTCGGTGTAGTGCCACATCCGGTCGCGGTTGACCAGACGCGCGCCCGCCTCGGCGCTGATGCCGAGCATCCGTCCGTCGACGTGGGCGGGGACGCCGGTGACCATCTCGGCCGGCGGGGTGCCCAGGCGCGCGGGCCAGTGGCGGCGCACGATGTCGTGGTTCGCGCCGATGCCGCCGGAGGTGACGATCACGGCCTGGGCGGTGAGGTGGAACTCGCCGGCGGCGTCGCGGTTGGAGGCGACGCCGCGGGGCGAGGTGTCCTCGGCGAGGAGTGTGCCGCGCACCCCGCGCACGGCGCCGCCCTCCACGACCAGGTGGTCGACGCGGTGGCGGTGGTGGACGGTGAGCAGTCCGTCGCGGGCGGCCTGCCGCGCGTACCGCACGAACGGTTCGACGACCCCGGTGCCGGTGCCCCAGGCGACGTGGAAGCGGGGCACCGAGTTGCCGTGCCCGCCGGCCGTGAGGTCGCCGCGCTCGGCCCAGCCGACGGTGGGCAGGAAGGTGATGCCGTGCCCGGCCAGCCAGGAGCGCTTCTCCCCCGCCGCCCACTCGACGTACGCCCTCGCCCAGCGCACCGCCCAGGCGTCCTCGTCCTCGGTCCGGTCGAAACCGGCGCTGCCCCGCCAGTCGCTCCAGGCCAGGTCGAAGGAGTCCTTGACGCCGAGGCGCCGCTGCTCCGGGGAGTCCACGAGGAAGAGGCCGCCGAAGGACCAGAAGGCCTGTCCGCCGAGGTTGGCCGCGTTCTCCTGGTCGACCAGCGCGACCCTGCGGCCCCGGCTGGTCAGCTCGTGCGCCGCGACCAGGCCCGCGAGGCCCGCTCCGACCACGATGACGTCGGCGTCCATGGCGACCGTCCCTTCCTCATATGTCTTGTCACGGGGTGTTGCCGGGGTTGTTGCCGAAGGTGCCGCTTCCGTCGGTGAGCAGTGCGGTGAGCAGCTGCCCCAGCCAGGCGCGCGCGTGCTCGACGTCCCGGTCGAGCAGCAGTTGGGCGGTGACGCCGTCGTAGGCGGCGACCACGGCGTGCGCGGCGGCCTCGGCGTCGCCCAGCACGGCGGGCAGCGGGGTGTGCGCGTGCGCCCGGGCGAGGCGGTCGGCGATCGCGCGGCGCAGGCGCGCCCGGTGTTCCAGCAGGGTCCGCGCCACGTCCGGGTCGCGGGCGGCGTGCACCAGGAAGTCCGTCTTGACCAGGAGCCAGTCCCGGTCCAGCAGCAGCACCCCGGTGACGCGGTCCACGGCGGCCCGTACGTCCAGGTCCGGTCCGTCGAGGGCGAGGGCCGCGGTCACCTGGTCCGCGATCAGGTCGGCCCGTTCGCGGTAGAGGGCGAAGAACAGCTCGTCGAGGCTGTCGAAGTTCGAGTAGAAGGCGCCCCGGCTGTAGCCGGCGGCCTCGCAGACCTCCTCGATCGGAACCCGGCCGAACCCCTTGGCGGCGAACACCGCGAACGCCGCCCCCAGCAGGTCGGCGCGGGTGCGCGCGCGTCGCCGGGTCACGCGCCGGTGGCCTCTCTCGCCGCCATGACCGCACCGCCCTCCGCCGTTGGACACGTGAACGTATCGGATACATGGATGTATCGAAAGACCTCGGACGCGCCGGGAATCCTCATGCGCATACGCCGTGTGCCGGTTCCACGGCCAGACACCCCCGAAGACGCCTCCTCGACCGTACGGACGAGATCCGGCCCGGCTCCACCCGGCGGGTCGCGGCGCACCGCGCGGGGCGCGTCGGGCGTCGGACACCCGCCCGCCCGCCGCGTCTGGTTGGCTGTCCCCGTCGGGCAGCCACCTGGAAACGAATGCGGGGACATCGATGCGCGCGGACGTGCGGCACGTCGCGGACGGCACCTACCTGGTGCACGGGAGCAACACCAACTGGGTCATCCTCACCGAGGGCGACGCGGTGACCCTGATCGACACCGGTTACCCCGGTGACCGGCGGCTCCTGCTCGACTCCCTCGCGGCGATCGGGAGTTCCCCCGAGGCGGTGGCGGCCGTGCTGATCACCCACGCCCACAACGACCACCTGGGCTCGGCCGAGTACCTGCGCGCCGCCCACGGCACCCCCGTCCTCCTCCACGAGGCCGAAGTGCCTCACGCCCGGCGGGACTTCCTGCAGCAGGTGTCGGTCGGCGAGGTGCTGCGCAACAGCTGGCGGCCGGGCGTGCTGCCCTGGATGGTGCACGTGCTCCGCTCCGGCGGCACCCAGCAGCACCCGGTGACCGCACCCGCCCCCTTCCCCTCCGACGGCCCCCTCGACCTGCCCGGCCGGCCCGTGCCGGTGCACACCCCCGGGCACACCGACGGACACTGCGCCTACCACCTGCCGGACGCCGGGGTGGTGATCTCCGGCGACGCCCTGGTCAGCGGGCACCCCACCTCGCGCCTGAAGGGCCCCCAGCTGCTGCCCGGCATGTTCCACCACGAGCGGGACCGCGCGGTGGCCTCGCTCGACGTCCTCGCGCGACTCGACGGCGACGTGCTGCTCCCCGGGCACGGACCCGTCCACCGGGGTGCGTTGAAGGACGCCGCCCGACTGGCCCGGGAACGGACGTTCTAGAGTCGGGCCATGGCCTTGCACATCAGTGCCACCAATCCGGAGCACCCCGCTCTCCTGCTCGAACTGCCGTGGCAGCTGCCGCTGGAGGAGTGGCCCGAGGAGTACCTCGTGCCGCTCCCCCGCGGCATCTCCCGCCACGTCGTCCGCTACGCCCGGGCGGGCGACGAGGTGATCGCCGTCAAGGAGCTCGCCGAGCGGCCCGCGCTGCGCGAGTACGAGCTGCTGCGCGACCTCGACCGGCTCGCCATCCCCGCCGTGGACGCGCTGGGCGTGGTCACCGGCCGCACCGACGG
Organism: Streptomyces sp. NPDC093586; assembly: GCF_044764905.1. Classification (NCBI taxonomy): domain Bacteria; kingdom Bacillati; phylum Actinomycetota; class Actinomycetes; order Kitasatosporales; family Streptomycetaceae; genus Streptomyces; species Streptomyces sp. NPDC093586. Next base: position 149,174 of record NZ_JBIWJA010000012.1, on the reverse strand, counting down.
CGCCGGCGGGCCGCTGGAGCCGGTCCTGATCACCCGGCACCTCGGCGGATCCCTGCCGTACCGGTCGATGTTCGAGACGACGCTGCGCCCGGCGACCATGCACCGTCTGATGGACGCCCTCGCCGTGCTGCTGGTCCGCCTCCACCTGGCCGGATTCGCGTGGGGCGACTGCTCGTTGTCCAACACGCTCTTCCGGCGCGACGCGGGCGCCTACGCCGCCTACCTCGTGGACGCGGAGACGGGAGAGCTGCACCCGCGGCTGAGCGACGGGCAGCGCGACTACGACCTCGATCTCGCCCGGGTGAACATCAGCGGCGAGCTGCTCGACCTGGAGGCGTCCGGGGCGCTGCACCCCTCCGTCGACCCGGTGGACTTCGGCAGGGAGATCTGCGCGCGCTACGGCCGCCTGTGGGAGGAGCTGACCCGCACCTCCGTCTATCCGGCGGGCAAGCACCACTACATCGAGCGCCGGATCCGGCGGCTCAACGACCTCGGTTTCGACGTGGCCGAGATGCAGATCGAGCACGCCTCCAACGGCGACACGGTCACCTTCGTGCCGAAGGTCGTCGACGCGGGGCACCACCAGCGCCAACTGCTGCGCCTGACGGGCCTGGACGCCGAGGAGAACCAGGCCCGGCGGCTGCTCAACGACCTGGAGAGCTGGATGGCCACCCAGGACGACTACGCCCCGGGCGACCCCCTCGGCGCCCGTCCGGAGGTGCTCGCCCACCGCTGGGTGCGGGAGGTGTTCCGGCCGACCGTGCGGGCGGTGCCGGTGGAGCTGCGGGGCGCGATGGACCCGGCCGAGATCTACCACGAGCTGCTGGAGCACCGCTGGTACCTGTCCGAGCGGGCCCAGCACGACATCGGCCTGGACACCGCCGTCCAGGACTACATCGCGAACATCCTGCCCAAGGCCCGGGAGACGCTCCAGCCCACGTCGGAGTGAAGCGCCCCGGCACGGCTCAGCTGTGCGGGACGACCGCCACCGGGCAGGCGGCGTGGTGCAGTACGCCGTGCGCCACCGAGCCGATCCGGGCGCCGACGGCGGTGCGGCGGGCGCGGCGGCCGACGATCATCAGTTGGGCACCGGCGGCCACCTCCAGCAGCACCTGCCCGGCGCTGCCCATCTGGACGTGCTCGATCACCGGGACGTCGGGGAAGCGCTCGCGCCAGGGCCCGAGCGCCTCGCCGAGGGCCTTCCTCTCGTACTGCTCCAGACCGCCGGCCTCGTCGGCGAGCCGCATCGAGCCCGGGCTGTAGGTGAACACCGTCGGCAGGGTCCAGGCCCGCACGGCGCGCACGGTGGCACCGCGCGCGGCGGCCGCCTCGAAGGCGAACCCGATCACGTCGGCACTGTCCTCGGGTTCCCCCTGCTGGCCCACGACGATCTCGCGGCCGGCGGCCTCCGCCGCGGCCTCGTCCCCGGCCCGCACGAGGACGACGGGCCGGGTCGCCTCGGCGATCACCTGCTGGCCGACGGAGCCGAGCAGGAAGCCGACGACCGCTCCGTGGCCGCGCGAGCCGAGCACCAGCGTCCGGGCCTCGGCCGCGGCGGCGAGCAGCACGGCGACGGCGTCGTCGGCCTCGGTGACGTCCGTGGACACCGCGAGGTCCGGGTGCCGCCCGGTGACGGTCCGGACCGCCTCGGCGACCGAGTCCCGGACCCACCGCTCCTGCGCGTCCCGGTCCCCCGCGCCGGCCGTTTCCGGCTCGGCCCGCCAGGCGTGCACGACGTGCAGCGGGGCTCCCCGGCGGACCGCCTCCCTGGCGGCCCAGGCCAGTGCCGCCAGGCTCTCCTCGGTTCCGTCCACCCCTGCCGTGATCGGGTGCGTCATGCGGGCCCCTCCCTGTGTCTCGGTCACGTCCATGGGGCCCAGTCTTCACCACGCCGCGCACACGACGTCACGGCGGGAGCGGTAGTGACCGCACCGGCCGGGCCGAGGGCATCACGGTGCCGGGCCGGCGCCGCGTCCCCCACCGGCCCGAGCGGTGCGGGACGATCGACCATACGATGGGTCCCAGGCCGGTGCGGTGACGGGGACGCCGTGCCGTGAATCCGGCCGTTCGACGTGGGGGACGTATGGCACAGGCGGACGGGACGACGCGGACCGTCATCATGACCGTGGACGATGATCCGGGGGTCTCCCGCGCCGTCGCCCGCGACCTGCGGCGGCGCTACGGCGCCTCGTACCGGATCGTGCGCGCGGAGTCCGGCGAGTCGGCGCTGGAGGCGCTGCGCGAACTCAAGCTGCGCGGCGACCTGGTGGCCGTGATCCTCGCCGACTACCGGATGCCGCAGATGAACGGCATCGAGTTCCTGGAGCAGGCCCTCGACGTGTACCCGGGGGCGCGGCGGGTGCTGCTGACGGCGTACGCCGACACCGACGCGGCGATCGACGCGATCAACGTCGTCGACCTGGACCACTACCTGCTCAAGCCGTGGGACCCGCCGGAGGAGAAGCTCTACCCGGTGCTGGACGACCTGCTGCGGGCGTGGCGCGCCGGCGACCACCGGCCGGTGCCCAGCACCAAGGTCGTCGGTCACCGCTGGTCGGCGCGCTCCTCGGAGGTCCGGGAGTTCCTGGCCCGCAACCAGGTGCCCTACCGCTGGTACTCCTCCGACGAGCCGGAGGGCCGGCGGCTGCTGTCGGCGGCCGGGCAGGACGGGCAGCGGCTGCCGGTGGTCATCACGCCGGACGGGACACCGCTGGTGGAGCCCGCGGCGCCGGACCTCGCCGCCCGGGTGGGGCTGGCGACGACGCCGACCGCCGAGTTCTACGACCTGGTGGTGGTCGGCGGCGGCCCGGCCGGGCTCGGGGCGGCCGTGTACGGGGCCTCGGAGGGCCTGCGGACGGTGCTGGTGGAGCGCTCGGCGACCGGTGGGCAGGCCGGGCAGAGCTCCCGGATCGAGAACTACCTCGGCTTCCCCGACGGCGTGTCCGGCGGGCAGCTCACCGAGCGGGCCCGTCGGCAGGCCGCCAAGTTCGGCGCCGAGATCCTCACCGCGCGGGAGGTGACGGGGCTCGAGGCCAACGGGGCGGCGCGGATCGTACGGTTCTCGGACGGTTCCGCGGTCGCCGCGCACAGCGTGATCCTGGCGACCGGCGTCTCCTACCGGCAGCTGGCCGCGCCGGGCACGGACGAGCTGACCGGCTGCGGGGTGTTCTACGGCTCCGCGCTGACCGAGGCCGCGTCCTGCCAGGACCACGACGTGTACATCGTGGGCGGCGCCAACTCGGCCGGGCAGGCGGCGATGTACCTGTCGCGGGGCGCCAAGTCGGTGACGCTGCTGGTGCGCGGCGACTCCCTGACGGCGTCGATGTCGCACTACCTGATCCAGCAGATCGAGGAGACGCCCAACATCCACGTGCGCTGCGGCACGGTCGTCGAGAGCGCGCACGGCGACGGACACCTGGAGCGGCTGACGCTGCGCGACGCGGAGAGCGGGCACACCGAACTCGTCGACGCGCAGTGGCTGTTCGTGTTCATCGGCGCGGCCCCGCTGACCGACTGGCTGGACGGCACCGTGCTGCGGGACGAGCGCGGGTTCATCCTGGCCGGGCCCGACCTCACCCCCGACGGGCGGCCGCCGGCGGACTGGGAGCTGGACCGGCCGCCGTACCACCTGGAGACCAGCGTCCCGGGTGTGTTCGTGGCGGGCGACGCCCGCGCCCAGTCCGCGAAGCGGGTCGCGTCCGCCGTCGGAGAGGGAGCCATGGCCGTGATGCTCGTCCACCGTTACCTGGAGCAGTCGTGAGCGGCCGGCCGATGCCGTGCAGCCCCGGGGAGATCGGGGAGCTGTTCCTCTTCGAGAAGCTGTCCCCCGAGCAGCTGGGCCGGCTGTGCGCCGAGGGCCGGGTGGAGCTGTTCGAGCCCGGTCCCGTCTATGCCGAGGGCGAGCCCGCGACCTGCTTCTACGTGCTGCTCGACGGCACGGTCGTGCTCTCCCGCCGGGTCGGCGGGGACGACGTGGAGACCAACCGCACCTCGCAGCGCGGGGTGTACGCGGGCGCGATGCAGGCGTACGTCGGCGACCGGGTGCCGCAGGTCTACAACAACTCGATGCGGGTCACCGAGCCGACGCGGTTCTTCGTGCTGCCGGCGGACACCTTCGCGTCCGTCATGCGGGAGTGGTTCCCGATGGCGGTGCATCTGCTGGAGGGACTGTTCTTCGGCTCGAAGAACAACCAGCGGACCATAGGCCAGCGGGAGCGGCTGCTGGCCCTCGGTTCGCTGTCCGCCGGTCTGACGCACGAACTCAACAACCCCGCGGCGGCGGCCGTGCGCGCCACGTCGGCGCTGCGGGAGCGGGTGGCGAAGATGCGGCACAAGCTCGCCGTCATCGCCGAGGGCCCGTTCTCCCGGGACGCGCTGGCCGGTCTCATCGAGATACAGGAGCGCACCGCCGAGCGGGTCGCGAAGGCGCCCTCGCTGAGTCCGCTGGAGGCCGCCGACCGGGAGGACGCGCTCACCGACTGGCTGGAGGACCACGGCATCGCGCAGGGCTGGCAGCTCGCGCCGACCTTCGTGCAGGCCGGACTGGACGCCGAGTGGCTGGAGCAGGTCGCGGCGGCCGTGGACGCGGAGATCCTGCCGGGGGCGGTCGGCTGGCTCAACTACACCGTCGAGACCGAGCTGCTGATGAACGAGATCGCGGACTCCACCGCCCGCATCTCCCACCTCGTGGACGCGGCCAAGCAGTACGCGCAGCTCGACCGGGCGCCCTACCGCGACGTCGACGTCCATGAACTCCTCGACAGCACACTGCTGATGCTGTCGGGCAAGATCGGTCCCCGGATCGAGGTCGTCAAGGAGTACGACCGCACGGTGCCGCGTATCCCGGCGTACCCGGCGGAGCTGAACCAGGTGTGGACCAACCTGATCGACAACGCGGTCTCCGCCGTGAACGGCGCGGGCGGTGACGGCACGCTGACCGTGCGGACCGCGCTCCACCACGACCGGCTGCTGGTGGAGTTCCGCGACACCGGCACCGGGATCGCCCCGGAGATCCGGGAGCGGATCTTCGACCCGTTCTTCACCACCAAGCCGGTGGGCGAGGGCACCGGGCTCGGCCTCGACATCTCCTGGCGGATCGTGGTCGACAAGCACCACGGCACCCTCCGGGTCGAGTCCGTGCCCGGGGACACCCGTTTCCAGGTCCTTCTCCCGCTCACCGCGACCGCATCCGACCCGACCGAGGAGCCGGCATGACCAGTGACACCGGAATCGACCCCAGCGTCCCGCCGAGCGGCACCGGCTGCGTCGAGTGCGACGCGGCGGGCGGATGGTGGTTCCACCTGCGGCGCTGCGCGGCCTGCGGCCACGTCGGCTGCTGCGACAGCTCGCCGGGGCAGCACGCGACCGGCCACTACAAGGCCACCGGGCATCCGGTGGTGCAGAGCTTCGAGCCCGGCGAGGACTGGTTCTGGGACTACTCGACCGACGAGATACTGCCTTCGGGACCGGAACTCGCCCCGCCGGCCGGCCGCCCCGAGGACCAGCCCTCCCCCGGCCCCGCGGGCCGGGTGCCGGCGGACTGGGCCCGGATGCTGCGCTCCTGAACGCGGCGGCCCGCCGGGCGGGCATGTACCGGACCCGGCTCTCCGGCGGCCGGCCGGCCGCTTTCGGGGCGAAACCGGCCACGGCGGCGGACGATCTTGGCGGAACGTGACGCTCCGGGTCAGGATGCCCGCATGAAGGGTGATCTCTTTTCCAGCGAGCACATGGTGCAGCCCGCCTCCGCGCCGGGCATGACCGTCGAGAACGCCAAGTGCCTCCGGTACGTGGTGAACGGCGAGATGCTCGCCCGGCAGGGTGCGATGATCGCCTACCGCGGCGGCCTCCGGTTCGAGCGCAAGGGCCAAGGCGTGGGCGGCATGCTCAAGCGCGCGGTCACCGGGGAGGGACTGCCGCTGATGGCGGTCCGCGGACAGGGCGAGGCGTGGTTCGCGCACGAGGCGCAGAACTGCTTCATCGTGGAGGTCGAGCCGGGCGACGAGTTCACCGTCAACGGCCGCAACGTCCTGTGCTTCGACGCGTCGTTGTCGTACCGCATCGCCACCGTGAAGGGCTCGGGCATCGCCGGCGGCGGACTGTTCAACAGCGTCTTCACGGGCCACGGCAGGCTGGGGCTGGTGTGCGAGGGCAACCCGCTGGTCATACCCGTGTCGCCCCAGTACCCGGTCTACGTCGACACGGACGCGGTCGTCGGCTGGTCCGCGGGGCTCGCGACCTCGCTGCACCGCTCGCAGTCCCTCGGCTCGATGCTGCGCGGGGGTTCCGGGGAGGCCGTGCAGCTGACGCTCCAGGGCGAGGGGTACGTCGTCGTGCGGCCGAGTGAGGCCACGCCGCAGAAGCCCCAGCAGCACTGAGCCCTGCCGGGCGGCCCGAGCCGCGGGCCTCGGCGTCCGCGTCCCGGAACCCTGTTGACCTGGGGCGCGTCGCGCGAAAGGCTGCGGGACGGCGTGGATCACCGCCCGCGCCGGAAGGATGACTGCCTTGATCGGGATCACTCAGATCGAAGCCGCGGCCGAACGGATCGCCGGCCATGTCGTACGCACCCCGACGGTGCCGAGCCCGGGACTGACCGCGCTGCTCGGGGTCCCGGTCACCGCCAAGATGGAGTTGTTGCAGCGCACCGGGTCGTTCAAGGCACGCGGCGCGACGGCGAAGCTGCTGTCGCTGACCGAGGCCGAGCGGGCCGCGGGCGTGGTGGCGGTCAGCGGCGGCAATCACGGCATCGCCGTGGCGGTCATGGCCGCCGCGCTCGACGTGAAGGCCACGGTGGTGATGCCGCGCACGGCGCCCGCGCGGTCGGTGGAGACCGCCGAGGCGGCGGGCGCGCTGGTACGGCTCACCGACGGCATGGACAGTGCCTTCGCGCTCGTGACGCGGTTGCGGGAGGAGGGGCTGACCCTGGTCCACCCCTTCGACGACCCCGTGGTGGTCGCGGGGCAGGGCACCGTGGGGCTGGAGTTCGCCGAGGACGCCGGGGAGCTCACCGACGTGCTGGTGAGCGTCGGCGGCGGCGGGCTGATCGCGGGCGTGGCGGCGGCGCTGCGGGCCCGCCGGCCGGACGTGCGGGTCTGGGGCGTGGAGACCGAGGGCGCCGAGGCCATGTCCCGGGCACTGGCCGCGGGCGGTCCGCTGCCGGTCCCGTTGTCGTCGGTCGTCACCACGCTCAGTGCGCCCTCCGTCTCGCGGTTGACGTACGACCAGGTGTCCGCACTGGTCACCGACGTGCTCGTGGTGTCCGACCGGGAGGCCGTCCAGGGGTCGCTCGCACTGGCCGAGCACGCGAAGGTGTGGACCGAGCCGGCCGCCGGCTGTCTGCTGCCCGCGGCCCGGCGGGTGGTGGAGCGGGTGGGTGACGGTGCCCGGATCGGTCTGGTGGTGTGCGGGGGCAATGCCACGATCGCCGACATGACGGCCTGGACGGACCGCTTCGGGCTGCGCTGACGCCGGCGCTTCGCACGAGCCGCGCGGGAAGGTCCGGGCCGGATCGTACGCACCCCGGCCCGCTCGCCGTACCCCGGCCCCCGGCACGCGTCCGTTTTCGCGCCGCGCGGACGGGGACTCGCCCCGTATGGTGCAAATCGGATACACGATGATGACCGAGCAGGCCGGTCCCCGCGAGCTCGTCGACCACGTGGTGCGGGCCGAGCAGGTGGGTTTCGACTTCTCGGTGACCTCGGACCACTACTTCCCGTGGCTGCGCTCGCAGGGACACTCGCCGTACGCGTGGAGCGTGCTGGGCGCCGCGGCGCAGGCGACGTCCCGCATCCCGCTGATGACGTACGTGACGTGTCCGACGTTCCGCTACCACCCGGCGGTCGTGGCGCAGAAGGCGGCGACGCTCCAGCTGCTGTCCGAGGGCCGGTTCCGGCTGGGGCTCGGCTCGGGCGAGAACCTCAACGAGCACGTGGTGGGCGGCGGCTGGCCGTCCGTCGACGTGCGCCACGAGATGTTCCGGGAGGCCGTGGAGATCATCAAGGCGCTCTTCGGGGGCGGTCACGTCAACCACCACGGCACACACTTCGACGTCGAGTCGGCCCGGCTGTGGGACCTGCCGGACAGCCCGCCGCCCATCGGCATCGCCGTCTCCGGGGAGCGCTCCTGCGAGCTGGCGGGCGAGCTCGCCGACCTGGTGATCGCCACCGAGCCCAAGGCGGAACTGGTGGAGGCGTTCGACCGGCACGGCGGCGGGGGCAAGCCGCGCGTCGGCCAGCTGCCGGTCTGCTACGACCCGGACCGGGACGCGGCGATCGAGCGCGCCCACTCCCAGTTCCGCTGGTTCGGCAGCGGCTGGAAGGTCAACTCCGAGCTGCCCCACCCGGATTCGTTCGACGCGGCGACCCAGTTCGTCACCCCCGAGGACGTCGCGGAGTCGATCCCCTGCGGCGACGACCCGGACGCCTTCGTCGAGGCGGTGCGCCCGTACGCGGAGGCCGGGTTCACCGAGATCGCCCTGGTGCAGATCGGCGGCGAGTCCCAGCCGGCGTTCCTGGACTGGTCGGAGAAGACCCTGCTGCCGGCCCTGCGCGACGCCCTGGGCTCCTGAGGGCCGGGAGCACACGGGGTAATCACCCGGTTGCCGGAGCATGGTGCGGACGAGCGGGGTACTAGAAGGCCCTACGTCTGTTCTCCCGGAGGCCTCTGCCGTGAACTCCCTCGTGCACAAGACCCTGGTCGTGCAGCTCCAGACAGGCGACGCCGACCGTTTCCCGGTGCTCGCCCACCTGAGCTACGACCCGGCGGACCCGTTCGCGCTCACCGTGGTGTTCAGCCACGACGGTCGCGTCCTGGCCCGCTGGACGCTGGACCGGGAGATGGTGGGCGAGGGACTCGTCCGCCCGGTCGGCGTGGGCGACGTGCGGCTGCGGCCCGTGGGGCGGGGCATGTGGGAGGAACTGCGCATGGAGTTCCTCGGCGACCACCGGCCCGACGGGGAGCGTCACCGCGCCGTGGTCTTCGTGTGGGCGACGGCGGTGGCCGCGTTCCTGCGCGAGACCCACGGGGTGGTCCGGCCGGGCGAGGAAGAGGTGCGCGTCGACGACTTCCTGGCGGACCTCATGGCCGACGACTGAGCGGACGTCGGCGCACCTTCACGGCGCGGCTCCCCGGCAGGGGCCGCGCCGTCAGCGTGCCGTGTGGCGGTACCGGGTCCACAGGGGTATACCGAACCAGCACAGCAGATACCACAGCACCACGCCGGCGACCAGGTAGGGCACGAAGCCGTCGTGGGTGGCCACGCGCAGGATCAGCAGGAGCGAGGCGGTCGTGGTGGCGAGCAGCAGTACCAACCCGAGCAGGGTCAGCCGGGAGGCCCACCGTACCGCCTGGGGTTTCACGCGCCGCCCGGAGACGAGGCGGTGCAGCGACACCGGCCCGATCAGGGCACCGGTCGTCACGGCTCCGAGGACGACCGTCACCAGGTAGATCGTCCGGTTCGTGTCCGACAGGTCGTCGTACTTCGGGGTGAACACGACGGTGAGCAGGAAGCCGAAGAGGATCTGCACGCCCATCTGCGCGACGCGGACCTCCTGGATCAGCTCGGTCCACATCCGGTCCGCGCGCTCGTCCTCGGTCTCGTCGCGTCCTCTGCGCCGGCCCGGGTTCCCCGTCGTGTCCGCGTCCGTGTCCGCCACTGTTCCTCCCGTTGCCGCCGACTGGGTTCCCTTCCCTCTTCCCGGGTTCCCCGTGGTCAGACGCCGTGTCGGCGGTGTCCGGTTTGGGTGATCGGAGGACGGTTACACGGGCGGGACCCACATCGAGGCCCAGGAGGATGGCGAAGGATGTCCGACACTCAGCTCACCGTGACACTCAGTGGTGGCGGCATCGACGACGCGCGGGCGGTCGTCCGCGCTCTGGAGGGTGCCTTCGGGGCGCCCGACGAACTGCCGACCGACGAAGGGGCGACGGTCCGCACCGCGACCTTCAGCTCCCCGCCCTCCCCGGAGGCCGATCCGGCGTCACCGGAGGCGGGCGCCGGACTGTCGGCGCCGGTGTCGGTCACCCTGCAGGGCACCCCGCAGGCCGTCGAGGCCGCGAGCAGGACATTGACCGGCGCTTTCTCGGCGCGGGACGAGGGCACCTCCTCCGGCGACCAGGAACAGGAACGGCAGTTGCTCCTGGCGCCGTGAGCGGTGCGGTGAGGGAGCACGGCGAGTGGTGCCGTGCGGCGGCGGGAGCGAACGCCTACCAGCGGCCTTCGACCTGTTCCCTGATCCGGCGGTCGTAGAGGTCGCGGATCGCCGTGAGTGTGTCCTCGGTCAGCTCCGGCAGCCGGGCGGCGTCCGTGTTGGCGCGGGCCTGTTCGGGTGACCGGGCGCCGGGGATCACGGTGGTCACGCCGGGCTGCTGGACGATCCAGCGCAGCGCCAGCTGGGCCGGGGTGTACCCCTCGGGGGCGAGTGCGGCGAACTCGGCGGCGGCCTCCACGCCGGTGGCGAAGTCGACGCCGGAGAAGGTCTCGCCCTGGTCGAACGCCTCGCCGTGGCGGTTGAAGCTGCGATGGTCGTTCGCGGCGAAGACCGTGTCCTTGGTGTACTTGCCGGACAGCAGGCCGGAGGCGAGCGGCACCCGGGCGATGATGCCGACGCCGGCCTCCCGGGCGGCCGGCAGGACCTCGCGCAGGGGCTTCATCCGGAACGGGTTGAGGATGATCTGCACGCTCGTCACGTTCGGCCGGGCGATGGCGGTCAGGGCCTCCTCGCAGGTCTCGACGCTGACGCCGTACGCCTTGACGCGCTCCTCCTCGACGAGGGTGTCCAGGGCGTCGAACACCTCGTCGGAGGAGTAGACCGGGGTCGGCGGGCAGTGCAGCTGGACCAGGTCCAGGACGTCGACGCCGAGGTTGCGCCGGGAACGGTCGTTCCATTCCCGGAAGTTGTCGAGGACGTAGTTCTGCGGGACCTGCTCGGCGCGCCGGCCCATCTTCGTGGCGACCAGTACGTCCAGATCCGGCCTGCCGCGCAGGAAGGCCGCGATGATCCGCTCGCTGCGGCCGTCGCCGTAGACGTCCGCGGTGTCGAAGAAGGTCACGCCCGATTCGGCCGCCGCCTCCAGTACCGCGAGGGCTTCCTTGTCGTCGACGTCTCCCCAGTCGGCCCCCAGTTGCCAGGTGCCGAGGCCGATCACCGAAGCGTGCCGGCCCGACCTGTCGAAAGTGCGCTCGTCCATGCCGTCAGTCTGTCATCCGCGGCCCCCTCGCCCGCACCGGCCCAACGGATCCTGCGACGGGGGTGATTCGCCCGGCGGCCGCCGGGTACCCGCGCGGACCTGCCCGTCGAACGGAAGACGAACAGAAGGAGGAGAGACAGCGTGTCGCAGGTCGAGGAGTCCATCGAGGTCGGTGTCCCGGTCCGTACCGCCTACAACCAGTGGACCCAGTTCGAGTCGTTCCCCGAGTTCATGAACGGGGTGGAGCGCATCGAGCAGCGCGGTGACACCCTCACCCACTGGGTGACGAGCGTGGACGGCGTCCGCCGGGAGTTCGACGCGGAGATCACCGAGCAGGTCCCGGACGAGCGGGTCGCGTGGACCACGGTCTCCGGCGAGGCCCGGCAGGCCGGTGCGGTCACCTTCCACCGCCTGGACGACGGCCGCACCGAGGTGATGCTCCGGATGGAGTTCCAGCCGGAAGGCGTCGCCGAGAAGGTCGGTGACAAGCTCGGGGTCGTGCAGCGGCAGGCCAAGGGGGACCTGGAGCGGTTCAAGCGGTTCATCGAGGAGCGCGGCCGGGAGACCGGGGGCTGGCGCGGCACCGTCGGGTGACCCGCACACCCACCCGGGAGGGGTCACCCGGCCGCCGTCGTGCGGCACTCCGGGTGGCCCCAGCCCTGGTCGTTCTTGGCGATGGTCTCCCCGGCCGCGTAGGAACGGCCGCACACGCAGCGCCCGGGGAACTTCGCCTTGAGCGTGCGCGCGGAGGCGCCGCCCTTGCGGGCCGTGCCCGGTCCGCGGCGCGGTGCCTTCCTCGCCGCCGGGACGTCCGGCGCGGGCGGCGGTTCGGGGGAACCGAGGCCGCTGCCCGCGGGTTCCTGGGCGGTGGCCGCCTGGCTGGCGGCGCGGTCGGCGAAGTCGTTGAGCCGGTCGCCGTCGACCTGGTGGGCGGGCACGTAGCGGAACTCGACCGAGCGGCCGTCGAGCAGCTCGTCGATGCGTACGACCAGCTCCTGGTTGGCGACCGGCTTGCCGGCGGCGGTCTTCCAGCCGTTGCGCTTCCAGCCGGGCAGCCAGGTGGTGACCGCCTTCATCGCGTACTGGGAGTCCATGCGGACCTCCAGCGGCACGTCCGGGTCGGTCGACGCCAGCAGCCGCTCCAGGGCGGTGAGTTCGGCGACGTTGTTGGTGGCCCGGCCGAGCGGCCCGGCCTCCCAGCGGACCGGAACCTCCGACTCGTCGGCCACCACCCAGGCCCAGCCGGCCGGGCCCGGGTTTCCCTTCGAAGCCCCGTCGCACGCGGCCACCACACGTTCACGCATGGCCCCGATCATGCCATGGCCCGGCCGGGTGCCCGGACGGCCCTCAGGGAGCGGGCTTGAGGTTCGGCATCTCCCCCGCGGTCTTCGTGATGTCGATCACGGAGAAGTCCGCGCCCTGCGGGTCGCTGAGCGCCGCGAAGCGGCCGAAGGGGGTGTCCATGGGGCCGGAGCGCAGGACGCCGCCGAGCTCGGTGGCCCGGGCCACGGCGTCGTCGCAGTCGGGGACGGTGAAGTAGACGTTGATGCAGGGCGCCGCCTCGGGCGGGAAGTCCTCGGTCATCCGCATCCGGCCCAGGGCGGGATCGCCGCCCAGGTCGAAGAGGCGGAAGTCCACGTGCTCGTCCTCCATCTGCTTCGCCCGGTAGGGGAAGACCGCGGGGAAGAATGCGTCCGACCTGTCGGGCTCGCGGGTGAGGACCTCGGCCCAGCAGTACGCGCCGGGTTCGGCCATCGCCTCGAACCCCTCGTGGGTACCGCCCTGCCAGACGCCGAACACGACGCCGCCCGGGTCGCGGGCCAGGCACATGGTGCCGGACTCGCCGACCCGCGTCGGCCCCAGCAGCAGCTCGCCGCCGGCCTCGCGGATGCGGCCGGCGGTCGCGGCGGCGTCCGGGGAGGCGAAGTAGAGGCACCACTGGGACCGGTCCTCCTGGCCGGGCGGCGGCGGGACCACCGCGGCGACCGCCTTGCCGTTCGCGTAGCACTGGGTGTAGTTGCCGTACTCCGACGACGACTCGCCGAAGGTCCAGCCGAGGACGTCGCCGTAGAAGCTCTTGGCCCCTTCGACGTCGCTGAACATCGCGTCGGCCCAACAAGGGGTTCCTTCGGGTTGCACGGCCATGGCTGTCGCCTCCGCATCGCTGGATGTGCCGGATGGTTGTGGTGGTGGTGCGGCCGGTGAGAGGAGTCGGTTCCTCGTGCCGGTCGTCACGGCCCGGCTCCGCGTGCCGGTCGTCGCGGTCCCGGGACGGGCCGGACCGGACGCGCCGCCGTGCCGGGCACGGCGGCGGACGCCTCACTGCCCCGCGTACGCCTTCTCCAGCGCGGCGATGTCGAGCTTGCCCATCGACATCATCGCCTTGAAGGCACGCTCGGCCCTGGCCGGGTCCTCGTCGCGGAGCATCTCCTCGATCCGGACCGGGACGATCTGCCAGGACACCCCGAACCGGTCCTTGAGCCAGCCGCAGGGACCCTCCTGGCCGCCGCCCTCGACGAGCTTGGCCCAGTAGTGGTCGACCTCCTCCTGGTTCTCGCACATGACCTGGAAGGAGATCGCCTCGTTGAACCTGAACTCGGGTCCGCCGTTCAGGGCGACGAACCTCTGGCCGTTGGCCGTGAAGTCCACGGTCAGCACGGTGCCCGCTCGGCGGGGGCCGCCCTCGGGGTAACGGGTGACGGCGCCGATGCTCGAGTTCTTGAAGACGGAGACGTAGAACTCGGCCGCCTCCTGCGCCTGCTCGTCGAACCAGAGACATGTGGTGAATCCGTCGGCGGTCATGAGTACCTCCCGGGCGTGGGCGTGGAACGCGGTCACCACTGTCGACCGGTACGGGGTCCGGAACTCATCGGTCGCCGCGCCGGAAGTTTCCGCGGCGTCGCGCCGGCCGCGTGAACGCTCTGCTCACGGCGAATCTGCCGCGGGCAGAGAAATCCCCGCGGGGTCCGGTCCCCGGCCGAGAGTGGAGGAACCGCGGCGCACCAGCCGCTCACGACGTTCGCGACGACTCGACAAGGAGCGCCGATGTCTCCACTCATGACCGGCCCGGCGCCGGCCACACCGCCCCGGGCGGAGGAGGGCGACACCCCTCCCACCCGGTTCGACGACCACCTGGCCGCACAGCTGCTCGCCCAGCGCATCGTGCTGCTGGGCACGCAGGTGGACGAGGTCTCCGCCAACCGGGTCTGCGCCCAGTTGCTGATCCTCTCGGCGGAGGACCCGCGCACCGACATCAGCCTGTACATCAACAGCCCCGGCGGCTCGGTGCACGCGGGGCTCGCCATCTACGACACGATGCGGCTGATCCCCAACGACGTCTCGACGCTCGCCATGGGGTTCGCCGCCAGCATGGGGCAGTTCCTGCTCAGCGTGGGCGCGGCGGGCAAGCGCTTCGCCCTGCCGAACGCGCGGATCATGATGCACCAGCCGTCGGCGGGCATCGGCGGCACCACGGCCGACATCGAGATCCAGGCGGACAACCTGGAGTTCACCAAGCGGACCATCGAGCGGATCACCGCCGAGCACACGGGCCAGAGCCCGGAGACGATCTCCCGGGACGGTGACCGCGACCGCTGGTTCACGGCCGAGGAGGCCAGGGAGTACGGCATGGTCGACCGGGTCGTGGAGTCCCTCACGGACGTCCGCCCGGCCGCCTCGCGACGCAGGATGGGGCTGCAGTGATGGGGAGCTACACGATTCCGAACGTCGTCGAGCGCACCCCGCAGGGCGAGCGGTCCTACGACGTGTTCAGCCGGCTGCTGTCGGAGCGGATCATCTTCCTGGGGACCGAGATCGACGACGGCGTGGCCAACGTCGTCATCGCGCAGCTCCTGCATCTGGAGTCGGCTGCTCCGGAGAGCGAGATCGCGGTCTACATCAATTCCCCCGGCGGCTCGTTCACGTCGCTGATGGCGATCTACGACACGATGACGTTCGTGCAGGCGCCGATATCGACGTTCTGCGTCGGGCAGGCGGCCTCCACGGCGGCCGTGCTGCTGGCCGGCGGGGACGCCGGGCGGCGGTTCGTGCTGGAGCACGCGCGGGTGCTGCTGGGTCAGCCGGCCAGCGGCGGACGGCAGGGCACGGTCTCCGACCTGGCCCTGCAGGCCAAGGAGATGGTGCGGATCCGCTCCCAGGTCGAGGAGGTGCTGGCCCGGCACACGGGGCACGACCCGGCGACGCTGCGCGCGGACATGGACCGCGACAAGGTGTTCACCGCCGAGGAGGCCGTGGCCTACGGGCTTGCCGACGAGGTGCTCAGCCGACGCCTCTCGAGGGTGTGAGGGCGTGAGACTCCGGCCCGGGGCCCGCGACGACGGAGACGACGGTCGCGGGGCACCGGGCCGGGCAGCGGGGGACGCCCCGTCAGGCCGCCAGGCACATCCCGTCGTACCGGGCCCCGGAGACACCGGGGCCGCGGCCGGCTCCGGTGTGCCGGGCGGTGACGCGGACCAGCTCCCCCTGGGCCCGCGCCAGCAGGTCGGCCAGGCCCATGCCGAGGGCGCCCGCGGCGGCGGCGAGGACCTCCGACGACGCCTCCTTGCGGCCGCGCTCCACCTCCGACAGATACGGCATCGAGATACGCGCGGCCTCCGCGACGTCCTTCAGGGTGCGTTCCTGGGCCAGCCGTTCGCGCCGCAGGACGTCGCCGACCAGATCGCGCCACAGGGGCTCTCTGACGGCGGGACGGTCCTGGGGGCGCGCGGCCGGCGGGCGCAGGGGGATGACGCGGGCTTCGTTCGGCACGTGGCTGGTCACGTCTACAGCCTAGGAGTCCGGCGGCCGGCGGCAAGGGAGCGGCGTTCCGCCCACAGGGAAATCACCGGAAGATGATCTTCCGCGAGAGGGCGCGCCCGGGTGCCTCCGGCCGTTCACGGGCATAGCCTGGAAGGAGGGACAGCGCCCCGCGACGACTCCGCGGTCACCGTATTCAGGCCACCCGGGAAACCGGGTGGCATGGACGGACGTGACCCGGGTACCCGCCAACGGGAAGAACCTGGGGAGACGCCCAACCGTGACGTTCGTGGGAGAGGTAATGGAGACCGCCGTGATCCGGCCGGAAGCGCAGGTTGTCGGGACGACCACCGAGAGCGGGACGGACGACGGGTCACTGCCGGGTGGCATGGACCCGCGCACCGTGGCCCCGCGGGACGCGCGGCAGCTGTCCCGGCAGTTCTTCCAGCGCCTGACGGAGCTCGAAGAGGGCACGCACGAGTACCAGTACGCGCGCAACACGCTGATCGAGATGAACATGTCGCTCGTGCGGTTCGCCGCCGGCCGGTTCCGCGGCCGCGGCGACGACATGGACGACATCGTCCAGACCGGCATGATCGGTCTGATCAAGGCCATCGACCGGTTCGAACTGTCGCGCGAGGTCGAGTTCACCTCCTTCGCGCTGCCGTACATCGTCGGCGAGATCAAACGCTTCTTCCGTGACACCACCTGGGCGGTGCACGTGCCGCGGCGCCTGCAGGAGCTGCGCGTGGAGCTGGCCAAGGCCCGTGAGGAACTGTCCAGCCGGCTGGACCGTGAGCCCACCGTGGCCGAGCTCGCCACGCTGATGAACATCAGCGAGAGCGAGGTGGTCGAGGGCCAGATCGCGTCCAACGGCTACAACTCCTCCTCCCTGGACGCCGCGCTGACCGGGGACGGTCCCGAGGGCGGCGAGTCGGTGCTCGCCGACTTCATCGGTGTCGAGGAGGACGGGCTGCGGCTCGTCGAGGACTTCCACTCGCTCGCCCCGCTGATGGCCGAGCTGAGCGAGCGCGACCGGCGGATCATCCACATGCGGTTCGTGGAGGAGGCCACCCAGGCGGAGATCGGTGAACAGCTCGGCTGCTCGCAGATGCACGTGTCCCGGCTGATCAAGCGGATCATCACCCGGCTGCGCGAGGGCATGCTGGGCGAGCTGGGCTGCGCCTGACAGCGACGACGGCAGGCCCCGGGGTCCTCACGGCCCCGGGGTGGTTCGTTGCCCTTCGAGACGATCGTTGCCCTTCGAGACGAGTGGGCGGCGCGGACGGGCGCACCGGTCATTCGTCGGTCAGCCGCACCACCGCGCGCACGCGCTTGCCGACCGGCACCCGCTCCACGACCAGCGTCTCGGCGAGGGCGTGGACGATCTCGAGCCCGTGCCGCCCGACGCGTTCGGGATCGCGGGGGAAACGCCGGGGCACCGCGCCGTTGCTGTCGTAGACGGTCACCGTCACGGTCGCGTCCGTACCCTCCAGCTCCAGGATGTAAGGCCCCTGGCTGTGCCGGTCCGCGTTGGTGACCAGTTCGCTCACCACCAGGAGCACCGCGCCGTCGGACCGCCGGCCGATCGTGGCGCACCACTCGGTCCTGAGCTGGTCGAGGAAGAGCGAGGCGAAGTGCCGCGCCTGCGCAATGCATCCGGGCTCGCCGGAATAGTGTGCCGCCTGCCTCAGCGGTTCCACGGGTACGTCGAAGCCAGTCGGTATCACTGCCCCGCCCAGGTATTCGGTCATGCGTTTCTCTCTCGGAAGCCGGACTGGCCGGACGCCACTGCACCAGTCCTCGTACCCCGGGTTCGGCATCACAGTCCACCTCTTCTCACAAGTGCGGGCATCGTCACAGCCGGCCGGGGCACCCGGAGGAGGCGGGAAGGGGTGCGGGGTGCGATGAACGAATTGATGGGCGCGCGCAGTCTCACCACCCTGCCGGTGGTCACTCTGGGCGGGGACGCCGTCGCCCATGTCAAGGACACCGTCTTCGACACCGCGGCCGGGCGGATCACCGGTTTCACGCTGAGCGGCCGGGGTCTGTGGTCCGGTCCGATGAAGGAGGGCCTTCCGTGGTCGGCGGTGCACGCGCTCGGCCACGACGCGGTGATGGTCCGCGACCGGCGGGGCCTGGTGAGCACCGCGCTGCTGACGGCGCGCCAGGAGACGCTGCGGGGCAGGCTGCTGGGGGCGAGTGTGGTGACGGACGCGGGCACCGAGGTCGGCACCGTGCTCGACGTCGTGGTGGAGGGCGGCACCGGCGGGCGGGTCGTCGGTTTCCGGGTGGCGGCGAGCAGGCGGTTCGCGCCGGGTCCGGCGCGCCACCGGCGCAAGGTGTACGTGGCGCGGGGAGGGACGGTGACGGTCGTCGGCCGGGCGCTCGTCCTTCCCCCGGACGCCGTGCGGCACGTGGCCGACGACCTGCCGGGCTTCACGGCCCTGCTCGGCGGTGTGCCCGGCAGCTGGAGGGGCTCGCTGTCGTGATGCTGTTCTCCGAAGCGCGGGGCCTGCCCGTGCTGGGCCGGGACGGTGACCGCAGGCTGGGCGCCGTGACGTCCCTGACGGTCGACGCCCCCGCCGGCGTGGTCAGCCACGTCCGCTACCGCGCCGGCCGCCTGCGCCGGGAGACCGTACTGCCCTGGGATGCGGTGCGGTCGCTCGGCCCGGGAGCGCTGCGGGTGGGGCCGGTGACCGCGCCGGACGTGGTGCCGCCCGGCCACGATCTGCTGGGCCGCCGGGTCCTGACCGAGGCGGGCGTCGAGCGCGGCACGGTGCTGGACGTGGCGTTCGATCCGCACACCGGCCGCGTCCTGGCGCTGTTCACGACGCGGGGCGAGCTGTCGGCCGGCCGCATGACGGGCCTCGGGGACCACGCGCTCGTCGTCCGGGCGGGCTGAGCCGAACGGCCGGGTGGCCACGTGCGGGCCGACGCGGACGGCCCCGTCGGAAGGGCGCGGCGCGCGGGTGCTGCTTAGCGTGGCTGCGTGAGCTCGCGAACCCCCTCCGGCCCGGCAGTGGCCCGTCACGGCTGGGCTCAGGCCCTCGGCACGGTGCTGGCCGGGCTGGTCGCCATGGGAGCCGCGGCCGCGCTCGGGCTGTGGGCGGCCGGCGCCACGGGACTGCCCGACAACGCCTTTCCCCGGGTCGTCACGGCGACGGTCGTCGCCGCCGTGGGCGGTTCGCTGGAGCTGTCCGGGGACGCCGGGGGGCTCGTCGGCACCGACGCGGGGCTGACCGTGATGCCGCTGTCCGTCACGCTGGCCGGGGCGCTGGTGATCGCCGCGGGATTCCTGCGTCCACTGCGCCACCGGGCGGTCGCCGGCGCCGGGGAGCTGGCCGGCTGGGCCGGCCGCATCGCCGTGCTGTGGCTGTTCGCCCTCGTCGGACTGGCCTTCGCCTCGCGGCAGACCTTCGAGGTGTCGCTCGGGGAGGATGTGCTCGACGACCTCGGGGACCTGTTCGGCATCACCCCGCGGATCGGCTTCACCACGGACGTGCCGCTGACCGTGCTGTTCGGACTGCTGTGGCTGGCGGGTGTGCTGGTACTGGCCCTGCTGGTGTCCCGGGGGGCGCCGTTGCCGGGCCGGCTGCTGCGCTTTCGGGCGTCGGTGCGGCCGGTGGCGTACGCGATGGTGGCACTGCTGCTCGCGTACGTCGTCGTCGGCACCGTCGTGGGCCTGGTCGTCACCGGGACGCGGGGACACCCGGCGGACACCTTCGCCGTGCTGCTGCTCGGCCTGCCGAACCTGGTGTGGCCGGCGCTCACCATCGGCCTCGGCGCCACCTGGAACGGCCGGGTGGAGGGGCCGTTCGGGCTGCCGATGCCGCAGGTGCTCGACGAGGTGCTGCGCACGCCGGACGTCTCCACGGTGGACCTGGGCACGCTCACCGAGCGGGACGGGCGGATGTGGTGGCTCCTGGTCGCGGCCGTGGTGCTGCTGCTGGCCGCCGGGTGCCTGGCGGCAGCCCGGTCCCCGGCCGGGACGCCGGCCTGGCGGCACGCCGTGCACATGGCGGCCGCGCTGGCACTCACGGTGCTCATGATCTGCGCTGTGGGCCGGATCTCGGCGTACTACGGCCTGTCGGTGCTCGGCATCGGCGACCTGGGCGGAGGGTTGTCCGGGCGGTTGTTCCTGCACCCGCGGCTGTGGGGCGCGGTCGGCCTCGCCCTGCCGTGGGGTCTGGTCACCGGGTTCCTCGGCGCGCTCCTCGCGCGAGGGGCGCGCCGATGGGCCGGGAGGGCCGGGTACGGCAGCTGACCCCGACCGCCTGGCCGAGCAGCACCGTACCGGTGTCGCGGTGTCCGTACGCGGTGTCCGCACGTGCCCCGGCCGCCACCTTGCCCGATGCCGTCCCAGGGGACCGTCTGCCGGCCGTGGGCGCCCGAGGGCGCGGCGCCTTCCGTGAGGCACTGCTGGACCCGGTCGGCATGTACCGCGTACGCCATGCTCCCTGCCCGCCGTCGTGTTCCGAGGACCGACCGGTCCGGCCGCGATGCCCTGGGGCCGCGCCGCCCGTGGTGAGAGCACGCCGGGGAACGCCGGCCTGGCTGACGGCACGGCGGCTCTCTTCCCTACAGGGGCTTGCGCCCCACCGGATCCTGTCCGGCATCCGCGTCCGGGTCCGACACCCATGACCGCGCCCACTGCAGCACCTCTTCGGAGTCCAGCCCCGTGACCCAGGCGTCGGCCTGTCCGCTCCTGTCGTCGCGCGGCAGCGGCCCCACGCCGAGGACCCGCAGGCCCGCGCGCCACGCCGACTCGACGCCCGTGAGGGAGTCTTCGACGGCGAGAGCCGCCCGCGGAGGGACTCCGCACAGGCGGGCGGCCGTGGCGTAGACATCGGGCCAGGGCTTGGGCCGTACCGGGTTCTCCTGCTCGGGGCTCTCCGCCGGTTCCGCCGCGCCGGGCTCCCCCGGAGGCACCGTGGGTACGACGATGTGGCGGAAGTACTTGCGCAGCCCGGCCCGGCCGAGGCTTTCCTCCACCGCCACCAGCGGGCAGTTGCTGGCCACCGCCAGCGGAAGCCGGCGCGCGCACAACCGCACGAACTCGGAGGCGCCGGGCATCGTCAGCGGATCCTCCGCGACGAGGAACAGGAAGTGTTCGAGCAGCGACGCCGTCAGGTCCGCGGTCAGCTCGGGCTTGTTCGTCTCCTGGGCCATGAGCCGCCCGCAGTCGACGTAGTGCACACCTTTGGCCCGCTCGGCGAAACCGGGCGGAGGCAGCAGGCCGAACTCACGGAAGGTCCGGTTGCGGGCATCCTGCCAATGCCGTTCGGTGTCCATCAGGGTTCCGTCGCAGTCGAAGACGACGGCTTCCGGCGACCAGTTCGCCGGAAAGCGTGCCATACGGGTCACGATGACCTCCTGGGGGTGGGCGGTCACGCGCGTCACGGGACCGTCGGGTGAGCTGTTGCGGCCTCCCGTGACGGGCATCAGGGCCGTCACCGTCCCCTTCGCCGGTTCCACCGGCGGGAGCAAGCAGCATTTCGGGACATCAGCCACAAAATGAAAACATTGCGATGACTACGTTATTTCTGCACCGAAAGTCGGCGCAATCACTACTTCGAGTGCTCGACCATCGGGCGACCAGGGTGTATGCGGACCACCGGACGCGAGTCGCCCATGCCTCCTGACGGTCACTCACCATCACTGGGTGGCACCGCAGTTGTCGCAGATGGCGGGGAACGAATCACCTGTCGGCGAGCAGTTCCCCCGTCGCCCGGTGAAGCAGGAGCAACACCCAAAAGGCCAGTCGCCACTCGCACGCGTTCATATTCGAAAGAAGTGAGCAATAACCACATGCAGTTGACGCTTGATTGCTCCAGGCGTACGCGGGCGCACTACATTTCAGTCGTTCATTACACAACGAGCCGAGGTGTACGAAATCTTGCAAGAACGGGCCAGAGCAACCCGCAGATCGCTCCTGGAGGCGGCCGCCCACCTCTTCGCCCAGCAGGGATACGCGGGGACCAGCGTCAACGACATAAGCGCCCGGTCCGGACGGACCAGCGGCTCCGTCTACTTCCACTACGCCAGCAAGGAAGGCATCGCCCTCGCCGTCGTCCGGGACGGTTTCGCCACCTGGCCCGGCCTCGCCACACGGTACGGCGACCTGTCCGTGCCACCGCTGGAACGCCTCGTCCTACTGAGTCACGAGATCGCCCATGCCCTCTCCGAGGACCCCCTGACTCGCGCAGGTGCCCGCTTGTGGGCAGAGCGCGACGCCATCGGCGTACGCCTGCCCGACCCCTTCGCCCTCTGGACGACCGCCGCCACGCGTCTGCTCTGCCAGGCCCGGAGCCGCGGCCAGCTGGCCGCCCACGTCCGCCCGGCCCCCACCGCCCGCAGCCTGGTCCGTTCCTTCTTCGGTGTCTGCGCCCTCACCGAGGCGCTGGAAGGACCGCACGCTCTCAGCGGTCGTCTCTCCGACTGGTGGCACCTGACCCTGCCCTCGCTCCAGCGGGATCCGCGCCCCGTCAGGGTTCCGGCGCGGGCCCCAGGCGGAACGGGTACCGCCGGCTGCGGCCCGCCCGCCTCCGGACCGGCCTTGACCGCGCGCACCGGCCCCGGGCAGGCCGACCGTCCGGCGTACGGTACGTGAGCGGCACCCCGCGGATCCATGGATCGAGCCGCGGTTTCCTCCGGTGAGGCCCCGCGCGCTGCGGCACGGCGGCCATGACGAGCGAGCGGGTGGCCGACGGCGGCGACGGTGGGGCGGGCAGCGCCCTCGACGAGGAACCGGCCGGGGCCCTGCCGCCGCGCGTGGTCTCAGGCGACGGGGACGGCCAGCCGCGGCGCGGCCCGCTGCATGCGCAGCGCGTCGACCGACTCGGCCAGCAGTTCGTACTCGGTGGTGTCGTCGCTGGTGGCGATGCGCACCAGACGCCCCTCGGTCAGCTCGTCGGCGACCAGTTCCTGCTGGACGGGGTCCGCGCACCAGGCGCGCAGGACGCGCGGCACGTCGGGAGCGTCGTCGGCGACCGGGGTCAGGGCGCCGCGCGGTAGGTGCGGGGAGTCGGGCTGCGGATCCAGACGGTCGGCGATCCAGGACGCGCGGTCGCGCAGCCACCACAGGGCGAGGGCGAGCGTGGGAGCCCGGTAGGTGCCCAGGGGCACGCCGACGCGCCGGCCGTCGCAGGTGCCGTAGGCGGTGACATGGCACAGGAACTCGTCGTGCACTGCTCCCCTCCCCCGTCGCCCGGTTCGCCCACCGGTCGGGCATGGCGTCCGTGCGGCTCGTGTGGCGGTGCGTGAGGGCGCTGTCGCGTGCTGTGAGACGCCCTAGAGGTGAGTATGTTCACTGCTGAATCACTGTCACCATGAATTTCCGGCCAGTCTCCTGGCATATTCACGGCGGCCGTTGGCCGAAACGCGGCGAGCGGCCGGGGCGGCCGTCATGACCCCGGAGGTAATCGACGGCTCCGGCCGGCTGCGGGCATGGTTGCGGTACCGGGTCGCCGAGACCGGGATCCGGTCCCTGACCAGCACGTACATCGCGATGGAGGCTGATCGGCATGTCCACACCCACCCACCGTCACGAGGATGCCGTCGCCCGCTACTTCGAGGCCTGGAACGCCGGGACGGAAGCGCGGGACAAGGCGGTCGCCGCGGCCTGGACGGCGGACGGCCGCTACACCGACCCGCTCGCCGACGTGCGCGGCCACGAGCAGATCGCCGCGGTGATCACGGCGGCCCACGAGCAGTTCCCGGGGTACGTCTTCCGGCTGTCCGGCGCCGTCGACGGGCACCACGACACGGCCCGCTTCTCCTGGGAGCTGGTGAACGAGGCCGGGGGTCCCCCCGCTGGGGGAGGTTCGGCGCCCGTGGCCGGATCCGACGTGGTCGTACTGGACGGCGAGGGCCGGATCCGGGCCGTGTACGGCTTCCTGGACCGGGTGCCCGCGGAGGCGTGAGGAGTTCGCGGGAGGGCCTCACGGTCACGGTCCGGCCGGCGGAACGGCTCGGGCCGTGACCGTGAGGCAGGGGCGGTCTAGGCGACGACGGCGTCGATCCTGGCCAGTTCGTCGGCGTCGAAGGCGAGGTTCCCGATGGCCGAGACGCTGTCCTCCAGCTGCCCCGGGCTGCTCGCGCCGACGAGGGCCGAGGTCACCCGTCCCTCGCGCAGCACCCAGGCGAGGGCCATCTGGGCCAGGGACTGGCCGCGGGACTTGGCGATCTCGTCCAGCGCGCGCAGCTTGCCGACCAGTTCGCCGGTGACCGCGTCGGAGTTCAGGAAGGGGCTGTCGCTCGCGGCGCGCGAGTCCTCGGGGATGCCGTCGAGGTAACGGGCGGTCAGCAGACCCTGCTCCAGCGGGGAGTAGGCGATGGAGCCGGCCTGCAGCTCGTCGAGGACGTCCAGGAGGCCGCTGGTCTCGGGGCGCCGGTCGAGCAGGGAGTAGCGCGGCTGGTGGATGAGCAGCGGGGTGCCCAGACCGGCGAGGATGCGGGCGGCCTCGCGGGTCTGCTCCGGCGAGTAGTTGGAGACGCCGACGTACAGCGCCTTGCCCTGCTGCACCGCCGTGTGCAGGGCACCCATCGTCTCCTCCAGGGGAGTCTCCGGGTCGGGGCGGTGCGAGTAGAAGATGTCGACGTACTCCAGACCCATGCGCTGCAGGCTCTGGTCGAGGGAGGAGAGCAGGTACTTGCGCGAGCCCCACTCGCCGTACGGGCCGGGCCACATCAGGTAGCCGGCCTTGGTGGAGATCACCAGCTCGTCACGGTACGGCGCGAAGTCGGCCTTCAGCGCCTCGCCGAGGGCGGACTCGGCGGCACCGGGCGGCGGGCCGTAGTTGTTGGCGAGGTCGAAGTGGGTGACACCGAGGTCGAAGGCGCGGCGCAGGATGGCGCGCTGGGTCTCGACGGGGCGGTCCGGGCCGAAGTTGTGCCACAGGCCGAGCGAGAGCGCGGGGAGCTTCAGGCCGCTGCGTCCGGTGCGCCGGTAGGGCATGTCCGCGTAGCGGTCGGGGGATGCGGTGTACAACGCGACTCCAGAAAGGTAGATCCAGGGTGGCCTCCACTCTGTCGCGACCTGCGGGCAGTGGTCCAACAGAAGAATCCGATGGTATTCAGCGACTAGCCTTCTCAATCATGGAACTGCGTCATCTCCAGCACTTCGTGGCGGTCGCCGAGGACCAGCACTTCACCCGCGCGGCCGAGCGGTTGCTGGTGTCCCAGTCCGGCCTGTCGGCGTCGATCCGGGCGCTGGAGCGGGAGCTGCGGGCGCCGCTGTTCGTGCGCACGACCCGCAGGGTGACGTTGACGGAGGCCGGGCGGGCGCTGCTGGGCGAGGCGCGGCGCATCCTGGCGCAGGTGCGGTCGGCCCACGAGGCGGTCGCCGCGGTGCAGGGCGTGCTGCGCGGCACGCTGTCGCTGGGCACCGAGCAGTGCATCGCCGGGGTGCCGGTGGCGAGGCTGCTGGCCGCGTTCCGGCGCCGGCATCCGGACGTGGAGATCCGGCTGCGCCAGGCGGGGTCGGGCGAGCTGGCGGAGGAGGTCGCGGCCGGGTGGCTCGACCTGGCGTTCGCCTACCGGACGCAGGCGGACACGGAACAGCTGCGCTCCGTCTCACTGGCCGGCGAGCCGATGACCGTCCTGTGCCACCCCGGCCACCGCCTCGCGAGCAGCGGTGCGGTGCCGGCCCCGCGCGATCTCACCGACGAGGTGTTCGTCGACTTCCACCCGGACTGGGGCCCGCGCCGCGTCACCGACGCCGCCTTCGCCGCGGCGGGCGTACGGCGGACCGTCGCGCTGGAGGTGAACGACGTGCACGGGCTGCTCGACCTGCTCGACGAGAACCTGGGCATCGCGGTCGTGCCGCGCCACTTCCGGCACAAGCGGGCGTCCCTCACCTCGCTGCCGCTGGGGGACACCGGAGGCGCGGCGTACGAGACCGTCGCCCTGCTGCCGCCCGCCCAGGCCACCAGCCCGGCGGCGCGGGCGCTGATGGGACTGCTGGAGACGGGGAGCGCGTGAGGGCGGACTGCGCGATGGTGGACCCATGCACGCGAAGGACATCCTCATCGAGGGCTACGGCCGCATCCGGGAAGAAGTCCACGCCGCCGTCGAGGGCCTGGATCCCGACGGCCTGAACGCCCGCCCCGCCGACGACGCCAACTCCGTGACCTGGCTGGTCTGGCACCTCACCCGGGTGCAGGACGACCACATCGCGGACGCCTTCGGGCTCGACCAGATGTGGCTGGCCCAGGACTGGGAGAAGCGCTTCGGGCTGGACCTGCCCCGCCGCGACACCGGGTACGGCCACAGCTCGGCGAAGGTCGCCAAGGTGCGGGTCGACTCGGCCGACCTGCTGACCGGCTACTACGACGCCGTGCACGAGCAGACGCTCGGGGCCCTGCGTTCCCTGGCCGCCGAGGACCTGGAGCGGGTCGTGGACGACAACTGGGATCCGCCGGTCACGCTGGGCGTGCGGCTGGTCAGCGTCCTGGCCGACGATCTCCAGCACGTCGGGCAGGCCGCCTATGTGCGCGGGCTCGTTCAGAGCGCCGCTTCGTAACCAGGCAGGACGACGTCCTCGATCAGGGCGTTGCGCTCGTCGAAGGGGACGAAGGCGCTCTTGAGGGCGTTCACCGTGACCGTGCGCAGGTCCGCGACGGTCCAGCCGGCCTGCTCGACGAGGAGGGACATCTCGCGGGTCATCGTCGTGCCCGAGACGAGACGGTTGTCGGTGTTGAGGGTGACGCGGAAGCCGAGGTCCTTGAGCGCCGTGATCGGGTGCTCGGCGATGGAGGTGGCGGCGCCGGTCTGGAGGTTGGAGGTCGGGCACATCTCCAGGGCGATGCGGCGGTCGCGGATCCAGGCGGCGAGGCGGCCGAGCTTGCCGGCGGCGAGGTCGGGGATGTCGTCGGTGATGCGCACGCCGTGCCCGATGCGCTGGGCGCCGCACACCTGGACGGCCTGGTGGATGCTGGGCAGCCCGTGGGCCTCGCCGGCGTGGATGGTGAACGGCACGTTCTCGCGGCGCAGGTGCTCGAAGGCGTCGAGGTGGTCGGCGGGCGGGAAGCCGTCCTCGGCTCCGGCGATGTCGAAGCCGACGACGCCCGCGTCCCGGAACGCGACCGCGAGGTCGGCGGTCGCGCGGGTGCGGTCGAACATCCGCATGCCGCACAGCAGGGTCCCGACGCGGACCGGCGTGCCCGCCGCCGCGGCCTTGGCCATGCCGGCGGCCAGGCCCTCCTGGACGGTCTCCACGACCTCGGCGAGGCCGAGCCCGCCGTTCGTCATCAGCTCGGGGGCGTAGCGGACCTCGGCGTAGACGACGCCGTCGGCGGCGAGGTCGAGGACGTACTCCTCGGCGGTGCGCAGCAGGCCCTCGCGGTTCTGCATCACGGCGAGGGTGTGCTCGAAGGTGGCGATGTAGCGCACCAGGTCGCCCGAGTTGGCGGCCTCGTAGTACCAGGCGGCCAGCTCGTCGGGATCGGTGGTGGGCAGGGTGTGACCGACGGAGGCGGCCAGCTCCACCACGGTCGCGGGGCGCAGGCCGCCGTCGAGGTGGTCGTGCAGCACCGCCTTGGGGAGGCGACGGAGGGTCTCGATATCTATGCGCGTAGATGACATGTGCGGTGGTTCCTCGGCGGGGTCTGTGCGGAAGCGTCGGTCGGGTCAGGCGGCGGGCTGGAGCAGGTCCCAGCGGTTGCCGTACAGGTCCTGGAAGACGGCGACCGAGCCGTAGGGCTCGTGCCGGGGGTCCTCCAGGAAGGTCACACCGGCGGCGGTCATCCGGGCGTGGTCGCGGGCGAAGTCGTCGGTGTGCAGGAAGAAGCCGACGCGCCCGCCCGTCTGGTCGCCGATCCGGACACGCTGGGCGTCACCTTTGGCGCGGGCCAGCAGCAGCGCGGTGCCCTGCCCGGGGGCGCCTGGTTCGACGACGACCCAGCGGGAGCCGTCGGGCCGGGGCGTGTCCTCGGCGAGCCGGAACCCGAGGGCCTCGGTGTAGAAGCGGATCGCCTCGTCGTAGTCGTCGACGACGAGGGTGACCAGGGCGATGTGCGGCATCGGGACCTTCCGGAAGGAGTGATCGACGGGAGAGGTTATACGTAAAACCCATCGGGCGCCAGTCTCCGGTCCTGCGTCTTCGGCCCGAGGCGCGAGCCCGGTCCGCCCGCTACCGACACGGCCATGAGGATCACCGCACCGCCGCGCGAACCCGGGCAGCGCAGGCAGGACGTGCTCGACCGCCTGGAGCGGGAGTCCGGCGTCCGGGTGGCCACGGCGGACGCCGGCGGTTCGCCGTGCCTGGTCCCGCTGTGGTTCGTGCGGCACCGGGAGGCGGTCCGGCTGGGCACGCGGCTCACCGATCCGACCGGCCGCAACCTGCGGGACGCCGGCCGGGCCCGGCCGGCGTTCGGACACACCCGGGACGTCGTGCTGATCGACGGCGAGGCGGAGACGTTCGGCCTGCTGGAGGCGCCCCCGGCGGCGGCCGACGCGTTCCGCGCGAAGACGGGCTGGGGCCCGCGCGGGGACAGCGCGTCGTACGCCTGGTCCCGGGTCCGCCCGCTCGCGGTGCGGGCGTGGCACGAGCAGCACGAGCTGAGGCGGCGGCACCTCGTGCGGGACGGCGTCTGGACCGCATGGGGTGCGTCAGCCCGTCCGGACCCCGTCGAGCAGCGACAGCTCCTCGTCGGTGAGCCGCAGGGCGCCCGCGGCCACGTTCTCGGCGAGGTGGCCGGGGTCGCCGGTGCCGGGGACGGCCAGGACGTTCGGGCCCTGGTGCAGCGTCCAGGCGATCCTGACCTGCGCGGGACTGGCGCCGTGGGCCCGGGCGACGGCGCGGACCTCGTCCTCGTGGGCGGTGCCGGCACCCCGGGGGCCCGCCTCGCCGGCGATGGCGTAGAACGGGACGAAGGCGATGCCCTGATCCCGGCACAGGGCGAGGAGTTCGTCGGTGGCGGGGTCGTGGAAGCCGAGGCCGTAGCGGTTCTGGACGCAGACCACGGGCGCGATGGCCTGGGCCTCGGCGAGGTGGCGGGGCTCGACGTCGGAGAGGCCGAGGTGGCGGATCAGGCCCGCCTCGCGCAGTTCGGCGAGGGCGCCGAAGTGTTCGGCGATGGAGTCCTGCCGCATGCGGCGCAGGTTGACGACGTCGAGGTGGTCGCGGCCGAGCTGGCGCAGGTTCTCCTCGACGTGGCCGCGCAGGTCCTCGGGGCGGGCGGAGGTCCCCCACTCCCCCGACCAGTCGCGGTACGGGCCGACCTTGGTGACGATCACGAGGTCGTCGGGGTACGGCGCCAGCGCGCTGTTGATCAGTTCGTTGGCTGAGCGCAGGGAGGAGAAGTAGAAGGCGGCGGTGTCGATGTGGTCGACGCCGAGTTCGACCGCCCGACGCAGGACGGCGAGGGACCGCGCGCGGTCGCTCGGCGTGCCGAGGTGGAAGGCGGCGCTGCCCGTCAGCCGCATCGCGCCGAAGCCGACGCGGTTGACGGTCAGGTCGCCGAGGTTCCAGGTGCCCGCGGCCTCCGCGGTGATCGTTTCCGAGGTCATCGGCGGAGTCTCGCACACGCCCCGCGGGGGCTCAGCGGTGCAGGTCGCCGCCCGGCGGGCCGCCGGGGATCCGACTGGACCGCCGACAGGTGACGGTCCGGCTCCGGACCTGCGCGGGATTCCTGTCGGGCGACGGTGCGGGCCGCGCCGCCCTGCCCTGATACGGGTCAGGCCGGCGCGGCCCCGGCGCCCGGTCAGCCCAGCGGCTTGTCGAGGACCGCCTTGCGGTGGCTGAACGTCTCGATGGAGTACCGGCCGTGGTAGTTGCCCATGCCGCTCTCCCCCACGCCGCCGAACGGCAGGTCGGAGACGGTGAGATGGGCGAGCGGCAGCCCCCGGCCGAGTGCGCCGGAGGACGTCTCGGCGGCGAACCGCTCCCGGGTCTCCGGGGATTCGGTGAAGACGTAGAGGGCGAGCGGCTTGTCCCGGTCGTTGACGAAGTCGATCGCCTCGTCGAGCCCGGGGACGGTGACGATCGGCAGGATCGGGCCGAAGATCTCCTCGCCCATCACCGGCGACTCGGGCGCGACGTCGGCCAGCACGGTCGGCGCGATGTACTTCGCCGCCCGGTCGCTGCCGCCGCCCACGACCACCCGGCCCGAGCCCAGCAGCCCCGTGAGCCGGTCGAAGTGCCGCTCGTTGACGATCCGGCCGTACTCCGCCGAGTCCGCCGGGTCGTCGCCGTACAGAGCCTTGACGGCGCGGGCCAGCGCGGGCTCCAGGGCCGCGGCGGTCTCCGGGTCGGTCAGCACGTAGTCGGGGGCCACGCAGGTCTGCCCGGCGTTCAGGAACTTGCCGCCCGCCAGCCGGGCGGCGACCACGTCGAGGTCCGTGCCGCGGTCGACGAACGCCGGGGACTTGCCGCCGAGTTCGAGGGTGACCGGGGTGAGGTGCTCGGCGGCGGCGCGCATGACGATGCGGCCGACGGTGCCGTTGCCGGTGTAGAAGATGTGGTCGAAGCGCTCGGCGAGCAGGGCCGTGGTCTCGGGTACCCCGCCCTCGACGACGGCGACGGCCTCGGTGTCGAGGTAGGCCGGCAGCAGCCGGGCCAGCGCGGCGGAGGTGGCGGGGGCCAGCTCGCTCGGCTTGGCGACCACCGCGTTGCCGGCGGCCAGGGCGCCGACCATCGGGGCGAGCAGCAGCTGCGCGGGGTAGTTCCAGGGCGCGATGACGAGGACCACGCCCAAGGGGTCGTACTGGGTCCAGGCGGTCGCGTCGGCGCCGAGGTGGGCCGGGACGGGGGCAGGGTCGGGGCGCAGCCAGTCGGCGAGGTGCTCGAGGGTGTGATCGATCTCGCGCACGGTGAAGCCGATCTCCGTGCGCTGCGCCTCCGCGGCGCCCTTGCCCAGGTCCGCGTGGAGCGCGGCCTCCAGGTCCGGGCCGTTCTCCGTGAGCAGCGCGCGCAGCCTGCCCAGCTGGGCGGTGCGCCACTCGACGGGCTTGGTGCGGCCGGTGCGGAAGGTGGCACGCAGCCGGGAGACGATGTCGGCCGGCTGCTCGGGGGCGGGGTGGTTCACGGTGCCTCGCTGATGTGTGACTGGGGGCGCCGGCGACCGCGGGCGACCGCCGACCAGATGTAATTGCCAACCTTTCAGGTGGGGAAATACATTCCCGCCCTCGGCCCCGATTCCGTGGGCCTCGTCACTCGCGCGCGGTTCCTCGGACGCCGGCCCGCGCCCTGTCCTCGTCACGGGCCGGTACCACCACCAGGAAGGCGTCCGTCTCCAGGTCCATCACGACGGTGGCGGGCTCGCCCTCGGCACGGCGTCGCGCCGCGAACTCCTCCGCCGGCCATGACCCGCGCGGAGACCCCGCCGGAAACCGCTCCAACACCTTCGCACCCATGACGGCCGCCACCTCCACCGTTCCCTCGTATCGGTCGATCGCTCGCGCACTCCTGCGGATGCCCGCGATCCAGGGGGACATGTACGGGCCACCCATCTCTACACATAAAGACCGAATAAGAGCAGAATGGAACAAACGGCGCTACCGCACCGCGCCTGACGCGGTCGGCCCGGCAAGTCGAAGGAGACGACTCATGGCCAACGTCTCGCACACCAGAGGTGACATCACCAGCCACCCCGACGCGCCGGAGATGCGGGCGCGTTACGCCCGCATGCTCGGTGGTCGTGACGTGGCACTCGTGGACGGGCCGGTGTTCCTGCTCGGCCTGTACTGTGCCGTGTCCCCCTGGATACTCCACTTCACCGCGAGCCAGCCCGCGCTCGTCGCCCACAACCTGATCATCGGGATCGCGATCGGCCTGCTCGCCCTCGGATTCACCCGGGCCCCCGAGCGCATGTACGGCCTCAGCTGGGCCATGTGCGCCATGGGCGTGTGGATGATCGTCTCACCGTGGATCGTCGGCACGAACCCGGACGCCGGCGTCATCTGGAACAACATCGTCATCGGCGCCCTGGCCCTGGTCCTGGGCGCGGTCTGCGCCGGTACGGCGGCGAGGAGCGCCCCCAGGCCGTAGGCCCGAGGTCCGGCACGGAAGGACGGGCCGGACAGCCCGACGCGGCGCGCCGGATGCGGCGCGCCGCGTTCGTGCGCCCTCTCCGGCTCGCGGGGCCCGGACCGGACCGGTGTGGCGTCCGCCGTGTCCGAGGGGCGCCGCGCGGGACGTAGGGTGCCCGTCGAGGATCACATCGCGAGGAGGGCCCTGGGGCATGGTCATGAAGGACGCCGAACTACGACATCTGCACCGCTGCGTGGAGCTGGCGGCCGAGGCGCTGGAGGCAGGCGACGAGCCGTTCGGTTCGGTCCTGGCGGGCGCGGACGGCACGGCGCTGGCCGAGGAGCGCAACAGGGTGGCGTCCGGGGACCGCACCCGGCACCCCGAGTTCGAGCTCGCGCGCTGGGCCGCCGCCCACCTCACCCCCGGGGAACGGGCGGCGGCGACGGTGTACACGTCCGGAGAGCACTGCCCGATGTGCGCCGCCGCGCACGCCTGGGTGGGCCTCGGGCGCATCGTGTACGTCGCCTCGTCGGAGCAGCTCGGCACCTGGCTGACCGAGTGGGGCGTGCCCGCTCCACCGGTCCGGACGCTGCCGGTCGGCGAGGTGGCGCCCGGAGTGACGGTCGAGGGCCCCGTGCCCGAGCTGACGGACGAGGTGCGGGCGCTGCACCACCGGCTCCACGGGGGACGTGCCTGACGCGGCGCGAGGCCCCCGGCACGACCGGGCACCGGGGTGTCACGGGCCGGGGGGCCGAGACGAGGGCGCGGCTCACGGGCCCGTACCCGCCGTCTCACCCCGGCGGGGCGGGCGCCGTGACACACCCCGCCGGCAGGAGACCGGGACGGACGTCCGTCCCGGTCAGTGACCGGCCCCCGGGCGGAAACGCCGGTAGAGGACCGCTCCGCCCAGGACGAGCGCGGCGCCGCCCGCGAGGGCGGGCAGGGCCGCGTCCGTGCCCGTGTGGGCGAGGGACGCCACGGCCTGCGGGGACGGCTGGGGCTGCGCGCGCTCCTCGGTGGGTGCGGAGGGCGCCGGCTTCGCCGGGCGGCGCGGTTCCTCCGGACGGTCGCCGGAGGTGTTCGTCGACTCGTTGCCGACGGCCGCGTTGCCGACGCCGACCACGTTCACGCTGTTGCCGCTGACGTTCACCGGGACGTGGACCGGCAGCTGCACCGCGTTGCCGGAGAGCACGCCAGGGGAGCCCTTCGCCTCCCCCTCGGCGACGGCGCCGCCACCGGACGCGCCGGGCGAGGCGTCCGTCCCGGCGTGCGCCGTCCCGCCTGAGCCGGTGTTGGCGCAGCTGTTGCCCACGGCCGGGTTGAGGAGCCCCACCACGTTCACCGTGTTCCCGCACACGTTGACCGGGGCGTCCACGGGAAGCTGCACGGTGTTGCCGGAGACCACTCCGGGCGAACCGGTCGCGGAGCCGTCCGCGACGGCACCGTCGGACGCGAACGCCGCGTACGCCGGCATCGCCATGGCCAGCGCGCCGGAGGCGGCGACAGCGAACACACCGTTTCGGGTAACCCTTCTCATGAGGTTCCCTGCCTTCCAGACATTGTCGCGGGCGCTCGCCCGCACCGGTTAAAACGCGGGCGCACCATCCGAGTTATGGCTTATCGGCCTTTCACTCCATCGAGTGGGCGGTTTGTCGAACGAGCAGCATGGTGTCCGCACGCCCGCACAAGCCCCGCGAAAGCGCCCGGAGGCGCGCCGTGCGAGGCCCGATTATGGTGATCGAGGGCGCCGACGACGGGTCCTCGACGGGGCGCCCGGGAGGCATCCATGCTGGCCAAGCTGTCGACTCGGTCGTCGCTCCGGCGCCGCGCGGTCACCGGAGCACTGGGGCTGGCCCTGCTGGGCGCGGGACTGCCCGCCGCGGCCGCGGACGACACCGGACCCGGCCTGTCCCGGTTCTACGACCAGAAGATCAGATGGTCGGCGTGCGAGGGCATGGAGGCGCCGAAGGACCTGCAGTGCGGGAAGGTCACCGTCCCCCTCGACTACGGGCACCCCGGGAACGGGACCCTCGACCTGGCCCTCGCCCGGTACCGGGCGACCGGTCGCTCACGGGGCTCGGTGCTGCTGAACTTCGGCGGACCGGGCGGTTCGGGCGTCAGCGAACTGTCCACCGGAGGCAAGGCCTTCATGCACCTGACCAACGGCTACGACGTGGTGACGTTCGATCCCCGCGGCGTCGGCCGGTCCTCGCCGGTCAGCTGCGGTCCCGCCATCGGCGAGATCATCGAGGCGGCGGACGGGGACGAGGAGATCGGCGACCCGCGGTCCGTGCTCCGGAAACTGCGCGACGCGGCCGCCGCGTGCGCGAAGCACTCGGGACCCGTGCTGCGCCACATAGGCACGGTGAACGCCGCCCGGGACATGGACGTGATGCGCGCGGCGCTCGGCGACGACCGGCTCAACTACCTCGGCTTCTCCTACGGCACCCGGCTGGGATCGGTCTACGCCGCACAGTTCCCCGACAAGGTGGGCCGGGTGGTCCTGGACGGCGTGGACACGCTGACGGAACCGCTGGCCGAACAGGGGCTGGCCGGCGCGCGGGGACAGCAGACCGCGCTGGAGAACTTCCTCGACTGGTGCACGGAGGACGTCGCCTGCCCGTTCGGGCAGGACGCCCGGGAGGCCCGGCGCCAGATCGTGCGGCTCGTGGGCTCGCTCGACGCGGACCCGGTGCCGACGGCCTTCGGCGACTCGTTCTCCGGGGAGGACATGGTGGGCGCCATCGGGCAGGCGCTCTACAGCCGGGAGCTGTGGCCCTCGCTGGAGCGCGCCCTCGCGCAGCTGCTGGAGGACGGCGAGACCCGCGGTCTGGAGGGCTTCGTGTCCGGCGGCGTCACCTTCCCCGTCCGCGGCAAGAGCCGCGGGAACGGCGGCGGCCTCACCGACGAGGAGGACGTCCCCATGGACAACCTGCCGGCCGCCCTGATGGCCATCAACTGCGCGGACGACCCCGACCGTCCCACCGCCGAGCAGATCACCCGCTCCCTGGGACGGCTGCGCAAGCAGTACGAGGAGGCCTCGCCGGTCTTCGGACGGTACCGGCTCGCCCAGGTGCTGATGTGCCACGGCCGCCCCAAGGGCACCGACTACATACGCGACGACGTGAAGGACGTCGACACCCCGAAGATGCTGCTGGTCGGCACGCGCGGCGATCCGGCGACGCCGTACCGCTGGACCGTGGAGACGGCCGAACGGCTCGGTCCCTCGGCGGTGGTGCTCGACAACAAGGGCGAGGGGCACACCGGTTACGCGTCCTCCGACTGCGTCCACCGCAAGGTCGACGACTTCCTCCTGTACGGCTCCCTGCCGCCCGACGGCAGTTCCTGCGGCCCCGAGAACGAGGAGGACTGAGCCGCCGGTCACGGGCACGGACGAGGAACCCCGATGTGCACCGATTGCTCCGAATGCCTGATACGCCCGACCGCTCTATGGTGCTGACATGGAGCACGATCTGAGTCCCGCCGCCCTTGCCGAGCTGCGCCGGCCCCGCCCGTATCCGGCGGTGTCCGTGCTGACGCCGACGCACCGCCGCGAACCGGACAACGCCCAGGACCCGGTCCGGCTGCGCAACGCGGTCGCCGAGGCCAAGAAACAGCTGGAGGACGATCCGGCGGTCCCCCGGGAACGGCGCCTCGAGGTCGCCCGGGAGCTGGACCGGGCCCTCGCCGAAGTCGATCTCACGCACGCCGAGGACGGGTTGGCGATCTTCGCCGCCCCCGGCGAGCACCAGGTCTGGACGCTGGCCCGTTCCGTGCCCGAGCGCGTCGTGCTCTCGGACACCTTCCTGACCCGCAACCTGGTCGCCGCGCAGGCCGCCGAGCGGCCGTTCTGGGTGCTGTCGGTCGCCGCGGACCGCGTCACGCTGTGGAACGGTGGCGCGGACCGGGTCGTCGAGGAGCGCATCGGCGGCTTCCCCATGGACCGGCCGCCGGAGAACTTCGACCCGGAGCGCCAGCAGCGGATCGGCGACTCGCCGAGCGCCTACCGCGACGAGCGGACCCGGCAGTTCCTGCGCGAGGCCGACACCGCGATGGGCAAGGTGCTGCGCACCCACCCCCGACCGCTGTACATCACCGGCCCCGAGGCCGCGCTCTCGCTGTTCGAGGAGGCGGGCGGGGTCGCGGCGCACGCCGTGCCCGTCCCGCACGGGGGCCTCGCCCACGGCAGCGCGGACGCCGTGTGGCGGGCGGTGCGGCCGGTGCTCGACGACGAGGCGCGCGGCGCCGTCGAGGCCGTGGCCAGGGAGCTGGAGGCGGCCCGCGGGCGCAGGTACTTCGCGGCGGGCGTCGACGAGCTGTGGGAGAGCGCGCACACCGGCCGGGTCCGGCTGCTCGCCGTCGAGGAGAACTTCCGGGTGACGATGCGGGACGACGGC
The DNA here is from genome assembly GCF_044764905.1 of Streptomyces sp. NPDC093586. Classification (NCBI taxonomy): domain Bacteria; kingdom Bacillati; phylum Actinomycetota; class Actinomycetes; order Kitasatosporales; family Streptomycetaceae; genus Streptomyces; species Streptomyces sp. NPDC093586. Next base: position 112,865 of record NZ_JBIWJA010000012.1, on the reverse strand, counting down.
GACCACCTGATGCCCGCGGACAGCGGTGACCTGGACGCCCGCGAGGACATCGTGGACGAGATCGTCGAGCAGTGCCTGGAGACCGGCGCCGACGTCCGGTTCGTACCGGACGGTGCGCTGGAGGACGCGGACGGCATCGCGGGAGTACTGCGCTACTGACGCCCGCCGCGCCCTCGGGGCCTTGACGACCATGAAACCCTGTCCGCCGTACACGCACCCGTCCTCGCGGGTGCGCGGCGGACGGGGAAGGGGCGGGTGGAGCGTGAGCGGACTTCTGGGTGTGGCGGTCCTGGGCGCGGGGCACATGGGCGCCGATCACATACGACGCCTCGACAAGGTGGTCAGCGGCGCCAGGGTCGCCGCCGTCGCGGACCCCGACGCCGAGCGGGCTCGGGAGGCCGTGGCCGGGATCGGCGGGGTGATCGTGCACACGGACGCCGAGGCCGCGCTCGACGCGCCCGGCGTCGAGGCCGTCCTGATCGCCTCGCCGGGCGAGGCGCACGAGGAGGCGCTGCTGGCCGCCTTCGCGCGGGGCCTGCCGGTGCTGTGCGAGAAGCCGATGGTGCCGGACCCGGCGGGCGCGCTGCGCGTGGTGGAGGCGGAGGTGCGGCTCGGCCGCAGGCTGGCGCAGATCGGTTTCATGCGGCGGTACGACCCCGAGTACCGCCGGCTGAAGTCCCTGCTGGACGACGGACGGCTGGGCCGGCCGCTGATGCTGCACTGCGTGCACCGCAACGTGTCCTCCCCGCCGGACTTCACCTCCGCGATGCTGGTCAACAGCTCCGTCTCGCACGAGATCGACGCCGCCCGCTGGCTGCTGGGCCAGGAACTGACCGCGGTGACCGTGCTGCGGCCCCGGCCGTCCTCGGGCGCGCCGGAGGGGCTGCTCGACCCGCAGTTCGTGCTCTTCGAGACCGAGCGGGGCGCGCTGGTCGACGTGGAGGTCTTCGTCAACTGCGGTTTCGGCTACGAGGTCCGCTGCGAGGCCGTCTGCGAGGCGGGCAGCGCCCGGATCGGTCAGGCGCACACCATGGTGGTGACGGCGGCGGGCGGCGCCCGGGAGGAGGTGCCGCAGGACTACCTCGTGCGGTTCGCGGACGCCTACGACCGCGAGGTGCAGGCGTGGGTGGACGCCGCCCGGCAGGGCCGGGTCACCGGCGCGAGCGCCTGGGACGGGTACGCCGCCTCCGTGGTCGCCGAAGCCGGCGTCCGGGCCCTGGAGACAGGGGTGCGCACCGCGATCGAAACGGCACCTCGCCCGGCACTGCCCGCCTCGACCTAGAACAGGGGTCCGACGAACATCCGGGCGACGACGCCCCCGGACACCGATGAACCCCAAGTGACGTAGGAACACTACGACTTGGGCGACCGCGGACGTACGTCACAGGTGCGCGGACACCGCACCGGAAAGACGCTGGCATATGCCGGAAGCACCACCGTATCGTGTGTTGCCAAACCCCTTACGGGGCGTCGCGGGCTGTGCAACAGTCGTAACGGTCCTTCCGCCACCCCCCGGATCCGCCTCGGTCGTACCGTCTGCACATCGGAGTGCGTCATGTCGTCCCCTCTCTCCGCGGACCGCCCAGCCGCCCAGCCACCGGGCCACGGACCGGTCGAGGCCCTGATCTCGCAGACGCGTCGGCTGCGGGACGACGTGGACGCCGTACGACGGGACACCCGGCACGACGCGGCGGACCCGCGGGGACGCTGGCAGCGCGCCCTGTGCGACCTGGCCCTGCACCAGCTCACCGATCTCGACGCGCACTTGGCCCAGTTGCGGGACGGCCCGGCCCCCGCGCCGCGGCCCGGATCGCTGCTCAGCCGGGTCGGCAGCGCCGAATGGAACCTGCTGACCGACGAGGCCGACTGGTCCGGTGAACTCTTCCGGATCCTCGGCCTCGACCCGACCGCCGCCCCGCTCAGCCTCGACGAACTGCCGTCCCTGGTACTCGCCGGGGACCGGCCGAAGCTGACCGCGATGGTCACGGGCTGTCTCGTCGACGGCCGGCCCATCGACGGGGAGTTCCGCGTCGTGCACCCCGACGGCACCGTACGGACCGTGCACATGATGGGCGAGCCCGTGCTCGACGCCGACGGCAGCACCGCCTCGATGTGGGCCGTGCTGCGGGACGTCAGCGAACTGCGCCGCAGCCAGCGGATGGTGAGCGAGACCCGTGACTCGCTCCACCGCCACCCGCGGGACGCGGGCATCGGGCAACGGGCCGTGGTGGAACCGCAGGAGGCCGTGCCGCCGCCCTGGCACGCCCTCCTGCGGTTCCCGGACCAGGGCCGACCCGGTCTGGACCTGGCCGCCGGGTACCTGCCCTCGTCCGCCGACGCCCCCCGGCCCGGCTGGTACGACGCGTGCCCGCTCGCCGGTGACGAGACCCTGCTCGGCGTCGGCGGCCTCGCGGGTCCGGACACCGGCGTGGCGCCGGCTCAGGCGATGGTGATCAGCGCCCTGCGCGGCCTGGCGGCGGGCGGCGCGCGTCCCCCCCAACTGCCGGACCGGCTCGCCCGCTTGCTGGGCACCACCGCCCTGCCGCCCGTGCGCGACGCCGTGTACTGCGCCTACCGGCCCCGCACCCGCACCCTGACGTGGGCACACGCCGGAGCACCCGCCCCGCTGCTGTTCCGCGACGGGACGGGGCGCGAGCTGGACGAGGGGGACGCGGCGACACTGGAAGCAGGCGACCTGCTGCTCCTGCACACCGGCGGACTCACGCCGACGGCCGTGCACCGCCTCCTCGCCCTGGCTCCCCGTCTCACCGGGGCGCGCACGGCACGGGACGGCGTACCGATCGTGACGGAGGCACTCGGTGGGCCCGGCGCGTCCGGCCGCCAGGACGACGCCTGTGTGCTGGTCGCCCGGGTGACGTCGTAGGAAACGCGCCGCCCGCTATGCCGGAGCGGTGTTCCCGCCCCGTCCCCTGCCCTTGACCGTCTTGCCTTTCGGCAGGGCGAGTTCGATCTCCTCCCGCAACTCCTGGATCTTCGGGTAGCCGGCGTACTGGGCGGTGAGCCGGTACATCTGGCGCAGCCGGTCCCAGGTGCGGCGCGAGGAGTTGGAACCCATCGACACCAGCGCCAGGCGCGCGTACCCCGCCGCCTGCTCCGGGTCGTCGGCGATGAAGCAGGCGGACGCCATGGAGAGGTGATCGAAGATCTTCGACCGCTCCTGTGCGTCGACCCGCAGCGCCAGCGCCTTGTCCGCGTAGTGCTGGGCGTGCGCGGCGGCACCCGGCTCGAACTCCGCGAGCGTGCGGTAGGCCAGGGCCTGCATGCCGTACAGATCCGCCTCGTTGAACAGCTGCATCCAACTCGGCGGCGGCACATCGCTCTTGTCGGAGACGAACAGGTCCTCCGCCCGGCCGAGGGTCCGGCGCATCGCCTGGCCCTTGCCCATGGAGGCCTGCGCCCAGGCCTCGATGGTGTGGAACATCGCCCTGGTGCGGGGCAGTACCTGCTCGCCGGAGCCGGACTGGGCGAGCTTCATCAGGTCCAGCGCGTCGTCGGGCCGGCCCAGGTGCACCATCTGGCGGGCCGCCCGGGACAGCGCCTCGCCGGCCCGGGGCCGGTCGCCGCCCTCTCTCGCGGCATGGGCGGCGATGACGAAGTACTTCTGGGCCGTGGGTTCCAGGCCGACGTCGTGCGACATCCAGCCCGCGAGAACGGCGAGGTTGGCCGCCACGCCCCACAGGCGCCTTTGCAGGTGGGGCGGATGGTGGTAGGCGAGGATACCGCCCACCTCGTTGAGCTGGCCCACGACCGCCTTGCGCTGGAGCCCGCCGCCACGGGCGGCGTCCCAGGCGCGGAACACCTCGACCGAGCGCTCCAGTTCCTCGATCTCCTGCGACCCGATGGGGGCGGCCTCGTAGCGGTCGTACCCGGCGGGGTCGGCGTGCAGGGGTTCGGTGGTGCGGGGTGCGTCGGCAGCCAGGACAGGGTCGGTGTGCAGCCAGTCGTGCATGGCGCTGCTGAGTGCGGATCCCGCGGCGAGCGCGGCGCCCGCGCCCACCAAGCCGCGTCGGTTGAGCATGAGGTCCATTCCCGTGAATTCGGTGAGGAACGCCGCGGTCCGCTCGGGCGCCCACGGCACTCCGTCGGGATGCTCCTCGCTCCCGCCGACCCGCCGTTTCCCCGCACGCCCGTGCCGGACCAGACCGAGGTCCTCGATGGTCACGACACGGCCGAGACGCTCGGTGAACAGAGCCGCCAGCACCCGCGGCACCGGATCGCGCGGGATCTCTCCCATGTCGATCCACCGCCGCACCCGCGAGGTGTCGGTCGCCAGCTGGGGGTGGCCCATGGCCGCCGCCTGCCGGTTGACCAGCCTCGCGAGCTCGCCCTTGGACCAGCCGGCCAGGCCGAACAGATCCGACAGACGGGTGTTGGGTTCTCCGCTCACGTCAAGCCCCCAGGTTCTCGGCTGAGTTGACAGTAGCCCCGTGCGGGTTGCCGGGCGACTATTCGCCACCGTTCGCCAGGGTGCGCCAGATGGTGTGCCACGGGCGGCCGGGTGTCAGGTAGGAAAGCGCCACCTCGACCCGGCCGCCGCGGGGGTACTCCCCAGGGTGGCCCTCGGCGGCCGGGCGGGTGACGCGAAGGCTTTTCGGAGGGCGCGCCCGTTCCGGCGGGCACCGCCTCCAGGCAGGCACAGCAGGCACACGAAGGGATCTGTCTCGCCCATGTACGCAGCATCGTCCTCCGTGTCCGCCCCGCAGCGATCGCTCCACCCCCGCCCGGCGGCGGGCGGCGGCCCCTACCTCGCCCCCGCGCGTCCGGCGGCCCCGGTGCTCGGGGCGGGCAGGATGCGGCGCGGCGCGGGAGCCGGCACGCAGCCGCTCAGCGGCAGAATCGACCTGTCCGGCGCCCAGGGCGCCCCACTGCGCGCGGCGATCACCTCCGTGCACCGGATCTGCCCGGAGTTCGCTCCGGTGCAGGTGCTGCGCCGCAGCGGGCGGTCCGTCCTCCTGGTCGGCACGACCGGGCGCAGCACGGCCGTCGCCAAGTGTTTACTGGACCACTCCCCCGCGTGGGCCGAACGGGTCCGGCACGAAATAGCGGCATACCGCTCGTTCGTCCGGCACCGCCCGCCGGTGCGGGTGCCGAGGCTGATCGCGGCGGATCCGGACAACGGCACGCTGGTGATCGAGCGGATGCCGGGGCGGCCCGCGGCACTGCAGCGGCACCCTCTGGAGACGCCGCCACGGGCGGACATCAGGACGGTGCTCGGCGCGATCTGCCGGCTGAACGCCTGGCGGCCGCCGGCCGGGACCTTCGACGCCCCGCTGGACTACGCGGCGCGGATCTCCCGGTACCACGAACTCGGACTGCTCACCGACCGGGACCTGGGCGACCTGCAGAAGCTGCTGCACGACATCGCCCACGCGGCCGGGCGCCAGGGCCTGGGCCAGTTCTGCCACGGCGACGCGCTGCTGTCCAACATCCTGATGTCACCGGCCGGTCCGGTGCTGGTGGACTGGGAGCACGCGGGCTGGTACCTGCCGGGTTACGACCTGGCGACCCTGTGGTCGGTGCTCGGCGACGCCCCGGCGGCCCGCCGCCAGATCAGTCAGATCGCCCAGGCGCAGGGGCCCGCGGCGCGTGACGCCTTCCTGGTGAACCTGATGCTCGTGCTGACCCGGGAGATCCGTACGTACGAGACGGCTGTGCAACGGTCGATGCAGGAGGCGGCTCCGGTGGCCCCGGCGGCGGCCCCCGCGGGCGCCGTGCCCTCCGGTGAGGAGCAGCGGCTGCTGCTGCGGCGGCTGCACGACGACTGCCAGCTGGCCCGGCGGGCCGTGCGCGCGGCGGTCGGCACCCGCTGACGGACACGGAGAATGCGCGGGGGGGCCCCCCGCGGGGGGCCCCCCCCCCCCCCCGGGGCCCCCCCCGGGGGGGGGGGGCCATTGTTTAGGCCAAAACACCCCCCCCCC
>NZ_JBIWJA010000012.1:0-106916 GCF_044764905.1 Streptomyces sp. NPDC093586 | reverse complement strand
GGGGGGGGGGGCCGCCCCCGCGGCCGGCCCCGGCGGGGGGGGGGGGCCCCCCGGGGGGGCCCCCCCCGCGCATTCTCCGTGTCCGCGACGTGCGGAGAGGGCCATTGGTGTACGCCACTGACGCCCCGCAGGCCCGTGGGCCGCCACCACGAAACTCGCCGAAGCCCTGTTGACGTGGGAAATCGCCGCACTGTCGGCATGATTGACGGATCGTCGGACCGCCGGGTACCACTGACCCCACGTCCGGTCCCGCACGCCCCGCTACGCCCGACCGTCACAGGAGGCCGCTTTGCGAGGATCCGCCACCGTTCCCGAGCCCGCCCCCGGCGGCAGACGCGTCCGTACGACGGCAGGTGCCCTGGCCGCGGCGGCGCTGCTGCTGCCGCTGCTCGGTGCGGCCCCGTCCGTCGCCGGGCCGGCCGCACCGCCCGCCCCGGACCGTCTCCAGCGGGCGTTCGCCGCCGCGGCGGCCGAGTACCACGTGCCGCAGTCCGTCCTGCTCGGCGTCTCCTACCTCCAGTCCCGCTGGGACGCGCACGGCGGTGCGCCGAGCGTGACCGGCGGCTACGGCCCCATGCACCTCACCGACGCCCGCACCGCACTGGCCGGGGCCTCGCACCACGGTGAGGGCGCCGAGGATCCGCGCGGCGACGACGCCCGCGCCCCGCTGCGCACGCGGGAGGCCGGTCCCCCGGCGTCCGCCGAGCTGCCGGCCCGGCTGACCACGCTGCCGAGGGCGGCCGAGCTGACCGGGCTGAGCCCGGACGCGCTGCGCACCGACCCGGCCGCGAACGTGTCGGGCGGTGCCGCGCTGCTGGCCGCCGCACAGCGCGAGCTGGGGGAGCCGCTCAGCGAGGACCCGGCGGACTGGTACGGGGCGGTGGCCCGTTTCTCGGGCGCCGACGACTCCGCGACGGCGGCGGCGTACGCCGACGACGTGTACGGGGTGATCCGGTCCGGTGAGCGGCGGACCACGGACTCCGGACAGCGGGTCGCGCTGGCCGCCCGTCCCGACGTGGCCCCCGACACGGCGCAGCTGGCGCACACCGGCCTGCGCGCCGCCGCCTCGGCCGGTACCGAGTGCCCGGCGTCGGTGTCCTGCGAATGGATCCCGGCGCCGTACGAGGAGTTCGGGGACGGCGACTACGGCAACCACGACCTGGGGAACCGTCCCGCCTCCCAGCGCATCCGGTACATCGTCGTGCACGACACGGAGGGCGCCTGGAACGGGGTCCTGAACATGGTGCAGGACCCGACCTACGTCTCCTGGAACTACACGCTGCGCTCCACCGACGGCCACATCGCGCAGCACGTGAAGGCCGAGGACGTCGCCTGGCACGCGGGCAACTGGTACGTCAACGCGAATTCGGTCGGCCTGGAGCACGAGGGCTTCCTCGCTGACCCGGACGCCTGGTACACGGAGGCGATGTACCGGTCGTCGGCGCGGCTGGTGAAGTACCTGGCCGCGAAGTACGACATCCCGCTGGACCGGCAGCACATCCTCGGCCACGACAACGTGCCCGGCCCGACCGCCTCGTCCGTCCCCGGCATGCACACCGACCCGGGTCCGTACTGGGACTGGCGGCACTACTTCCAGCTGCTGGGCCGCCCGATCGAGCCGAGCGCCGGCAAGAAGGCGCAGCTGGTGACGATCCGGCCCGACTACGACACGAACCGCCCGGAGTACACCGGCTGCACGGCCGCGGGCACGCCGTGCGCGGCGCACGGTTCCAGCGAGGTGCGGCTGTACACCGACCACGACGTGAACGCGCCCCTGGTCAAGGACGTGGGTCTCGGCACCACCCCGACGACCGGGGTGAACGACCTGTCCTCGCGGGTCTCCACGGGCCAGCAGTTCGCCGTGGCCGACCGGTGGGGCGACTGGACGGCCATCTGGTACCTGGGCCAGAAGGCCTGGTTCCACGACCCGGAGAAGAATCCGGCGGCGGTACCGGCCTCGGGCCGGCTGATCACCCCGCGCCCCGGTCTGGAGAGCGTCCCGGTGTACGGGCGCGCATACCCGGAGAAGGCCGCCTACCCGGCGGGCGTCCCCGCCCAGGCCGTGTCGCCGCTGCGGTACACGCTGCCGAAGGGGCAGGCGTACGTGGTGGGCGACGAGGTTCCGGGCGAGTACTACTACGCGGTCACCTTCGACGAGGCGTCCCACCGGGTGGTGACCGGCGAGGACCGGTACTACGAGATCCAGTACGGCCACCGGGTCGCGTACGTGCGTGCCGCGGACGTCACGCTCACGACCGCGCGGTAGCGGCCGGGTCAGCCCTGCTGGAAAAGCTCCGCCGGGAGCGGCTTCAGCAGGGCGTACAGGTCGTCGGTGATGGGGCGGTCCCAGGCGGCGATGGTCACCAGGACGTTGTCGCTGCGGTCGAACTGCACGCAGGAGATCCGGCTCTCGGAGAGCTTGAGGCGGCGCACGATCAGCAGGTTGTCGCCCTGCATGACCGGCATGTCCTCGGTGCCGACGACGGTGATCTCCTCGTCGTTCTCCAGGGCCAGCAGCAGCTGGGCCACCTCGAAGGGGACCTCGCCCTCGGGGACGTCGCGGGCCGGGGAGCCCTCCGGCAGATTGCCGATGATCATCGCGGGACCGCGCCCGCCGAACAGGTCGTAGCGCAGGAAGACGCCCTGGCAGCTGCCGTCGGGCGCGGGGAGGAGTCCGGCGCCCAGATTCCCGGGCCAGTCGCCCGGGTCCATGGCCAGTACGTCGAAGTCGGGCCCGGCGGGGGTGGCGCTGCGGCGGCGGAGGAACGACATGCCGCCATGGTACGTGGCCGGACCCCCTGAACGGAGTGCGGGCCGACGTCCGGATCGCGGGGTGCCGGTGACGGCCGCGTCCGGTTCCGCCGGGGGCCGTGCGGGGTCACTCCTGCGGCGGGGCGGGCGGGACCACCGCGACGGGGGACGCGGCGTGCAGCAGGACGGCGTGGGTGACCGAGCCCATCATGCGGGCGGGGGCCAGCAGGCGCCGGCGGTGGCGGCCGACGACGACCAGTTCGGCGTCCCGGGAGGCGGCTACGAGGTTGCCGGCGGCGTCACCCGGTACGGCGTACGCATCGGCGCGGACGTCGGGGTGACGGCCCCGGTAGGGCGCGAGGAGGCCGTCGGCCAGGACGCGGGTCTCGGTCTCGACGGAGACCTCGTCGATCACCAGGGGCATCATCTGGCCCGCGGCGGCCCAGGTCTGCACCGGCCACGGGTAGGCGGCCAGGACCTGGAGGCGGGCGCCGCACCGCGCGGCCTCGGCGAAGGCGAAGGACAGCACCGCGTCGTCGGGGCTCTCCACGTGCAGGCCGACGACCACCCGTGGTCCCGGTTCGGCCGGGGGCCCGCCGTGCACCTCGCGGCCGGGGCGGGGCACCACGACGACGGGGCACTCGGCGTCGCGGGCGGCGGCCAGGCCGTTGGAGCCGAGCAGCAGGCTGGCGAATCCGCCGCGGCCACGGGAGCCGAGCACCAGCAGCTGGGCGTCGGCGCCGAGTTCCGGCAGCACGGCGCCCGGCACGCCCTCCATGCCGAGGTACTCCGTCTCCGGCGCGTCGGTCCGGTCCCGCAGCCGGGCGCGGGCCTCCTCGATCACCGGGTCCTCGCCGGTGTCGGGCGGACCGGTGACCAGTACGTCGCCCTGTGCCCAGGCGGCGTACTGCCGCACGTGCACCACCCGCAGCGGCGCCGCGCGCCGACGGGCCGCGTCGACGGCCCAGTCCAGGGCGCGCAGGCTGTCCTGCGAACCGTCGACCGCCGCGATGACCGGCAGGGTGCTCATGGGTTCCTCACCTCCGGAAGGACGACCTCCCCCCTCGTGGCGTCAGCCTCGCTCAGGCGTCGGCCCCGAGAGGGTGCTCACGGTCGCGTGTCCGGAAAAACGGGTGGAACACCCCCGGATCGGCCGGACGGTTCCGGCCGGCGGCTCGGGCCGGCCGGCGGCGGTCTCAGGTGAGGTCGAACTCCCCTTCCCGCGCTCCCGACACGAACGCGCCCCATTCGTCGGGGGTGAAGATCAAGGAGGGACTCTCCGGGCTGCCGCTGTTCCGCATGGCGATGAACCCCTCGACAAAGGCGATCTGGACATCCCCCAGTCCTCGGCTGCTGGACTGCCACTGCGCGTTGCTGAGATCCAGCTCCGGCTTGTGCCAGCCCATGAGCGGGCGCTGGTGGGTGGTGCTCTCGGCCACGTCCGTGCTCCTCCCGGTTTCGTCGTCCGCGGGCCAGCCTAGCGACCGGGTGGGACCGCCGACAGGCCATGCGAGGAGTGCCTTTCGGGAGATCCGCGCCCCCGTTTCCCGGTGCCGGGCGGCTCAGCCGTGCCCGAGGAAGGCGGCGACCCTGCGGACGCACCATCGCGGATCGTCCGGCCACGGGTAGTGCGCGGCACCCGGCTGGACCGCGACCTCGGCGTGCGGGAAGACGTCGGCGCAGCGGCGGGCGAGTTCCGGGCGCGGCCCGCCGTCGAGTTCGCCGGCGGGGACGAGGACCGGGGCGGTGCAGCGCGCGAGGGCGGCGCGCCCGCACGGCGGAGCGGTCAGACGGTCTTGACCGTGGTGCCCGCGCCTTCGAGCGCGGCCACTTCTTCGGCGGGGGCGGTGGTGTCGGTGACGAGGGTGTGCAGGAGGGTGGCGGGGCCGACGTAGGCGTGGGCGGTGCGGCCGAGTTTGGCGCCGTCCGTGGCGACGACGGTGCGGCGGGCGGAGGACATGCCCGCCTTCTTCACCGCGGCGTCGTCGAGGTCGTAGGCGGTCAGGCCGTCGGCCGCGCTCAGCCCGCAGCAGCCGATGACGGCGGTGTCGAAGCGCAGAGCGGCCAGCGAGGCGAGGGTGAGGGGGCCGGTGAGGGCTCCCTCGGCGGCGCGGGGCTGCCCGCCGGGCACGACCAGGGTGGCTGCGCCGGGTGTCTCGCCGAGCAGGTGGATGGCCTGGAGGGACAGCGGCATCACGGTGACGGGCCGGTCCCGCAGGAGCCGGGCGACCTCCAGGCAGGTGGTGCCGCTGTCCAGCAGGACGCTCTCGCCGTCGGCGACGAGCGCGCAGACCTCGGCCGCGATCCGGCGTTTGGCATCGACCGACTCGTGGGCGCGCAGCGCGAAGGGGGGCTCCTCACCGCGGAGCAGCAGAGTGCGTGCCCCTCCTCGGACGCGTTCGAGGACGCCCTGAGCGGCGAGGGTGTCGAGGTCGCGCCGGATGGTCATCTCCGAGGCGCCGGTCAGCTCGGCGAGTTCCTGGACCGTGGCGCCGCCGGAGTCCCTGACGGCCTTGGCGATCAGTCCGTGCCGGTCTGCGTTGCTCATACCGCGATTGAACACCACCGGGAAACGAACAAGCAATCTGTTCAGAGTAAGGGTTTCCAAACATGATCTATGTTCGTTACGGTGGGCGGCATGGAACGTTCGCTACGAGCCGCCCGCGTGGCGACCTACCTCTACTTCGTCCTGTGCGGCACCCTGATGGGCGCCTGGGTGGTGCACATCCCCGCGATCGAAGACCGCGTGGGCGTCAGTCACGCCACCCTCGGCGGCCTGCTGGTGCTGCTCGGGGTCGGGGCCTTCGCCGGGATGCAGGTGGCCGGCCCCCTGACCGACCGCCTGGGCTCCCGCGTCGTGGTCCCCGCCAGCGGCGTCCTGTGCGGCGCGGCCCTGGTCCTGCCCGGTCTCGCCCAGGATCCGTGGACCCTGGCCGGCGCGCTGCTGGTCTTCGGGTTCTGCAACGGCTGCCTGGACGTGAGCATGAACGCGCACGCCGTGCACGTGGAGAAGGCGTACGGCCGGCCCGTCATGTCCGGCTTCCACGCCACGTTCTCCGTCGGCGGCATCCTCGCCTCGCTCGTCGGAGCGGGCGCGGCGAGCGCGGGCCTGGACCCGGCCGCGGGCATGGCCGCCATGGGAGTCGTGGGCGTCGTGATCGCCCTGGCCTCGGCGCGCGCCCTGCTGCCCACCGTCGCCGCCGTCCCCGCCGTCGAGGGCCCCGGGTCCGGCTCCGTGGCGGAGCCGGAGGCGGCGCCGGCCGCCGAGCGCCGCAGCAGCGCGGGGCGGGTCTGGCTGCTGGCCGTCCTGGCGTTGATGGTCATGCTGTGCGAGGGCGCCGCCAACGACTGGAGCGCCCTGCACCTGAAGGACGTCCTCGGCGCGTCCTCCGGCACGGCCGCCTTCGCGTACGGCACCTTCGCCGCGGCCATGACCCTCGGCCGGCTGCTCGCGGACCGCTTCGTCGCCCGGTTCGGCTCCATGGCGATCCTGCGCCACGGCGCGGCCACGGCCGCCGTCGGCATCACGCTCGTGGCCCTGTGCCCGTGGATGTGGGCCGCCTTCGCCGGCTGGGCTCTGTTCGGGCTGGGTCTGTCGGGCTGTGTTCCCCAGCTGTTCAGCGCGGCCGGGCACGCAGACTCCGCCGCCGGCGCCAACGTCTCCCGGGTCGCCGGACTCGGCTACGTCGGCATGCTCGCCGGCCCTGCCGTCATCGGCTGGCTGACCCGCCTCGTCGCCCTCAACCACGCCTTCGTCCTGCTGACCCTGCTGTGTGTGACCACCGCCGTGGGCGCCCGCGTCCTGCGCACCGGAGCCGACCGCACCCGCGAGAGCGAGAGGGCGGCCAGCAGTCACTGACCGCTTGTGCGGCACGGACCTGACCCCGTGCCGCACAAGCTCCCAGCCTCCAGGCTCCGTCGAGGACCGGGAGGCGACATCCGCCGCCAGTCTCGAAGGAGCCCCCGTGCCGAAGTCCCCCACCCAGTCCCCCCGCGGCCGCGTCGGCGTCCTGCTGCCCCGCGATCTGCCCGCCCGTGATGTGCTGCCGTACGCACGGCGTGCCGAGGAACTGGGCTTCGAGCAGATCTGGGTGGTGGAGGACCTCGGCTGGCGCGGCGGCATCGCCCAGGCCGCCACCGTCCTGGCCAGTACCACGAACATCACCGTCGGCATCGGCATCCTGCCCGCCGGTGCCCGCAACGTGTGCTTCACCGCGATGGAACTGGCCACCCTCGCCCAGCTCCACCCCGGCCGTCTCCTCGCCGGCATCGGCCACGGCATGCCCGACTGGATGCGCCAGGCAGGAAGCCGGCCCGCCAGCCCCCTGACACTGATCAAGGAATACACCACCGCGCTGCGCCGGCTGCTGCGCGGCCTGCCCGGGCCCGCAGGCGGCCGCTACGTGCGCTGCGAAGGCGTCGTCCTCACCGAGACCCCCCTGCCCGAGGCCGTACCGCCGGTCGTCCTCGGCGTGCGCGGCCCCCGATCGCAACAGGCCGCGGGGGAGGTCGCGGACGGGCTCCTCCTGGCCGAGCCCGCCGCCCCCGCCTACATCGGCGCCTCCCTGCGTCACTTGGGCCCCGCCTCCGCCGCGGGTGACCGGGAGATCGTCACCTACGACGCCGCGGCCGTCGACGACGACGAGGACACCGCCCTCACCCGTGTCCGCCCCGGGCTGGAGGCGATCGGCCGGCCGGACTGGGCCGCGCACATCGACCCCCTGCCCTTCGCCGCCGAGCTGCGCGCACACCACGCCGCCTGCCCCGACGGCCGCGAGTTCGCCCGGACCATGCCCGCCGACTGGGTCCGTGAACTGAGCATCGCCGGTACGCCCGACCAGGCCCGGGCGGCGATCGCCGCCCGCCACGCGGCCGGAGCGACCAGCGTCGTCCTCGCGCCCGCCGGACCCGACCCCCTGGCATCCCTCGGCTCTCTCGCCCGCGCCCTGCCCCACCGCCCCTGACACCCACGACCGGACCTGGAGGAACCCTCGCCGTGTCCCCCCGCCGACCCATCGTGCTGTTCGACCTCTTCGGCGTCATCGCGTGCCACCAACGCCCGGGCGCCATGGACGACATGGCCGCCCTGAGCAGCGCGCCCACAGACGCCTTCACCACCGCCTACTGGGCCCTCCGCCAGCCTTACGACGCCGGACGGTGGACCGCACCGCAGTACTGGACAGCCGTCCTGGACTCGCTGTCGGTCACCGCCGGCCCCGACACTCTTGAGAAACTGCGCCTGGCCGACATCGACAGCTGGTCACGCGTCGACGATCACATGGTCGTCTACGTGCAGTCCCTGCGTGAGCGCGCTGAGGTCGCCCTGCTGTCCAACATCCCCTCCGACCACGCGGACGCCTTCCTCACCGCCCAGCCCTGGGTCCGCCGCCTCGACCACTGCGCCTTCTCCGGAAGGATCAAAGCCGCCAAACCGGACCCGGCGGCGTTCCGCCACTGCGTCGTCGCCCTGCACGCCGCCCCCGGCGACTTCCTCTTCGTCGACGACCGCGACGAGAACGTACGCGCGGCGCAGGCCACCGGCATGAACGGACACCTGTTCACCGGGCGCGAGGAACTGGCGGCAGCCCTCGATACCTGGCTGCCGACCCCGTGACCCCACACCGTCCGGCGAGGGGTCGGGGCCCATACGCGCGCAATGAGCCCAGCGACCCGACGCCTCGGCGGAAGTCCGGCCAGGGTTTCGGACGGGGCACCGACACCCGGGCCGACGAGCGCGGCCGGGTCTGGACCCAGCGCTATGAGCACGGCATCCCGGTAACTGGTCCGGAGCCCGTCGAGGCCGACGTGACCACGGGAACCCGTGTCCGCTTCCTGCCGGACAGAGATCTGCGTTCGCGGTGGTCGTTCACCTCGGATGATCTGGCGCGATGGTCGAACACTGGCCCTCCCTGCGGTCCGCGTCGAGGATCAGCGCGACGGTTGACGCCGAGCCCGGCGGTGCCTCCGGTTCGCGGATGATCTATCGTCTGCCTGTTCTCTGGGGAGGGATGACGCATGGCGCGTGGGGGGCGGGTGGTCGTGCTGTGCGCGGCCGCCATATTGATGCTGGCGGGGTGCGGTCGCAGCGGGGCGGGGGCGCGGTCCGACTTCGCGGGGGCCGGGGAACTGCCGGAGAAGCTCGCCGAGGACGGTGTCACCATCCTGGTGGGTGACCCGGACGCGACGACGAAGGTGCGGCTGTACGAGGATCCGCGGTGCCCGTACTGCGAGGAGTTCGAGACCACCGGCGGCGCCCCGAAGCTGCAGGAGGCAATGCTCGCGCGGCAGGCCAGGACCGAGTACACCCTGGCGTCCTTCCTGGACGACCGGGTCGGCGGCACCGGGTCGAAGAAGGCGGTCAACGCGCTGCGCGCCGCGCTGGAGGAGGACAAGTTCGTGGAGTACCACGAGGTGCTCTACGCCAACCAGCCGGAGGAGAGCGTCGACGGCTACACCGACGCCTTCCTGCTGGAGCTGGCCGGCCAGGTGGAGGGGCTGCGCGGCCCTGCGTTCGACTCGGCCGTGAAGACGATGAAGTACCGCTCCTTCGTGACCGCCTCCCAGAAGGCGTACGAAAGGGCCGGCGGCGAGGCGGACCCCGCAGGGCCGGGAACGCCCACCGCGGTGATCAACGACAGACGGCTTCCGCCGGAGTACAGCGGCGTGCTGTACGAGCGCGACACTTTCGGACGGCTGCTGTGGACCATCCACAAGAACCCCGACCAGTGGGAACTCATGGTTCCCGCCCCGCCCGTTCAGTGATCCGGCGGCCGCTGCGGACGGCTTCCGCGGCGGCCCTCGCCGGTTACCGGGGACCGGCGAACCGGTCTCGTAGTTCCCGTTTGAGGATCTTCCCGCTGGCGTTGCGCGGCAGGGCGTCGACGAACAGGACGCGCTTGGGGGCCTTGAAGGCGGGCAGCTTCTCGCGGGCGTGGGCGATCAGTTCGTCCTCCGTGACCTCGCCGCGGCGGACGACGACCGCCGTGACCGCCTCGATCCACCGGTCGTCGGGCAGGCCGACGACGGCGGCCTCGGCGACGGCCTCGTGGGTGTAGAGGGCGTCCTCGACCTGCCGGGAGGCGACCAGGACGCCGCCGGTGTTGATGACGTCCTTCACCCGGTCGACGATGGTGAGGTAGCCGTCGGCGTCCCGGACGGCGAGGTCGCCGGAGTGGAACCAGCCGCCGCGGAAGGCGGCCTCGGTCTCCTCGGGCCTGTCCCAGTAGCCCTCGCACAACTGCGGTGAGCGGTAGACGACTTCGCCGGGGGTGCCGTCGGGCACGTCCTTGCCGTCCTCGTCGACCACGCGCGCGTCGACGAACAGGACGGGCCGGCCGCAGGAGTCCATGCGGCCCTCGTGCTCGTCGGGGCCGAGGACGGTGGCGAGGGGGCCGATCTCGCTCTGGCCGAAGCAGTTGTAGAAGGCGAGGTGCGGGAGGCGTTCGCGCAGCCGTTCCAGGACGGGCACCGGCATGATCGACGCCCCGTAGTAGGCCTTGCGCAGGCCGTCGAGGTCGCGGGTGGCGAAGTCGGCGCGGTTGGCGAGGCCGATCCAGACCGTGGGCGGTGCGAACAGGCTGTCCACGCGGCCGGCTTCGATCAGGTCGAAGAGGCGGTCGCCGTCCGGTGCGTCCAGGATGATGTTGGTCGCGCCGACGGCGAGGTAGGGCAGCAGGAAGACGTGCGTCTGCGCCGAGTGGTAGAGGGGCAGGGCGTGCGCGGGGCGGTCGCCGGCGCCCAGGTCCAGGGCGGTGATGGCGCTGAGGTACTCGTGCACCAGGGCCAGGTGGGTCATCATCGCGCCCTTGGGCAGCGCGGTGGTGCCCGAGGTGTAGAGCAGCTGCACCAGGTCCTCGCCGTCCGGCTCGGGCCCGTCGTAGACGGGCGCTGTGGCCAGCCGGGTGAGGAGGCAGTCGTCGGCGTCGCGCAGCGGCAGGGTGCGTACGCCGTCGGGGAGGCGGCCGGCGAGGTCCGGGTCGGTGAGGACGAGGGCGCTGCCGGACTGGCGGACGAGGTAGGCGAGGTCGTCGCCGGTGAGGTTCTGGTTGACCGGGACGTGCACGAGGCCCGCGCGGGCGCAGGCGAGGAAGGCGATCAGGTAGGCGTCCGAGTTGTGCCCGTAGGCGCCGACCCGGTCGCCGGGGGCGAGTCCCTGGTCCCGCAGGACGCTCGCCGCGCGGGAGACGGCGGTGTCGAACTCCTCGTACGTCCACGAGCGGTCGCGGTACTCCACCGCGACGCGCGCGGGGGTGCGTCGGGCGCTGCGCCGCAGCACCCCGTCGACCGTGCTGCGGTGTCCGGGCGTCATGACATGATCCTCGGCCGGTGCGCAGGGCGGGTCAAGACGTGTGCGGGCGGCGCTCCGACTCCTTGTGTCATGCCACTGACACGTGCACATACCCACTGGTACGCTCAGCCGCCCCTTCCCCAAAGACGTCGGGAGGCACCATGCGCATCCGTCCGGGACGACTCGTCGTCACGGCCGTCGCCCTGCTCACCGCGGCGACCACCCTGCCCGCGGCCGCCGCGGACGCGGGCTTCGGCGGCCGGCCCGAACGGCCGTCCCGCGGCGGCCTGTCCGCCGTCGTCCGGTACACCGAGTACGGCATTCCGCACATCGTCGCGAAGGACTACGCGAACCTCGGCTTCGGCACCGGCTGGGCGCAGGCCGCCGACCAGGTCTGCACCCTGGCCGACGGCTTCGTGACCGTGCGCGGCGAACGCTCCCGCTTCTTCGGACCGGACGCGGCGCCCGACCTCTCCCTCTCCTCCGCCGCCACGAACCTCTCCAGCGACCTGTACTTCTCGGGGGTGCGCCGGGCGGGCACCGTGGAGAGGCTGCTCGCCGAGCCGGCACCCCGGGGCCCGAGCCGGGACGCCAAGGAGCTGATGCGGGGCTTCGCCGCGGGCTACAACGCCTGGCTGGAGCAGAACCGGATCACCGACCCGGCGTGCCGGGGCGCCGCCTGGGTGCGGCCGGTGACCGCGCTGGACGTGGCCGCGCGCGGCTTCGCCCTCTCCGTGCTCGGCGGACAGGGCCGGGCGGTGGACGGCATCACGGCCGCGCGGCCGCCGGGCATATCGGCCGGGACCGGCACCGCGCAGGGCCCCGACGCCGGGGCGACCGCCCGCGCCGCCCGGGAGCTCTTCGCCGCCGGTGACGCCGACATGGGTTCCAACGCGGTCGCCTTCGGCGGCGGCACCACGGCGAACGGCCGCGGGCTGCTGCTCGGCAATCCGCACTACCCGTGGCAGGGCGGACGCCGCTTCTGGCAGTCCCAGCAGACGATCCCCGGGCGGCTGAACGTCGCGGGCGCCTCGCTGCTCGGCTCGGCGACCGTGTCCATCGGGCACAACGCGCACGTCGCCTGGAGCCACACCGTCGCCACGGGTGTCACCCTCAACCTGCACCGGCTGACGCTGGATCCGGCCGAGCCGACGGTCTACCTGGTGGACGGCAGGCGCGAGCGGATGACGAAGCGGTCCGTCACCGTCGCCGTGAAGAACGGCGCGCCGGTGACGAGGACCCAGTGGTGGACCCGGTACGGCCCGGTGGTGACCTCGCTCGGCGCCTCGCTGCCCCTGCCGTGGACGGCGACGACCGCGTACGCGCTGAACGATCCGAACGCCGCCAATCTGCGCGCCTCCGACACCGCCCTCGGGTTCAGCCGGGCCCGCGGCACGGACGACGTCCTGGCCTCGCTGCGGCGCACGCAGGGGCTGCCGTGGGTGAACACGATCGCCGCCGACTCGCGCGGCCACACCCTGTTCACCCAGTCCCAGGTGCTCCCCCGCATCACCGACGACCTGGCCGGGCGCTGCTCCACGCCGCTCGGCGCGGTGACGTACCCGTCCTCGGGGCTCGCGGTGCTGGACGGCTCGCGCGGCGACTGCGCGCCGGGCCGGGACCGGGACGCGGTCCAGCCGGGGATCTTCGGTCCGGCCAGCATGCCCACGCTGAAGGACGCGCCGTACGCGGAGAATTCCAACGACAGCGCCTGGCTGGCCAACGCCGACCGGCCGCTGACCGGTTACGAGCGGGTCTTCGGCACGGTCGGCACCCAGCGGTCGATGCGCACGCGGGGCGCGATCGAGGACGTGGCGGCGATGGCGGACCGGGGCGGTCTGACCGTACGGGACCTGCAGCGGCAGCAGTTCGCCGACCGGGCTCCCGCAGGCGACCTGACCGCGGCCGACGCCGCGAAGGCCTGTGCCGCGCTGCCCGGCTCCACCGCGACGGGCAGCGACGGCCGGCCCGTGGACGTACGGGAGGCCTGTGGCGTGCTCGCCGGCTGGGACCGCACCATGGACACCGGCAGCCGGGGCGCGCTGCTCTTCGACCGGTTCTGGCGGGCGCTCACCCGGGCCGTGCCGGCGGAAGAGCTGTGGAAGGTGCCGTACTCGCCGGCGGACCCGGTCCGCACCCCGAACACGTTGAACACCGGCGCGAAGGGCGTCGCCACCGCCCTCGCGGACGCGGTCGGCGAGCTGCGGGCCGCGGACATCCCGCTCGACGCGCCGCTCGGGGAGCACCAGTTCGTCGTGCGCGACGGCGCGCGCGTTCCCGTCGGCGGCGGTACCGAGTCGCTGGGCGTCTGGAACAAGGTCGAGTCCGTCTGGGACCCGGCGCACGGCGGCTACGCCGAGGTGACCACCGGCTCCAGTTACCTCCAGGCCGTCGGCTGGGACGGCGGCCGGTGCCCGGTGGCCCGTACGCTGCTGACCTACTCCCAGTCCTCCGACCCCACCTCGCCGCACCACGCGGACCAGACCCGACTGTTCTCCCAGGAGAAGTGGGTGACGTCCCGCTTCTGCGAGCGGGACATCCTGGCATCACCCGCCCTGCGGATCGTCCGGGTGCGCGAACACTGAGCGGCACCGTCCCGCGGCCCGTCCGGTGACACACCGGGCGGGCCGCGGCCCGTGGGTCTCGCACACCCCATTGACACGGCCCGCCGCTGACAGGAAAGTTTCACTCCGCACGGCGATCCGGGAAAGATACTTTCAGCTTCGGTGGCGGGAGGCTCTTCGATGGCCGGTCAGGGAACGAGCGGATGCTCACGGCGGCAACTGGGCGCCGGTGTCCTGGCGCTGGGCGGGGCGCTGGCGATCGCCCCGTTCGCGGCCGGGCCCGCCGAGGCCGTCGCGGACAAGGCCCGCCGCCCCACCCTGGAGCGCGGCTCGGCGGAGCGGGCCGGGCTGCTCCGCGGCCATCTGCGGCAACTGGTCACCGACGCCGAGACGTTCCTCGGCCCCTCTCCCAAGCACCCCTGGTACGCGGGCGCCGTGCTGCTCGCCGGGCGCGGCGGCACGGTGGCGCTGCACGAGCCGATCGGCATGGCGGTGCGCTACCGGGCGTACGACGAGAAGACCGACACCGGCGTCGAGTTCCCGGCCGGGCAGCAGATCCCGATGGCCGAGGACACGGTGTTCGACCTGGCGTCGATCTCCAAGCTGTTCACCTCGCTCCTGGCCGTGCAGCAGATGGAGCGGGGCGCGCTGGAGCTGGAGGCACCGGTCGCCTCGTACCTGCCGGACTTCGGGCGCGCGGGCAAGCAGAAGGTGACGATACGGCAGCTGCTCACCCACACCTCCGGGTTCCGGGCCTGGATCCCGCTGTACAGCGCACCGACGTACGAGGAGAAGGTCCGGCTGGTCTTCGACGAGGCGCCGGTCAGCCCGCCCGGCACCGCGTACCTCTACTCGGACCTGAACATGATCTCGCTCCAGCTGGTGCTGGAGAAGGTCACGGGCCGCACCCTGGACGTCCTGCTGCGCGAGGAGATCACCGCCCCGCTGGGCCTGCGCCGCACCCGCTACAACCCGCCCGCCTCCTGGCGGCCGAGGATCGCGGCGACGGAGGACGCCCGCCGGCCCTGGTCCGGCCTCGACCGTGGGCTGGTGTGGGGCGAGGTGCACGACGAGAACGCCTTCAGCCTCGGCGGGGTCGCCGGGCACGCGGGGGTGTTCTCCTGCGCGTGGGACCTGGCGGTGCTCGGCCGCACGCTGCTCAACGGCGGGTCCTACGGGCGGGCGCGCATCCTGCGGCCGGAGTCGGTGGAGCTGATGTTCACCGACTTCAACACCGCCTTCCCCGGCGACGAGCACGGTCTCGGCTTCGAGCTCTACCAGCACTGGTACATGGGCGCCATGGCCACTCCGCGCACCGCCGGGCACACCGGCTTCACCGGCACCTCGCTGGTGCTCGACCCGACGACCGACTCGTTCCTGGTGGTGCTCGGCAACTCCGTGCACCCGGTGCGCAGCTGGCGCTCGGGGTCGGCTCCCAGGGTGGCGGCCGGCACGAACCTGGCACGCGCCGTTCCCGTCCGCCCGGTGCACGGACGCACCGCCTGGTTCTCGGGGACGGCGAGTTCCACGTCGGCGACCCTCGCCCTGCCGGCGCTGGACACGTCCGCCGGGGACGCGCGGCTGCGCTGCGCGCTGTGGTGGGACACCGAGCCCGGGTCGGACATGCTCGCCCTGGAGGCCACCACGGACGGCGGCGCCACCTGGCAGCCCGTGCCCTTCACGACCACGCGCCCCGGCGAGGAGCCGCGGACGCGTCCGGCGGGCTCGGTCGGCGGCTGGTCGGGCCGCGTGTGGCACCGCCTGACGGCGGATCTCCCGGCCGCCCGCGGGCTCGTCCTGCGCTGGCGGTACACGACCGACCGGCTGTACGTGGGCCGCGGGGCGTACGTCGACGGGCTGCGCGCCCAGGCGGCCGACGGCGTCCTGTTCGACGACGCGCGCCCGGCGGACGCGGCGCGGATCGAAGCGGTGGGATGGACGCCGTCGGCCGACTAGGGCAGACCCTGGGACGGGTCCGTCACCCGTTGAACACGGCCTTCTGCACCTCGTTCGGCCCGTCGAAGCCGTTCTCCTCCAGGCCGTCGAGGCGGCTCACGACCTTCTCGTCCGCCTTGTTCTCGCGGGCGCAGTCGACGAGCGCCTTCTTGTCCGCCGGGTAGTCGATGCCGCTGAGGGCCTTCTGCAGGTCGATGGGGCTGAGGTCCGCCACGGCCGACTCCCCGCCGTACTGGTGGTCCGTACGGGATTTCCGTCATGTCGCGGTGCCCGGTCCGGCCCGGCGCATGCGCCGGTCTACCCTCCGGTGCGCTCCAGCACGGCCATGGCCGCGTTGTGGCCCGGCACCCCGCTGACCCCTCCGCCGCGCACCGCGCCGGCCCCGCACAGCAGGACGTTCTCCTGCTCCGTCTCCACGCCCCAGCGGCCGGTGCCCTCGGCCGCGTGGGGCCAGGACAGCTCGCGGTGGAAGATGTTGCCGCCGGGCAGCCCGAGGTCGCGGTCCAGGTCCAGCGGCGATCTGGCCTCGATGCAGGGCCGTCCGTCGGCGTCGGTCGCCAGGCAGTCCGCGAGGGGTTCGGCCAGGTGGGCGTCGAGCTGGGCGAGGGTCGACTTCAGCAGTTCCTCGCGGACGGCGTCGTTGTCCCGTGCGAAGAGCCGGGCGGGGGTGTGCAGCCCGAACAGGGTGAGGGTGTGCAGACCCTGTTCGGCCAGGTGGGGGGCGAGGATCGTGGGGTCGGTGAGCGAGTGGCAGTAGGTCTCCGAGGGCGGGGCGACGGGCAGGTCACCGGCCGCGGCCCGCGCGTACGCGGCGGCCAGCTGCTCGTAGCCCTCCGCGATGTGGAAGGTCCCCGCGAAGGCCTCGCGCGGGTCGACCGCGGGGTCGCGCAGCGCCGGCAGCCGCTTCAGCAGCATGTTCACCTTGAGCTGGGCGCCCTCGGCGGGCGGGGGCGGTGTCCGACCGGTCAGGGCGGCCAGCTCCCGCGGGGAGGCGTTCACCAGGACGTGGCGCGCGGCGGCGACGCCCTCGCCGTCGGCCGACCGGTGGGTGACCTCGGCCTGTTTCCCGTCCGTGGCCACGCGCACCGCCTCGTGTCCGGTGAGGAGCACGGCGCCCGCGGCGCGCGCCGCGTCGGCCAGCGCGTCGGTGAGGGCGCCCATGCCGCCGACCGGCACGTCCCAGGCGCCGGTGCCGCCACCGATCACGTGGTACAGGAAGCAGCGGTTCTGGCGCAGGGTGGGGTCGTGGGCGTCGGCGAAGGTGCCGATCAGCGCGTCGGTGAGGACCACGCCCCGCACCAGGTCGTCCGCGAAGTGCTCCTCGATCGCGACGCCGACCGGCTCCTCGAACAGCGTCCGCCAGGCGTCCTCGTCGTCGATCCTGCGGCGCAGCTCGTCCCGGGTGGGCAGCGGCTCGGTGAGGGTCGGGAAGACCCGCCGGGCGACGTGGCCGGTCATGCCGTAGAACCTCCGCCAGGCCGCGTACTCCCGGTCCGAGCCGGTGAGCGCGGCGAACGACTCCCGGGTGCGCCGCTCGCCCCCGCCGACGAGCAGCCCGGTGGGCCGGCCGTCCCGGTGGACCGGCGTGTACGAGGAGACGGTGCGGCCGCGCACCCGGAAGTCGAGGCCGAGGTCCCGCACGATCTTCCGGGGCAGCAGGCTGACCAGGTACGAGTACCGGGACAGCCGCGCGTCGACCCCGGCGAACGGCCGCGTGGACACGGCCGCGCCGCCGGTGTGCCCGAGCCGCTCCAGCACGAGCACGGAGCGTCCGGCGCGGGCCAGGTAGGCGGCGGCGACCAGCCCGTTGTGGCCGCCGCCGACGATGACGGCGTCGTAGGTGCGGGATGGGGTCATGGCTCTTGGTAGCACGAGGTGATCCCGGGCTGCCAGGGGTGGATCAGGGGGCGGATCGGCGGACGGTGTCGGCGTCCGGCAACCGGCTCAGCCGGAGCCGGCCCGGCGGAGGACCGCCAGTCTGCGGTAGAGCTCCACCGCCTCCGGCGCCCGGCCCAGCTGCTCCAGGCAGTGCGCCTCGTCGTCGCGGCTCGCGAGGGTGTCGGGGTGGTCGGGGCCGAGGACGCGTTCACGGGCGGCCGCCACCTCTCGGTACTCGGTCAGGGCGGCGGACCAGCGGCCCAGCCAGCCCAGGCCCACCGCGACCTCCCGGCGGCTGACCAGGGTGTCGGGGTGGTCGGGGCCGAGGACCCGCTCGCGGACCGCCCGGACCTCGCGCGCCACCGCGAGCGCCTCCTCCCAGCGGCCGAGGCGGCCGAGGTTGACGCCGAGGCCGTGCCGGGCGCGCAGGGTCTCGGGGTGGTCGGGGCCCTGGACGCGGGTGCGGTCCTCGATCAGCGTGGTGTACAGCGTCAGCGCCTCGGTGCTGCGTCCGAGCCGGCCCAGGCAGATGCCCGACTCGTAGCGGGCGGCGAGGGTGTCGGGGTGGTCGGGGCCGAGGACCCGGGCGCGCGCGTCGGCGACCTCGCGGTAGGCGTCGAGGGCTTCCCGCCAGCGGCCGAGCCGGCCGAGCGCGTAGGCCACCTCGTAGCGGGTGACGAGGGTGTCGGGGTGGTCGGGGCCGAGGACCCGGGCGCGGGCCTCGGCGACCTCGCGGGCCGTGCGGTGGGCGTCCTCGGGACGGCCGAGCCGACCGAGGTTGAAGGCGAGGTTGTGACGGCAGCGCAGGGTGTCGGGATGGTCGGCGCCCATGGTGCGCTCCCGGGCGGCGAGGACGGCCGTGTAGACCTGGTGGGCGTCGGCGCAGCGGCCCAGCCTGCCCAGGACGTACGCCATCTCCTGGCGCGCGGCGAGCGTGTCGGCGTGGTCGGCGCCCAGTGCCCGGATCCGGGCCGCGGCCACGCGTTTGTACACGCGCAGCGCGTCGGCGGCGCGGCCGGTACGGCTGAGGGTGAAGGCGATCTCGTAGTGGCTGGCGAGGGTGTCGGGGTGGTCGGGACCGAGCAGGCGCTCGCGTTCGCCGGCCACGGCCCGGTGCAGCTCCGCCGCCTCCGCCCAGCGGCCGAGCCGGCCGAGGCTCAGTGCCGCGTCGTGCCGTGCCGCCAGCGCGGTCAGGACCTCCGGCGCCGGGGCGGGCCGCTCGTCGGCCGAGGATGACGCCGCCTCGTCACCGGCGGGGCGCGGGGCCCGGTCTCCGGACAGCCCGGCCGTGGGGCCCGGGGGCGTGGGGCGCGGCCCGGCGCCGGTCGCCTCGGGCCCGGGGGACATGGCGTGGGACCAGGACGGCAGGGCCGGCCCGCTCCCGACCGGTTCGGGTGTCCGCGCGGCGGCCCGGGGCGCCACCACGACCGGCGCGTACCCCGGCGCCGCGCGGTCCGCGGTGAGCCGGCGGCCCACCTCGCGGGCGTCCTGCGGCCGCTGCCCGGGCTGTTTGGCCAGCAGGTCCAGGATGAGCCGCTCCAGATGCCCGGGCAGCTCGGGGCGGTGCCGGCGCGGCGGCTCGGGCTCGGTGTCGCGATGGCCGACGAGGACGGCCCACGCGTCGTCGAGGTCGAAGGGCGGGACGCCGGTGGCGATCTCGTAGAGCACGCAGCCCAGCGAGTACAGGTCGCTGCGCCGGTCGACCTCGTCGCCGCCGATCTGCTCGGGCGACATGTAGTGCGGGGTGCCCATGGCGATGCCGGTGCCGGTCAGGCGGGTGGTGAACCCGACGTCGTGGCCGAGCCGGGCGATGCCGAAGTCGCAGATCTTCACGGTGCCGTCGGCCAGGCGCACGATGTTCGCGGGTTTCAGGTCCCGGTGCACGATGCCCTGTTCGTGCGTGTAGGCGAGCGCGGCGGCGACCTGTTCGGCGATGTCCAGGACGTCGGGGACCGGCAGCGGGTGGTGCTTGTTGTCCTCCAGCAGCCGGCTGAGATCGCGGCCCTCCAGCAGCTCCATGACCAGGAAGAGCACGCCGTCGTACTCGCCGAAGTCGTGCACGACGGTCACCCCGCGGTGCTGGAGCGCGGCGGCCACCCGGGCCTCGCGCCGGAACCGCTCCCGCAGCACGCGGGTGAAGGACTGGTCGTGCTGCGTGCCCAGTGGCTTGAGGCACTTCACCGCGACGCGCCGCCCCAGCGACTCGTCCCGTGCCCGCCACACCTCGCCCATGCCACCGCGCCCGATCCGGTCGAGCAACCGGTACCGGCCCTGGATCAGCGTGCTGTCCCCCATCACCGCACCCGCCCCCGTGGTTCAGTCCGCCCCGCCCTCCCCTGGCCCGTCCAGTATGGCGGCTTATGGCCCGGGTTTGTACGGTGCCGGACCCGCGCCCGGTCCTGGCCGACGGAGGGTGTTTGGCGGGAGGCGCGGGCCGCGGACGTGCGGGGATCCACGCGGTCCGGCCCCCGGAGCAGGTGGCCGGCGGGTGGCGGTGGCGGGTGCGGGGGCCGCTCCGCCGTAGCGCCCGTGGCCGTACGGACGCAGGTACGGGTACGCCGGATGCGGCAGGCCGCACCCCGTCAGGGTGCGTGCGCGGGCCGCGGCGGCGCACCGGGTCCGTGCCGTCCGGGCGACTCAGCGCAGCGTGGCGAGGAACTCTCCGCAGGCCCGGGCGCAGGCGCGGCACGCCTCGGCGCTGTCCTCGGCACCCGGCTGCTTGTCGAAGACCTGCGCGCTCTCCAGGCACACCTGCATGCACCACTCCAGCTGGACGCGGATCGCGGTCTCGTCCACCTGGTTCTGCTCGGACAGCACCCGGCAGGTGGCGTCGCACACCTCCGCGCACATGATGCCCTTGCGCCGTACGAGTTCCTGGTACTCGGTCCCGTCCGGGTCCACCAGGCTCGCCCGCAGCGCGCACGCCCGCGCGCACTCGGTGCACGCCTGTGCACAGGCGAAGCGGTCCTCCAGGAAGCGGAACAGTTCCTGCTGGGAAGTCGTCGTCGATGTCACACCGCGCGGGTTGCCGCCGTGGTCGGCACCAAACACCCGCAGGCCCGTGTTCCCAAGGGGTGTGGCCCGTTTCCTCCCGTGCGTCGCCGGGCACCCGGCGACGCACGGGAGGCGAGGCCCCGACGACGCGCGGAGGTGCACGACATGCCGGGACGACAGGAGCTGCCGTCGACCCTGGAGCGGTCCCCCGAGGAGGCCCGGCGCACGTGGATCAAGGCCCACGACTCGGCCGTCGAGGAGTACGGCGAGGGCGAACGCGCCCACCGGGTGGCGTACGGGGCGCTCAAGCACACGTACGAGAAGGTCGGTGACCACTGGGAGCGCAAGGAGGGCGGCCGCAAGGGCCCCTCCGACCCGCGGTCGGGGCGGCCCCGGCAGCAGGGCGGGCGCAGCGGCGAGGGCGTCGACGAGAAGGCGTCGAAGGAGCACCTCTACGGCATCGCCAAGCGGCTGGACGTGGCGGGACGGTCGCGGATGTCCAGGGCCGAGCTGCTCGACGCGATCCGGAAGGCCAACCGTTCGCGGACGCGATCGGCCCGGTCGAGCTGACCTGGTTGCCCGGGTCCGCCGGGGGTACCCGCGCCCCATGACTAGCGCAACGATGGACATGGCCGCGGGCACCGGTGGCGCCGGCGTCTGGCTGGTGGTGGCGGCCGTCGTGGTGGTGGCGGTACTGATCGGCGCCTTCGCCTTCGGAAGCCGCCTGAAGCGCAGGGAGTCCCCGCCGCCCCGCCCCGAGGAACAGCCCCGCATGCCGGACGGCGGACCGGTCCGCGAGGTCCGGGAGAACCGGGAGCCCGAGGAGATTCCCAGGAGCGACGGCCGGACACTGCCGCACGAGCTCCGGCACCAGGGCAGCCGCACCGCGTCCGGCCAGGACCGGCCGCGCTGGGACGAGGGCAGCAGCGGTTCGTTCGGCGGCGGCGGCCCGGGGGGTGCGCGCTGACCCGTCCGCCGTCCCGTTCCACGGGGCCCGGCACGGCTTTCGAAGGGGCCCGGACACCATCCGGTACGGCCGCGTCCGGGCCGTCGTACAGAGGGAAGTGAGAACCATGGCGGATCCCGCCCGCAACACCCTGCCGCTGCCCGACTACGACCACCTGCCGATCGGCGGGCTGGAGAGCCGCATCCGGTCGCTGGAGGCGGACCAGGTGGAGGAACTGCTGGCGTACGAACGCTCCCACGCCGACCGTGTCCCGGTGACGGAGCTGCTGGCCACCCGCCTGGAGCAGTTGAAGTCCGGCGCCGAGCCGTCCGCCGGTGACCCCGGCGCGCTGCGTCCGGAGCAGGGTGCGGGCCACCAGGGCTCCCCCGTGACGCCGGCGACCTCGCCCCAGCCGTTCAGCCCGCCCCCGCACGGCACGCCGGACCAGCGGGGCAAGCCGAAGGGGAACCGTACGTGACCCGTCGGTGACAGACGGGTAGTTTCCGGCACGGTCGCCGGGGAACCCATGCGCCGTGCTGTTGAAGAGGAGAAGGGCCCGCGCCGGCGCGCGGGCCCGTCACGCGGCCGAACGCACCGCCGACTGGGCCGACGGGCGCCTGCCCGTGTCCGAGGGCGGGGGGCTGCTGCGCAAGGCCTTCCCCGAACACTGGTCGTTCCTGCTGGGTGAGATCGCCCTCTACAGCTTCGTCGTCCTGCTGCTGACCGGGGTCTGGCTGACCCTCTTCTTCCATCCGTCGATGACGGAGACCGACTACGCGGGCTCCTACCAGCCGCTGCTCGGGGTGCGCATGTCGCAGGCGTACCGCTCGACGCTGGACATCAGTTTCGACGTGCGCGGCGGGCTGCTGATCCGGCAGATGCACCACTGGGCGGCCCTGGTGTTCCTGTCGGCCATCGGGGTGCATCTGCTGCGGATCTTCTTCACGGGCGCGTTCCGCCGTCCGCGTGAGGTCAACTGGCTCATCGGCGTCACGCTGTTCGCGCTGGCGCTCGCCGAGGGCTTCGCCGGCTACTCGCTCCCCGACGACCTGCTGTCCGGGACGGGGCTGCGCATCGCGCAGGGCATCATGCTGTCCCTGCCCGTGGTGGGGACGTACGTCAGCATGTTCGTGTTCGGCGGGCAGTACCCCGGCCACGACTTCATCCCGCGGCTGTACTCGGTGCACATCCTGCTGATCCCGGGGCTGCTGCTGGCGCTCGTCACCCTCCACCTCGTGCTGGTCTTCTACCTCAAGCACACCCAGTGGGCGGGCCGAAGCCGCACCGGGCGCAATGTCGTGGGCAAGCCGCTGTTCCCGCAGTTCGCGGCGAGTTCGACCGGCCTGTTCCTCACGGTGTCCGGGGTCGTGGCGGTGCTCTCGGCGGTGGCGCAGATCAACCCCGTCTGGGTGTACGGCCCCTACCGCACCGACATCGTCTCGACGGGTTCGCAGCCGGACTGGTACGTCGGCTTCCTGGAGGGCTCGCTGCGTCTGATGCCGCCCTTCGAGACGGCGGTGGCCGGGCACACCCTGATGTGGAACGTGCTGGTCCCGGCGGTGCTGCTGCCGCTCCTCCTGTTCGCCGCGCTGTACGCGTACCCGTTCTTCGAGCGGTGGGTGACGGGCGACCACGAGGAGCACCACCTGTGCGACCGGCCTCGGGACAAGCCGGTGCGGACCGGTCTCGGGGTCGCCGGGATCGTCTTCTACGCGGTGCTGCTCGCCGCGGGCGGCAACGACATCATCGCCCACACGTTCGACGTCTCGCTGAACCTGTTGACGTGGGTGTTCCGGATCTCCCTGGTGGTGCTGCCGCCGGTCGCCTTCATGGTGACCAAGCGGGTCTGCCTGGCGATGCAGGAGTCGGACCGCGAACGGCTGGCCGAGGGCGAGGAGACGGGCGAGCTGCGGCAGGCCCTCGCGGGCGGTTACACCGAGAGCCACGAGCCGCTCGACGCCGAGGAGCGGTACGTGCTGCGGTCGCGGAAGGAGCCCGAGCCGCTCGCACGGACCGCGCCCGACGCGGAGGCGCCGCACGTCGGGCGGCTGCGGGCGACGCTCAGCGAGTGGTACTACGGGGACCGGGTCGACGTCGGGGAGCCGGAGCGGGAGCCCTCCTCGGACGAGCTGGAGCGCTGAACGCCCCGGTCGGCGTACTGGAAGACCAGCCCGAAGACGGCGAAGGCCAGCAGGCCGAAACCGATCAGGGCGAGCCACAGGCCCCAGACGATGCCGAGCGCGACGACGGCGGCGCCCAGCGCGACCGTGATCGGCCAGGGGCTGTGCGGCGGGAAGAAGTCCAGCGGGCCCGCGGAGTCGGCGACCTCGGCGTCGTCGAGGTCCTGGGCCCGCGGGCCGCGTTTGTGGTGCTGCACTCGGAAGAAGAACGCGACGAGCGAGGCCATCAGGAAGGCGATGGTCAGGGCGGCGGTGCCGGCGGGCTCGGCCGACCACCAGCCGTAGAGAACGGCGGTGCTGCCGAAGAAGACGGCCACACCGGTGAACAGCCGGGACTCGGTCCTCACTGCACGTGCCTCTGGTCGTGTCGGGTGATGTCGGGGTGGTGCAGGTCGAACGCCGGGGACTCGGAGCGCACCCGGGGCAGCGACGTGAAGTTGTGGCGCGGGGGCGGGCAGGAGGTGGCCCATTCGAGGGAGCGGCCGTAGCCCCAGGGGTCGTCGTGCTCCACCCGGACGCCGTACTGGCGGGTGCGCCAGACGTTGTAGAGGAACGGCAGCGTGGACAGGCCCAGCAGGAAGGCGCCGATGGAGCTGATGGTGTTGAGGGCGGTGAAGCCGTCCGCGGCCAGGTAGTCGGCGTAGCGGCGCGGCATGCCCTGTTCGCCGAGCCAGTGCTGGACGAGGAACGTGGTCTGGAAGCCGGTGAAGAGCGTCCAGAAGTGGATCCGGCCGAGGCGTTCGTCGAGGAGTCTGCCGGTGAACTTGGGCCACCAGAAGTAGAAGCCGGCGAACATCGCGAACACGACCGTGCCGAACAGCACGTAGTGCAGGTGGGCGACGATGAAGTACGAGTCCGTCAGGTGGAAGTCCAGGGGCGGCGAGGCGATGAGGACACCGCTCATGCCGCCGAGCAGGAACGTCACCAGGAAGCCGCACGACCACAGCATGGGTGTCTCGAAGGACAGCGAGCCGCGGACCATCGTGCCGATCCAGTTGAAGAACTTCACCCCTGTGGGCACCGCGATCAGGAACGACATCACCGAGAAGAACGGCAGCAGCACGGCCCCGGTGGCGAACATGTGGTGGGCCCACACCACCGCGGAGAGCATGGTGATGGCGATGGTGGCACCGATCAGGCTGACGTAGCCGAAGATCGGCTTGCGGCTGAACACCGGGATGATCTCGGAGACGATCCCGAAGAACGGCAGCGCGACGATGTACACCTCGGGATGCCCGAAGAACCAGAACAGGTGCTGCCACAGCAACGCCCCGCCGTTGGCGGGGTCGTAGATGTGCGCGCCGAACTTCCGGTCGGCCTCCAGCGCGCACAGGGCGGCCGTGAGCACGGGGAAGGCGGGCAGCACCAGGATCGACGTGAACAGCACGTTCCAGGTGAAGATCGGCATCCGGAACATGGTCATGCCGGGTGCGCGCAGACACACGATGGTGGTGATGAAGTTGACCGCGCTGAGCGTGGTCGACACACCGCTCACCACCAGGCCCATGGTCCACAGGTCGCCGCCCGCCCCCGGGGTGAACGTGGCGCTGTTCAGCGGCGCGTAGGCGAACCATCCGAAGGACGCCGCCCCCTGCGGGAGCAGGAACCCGGAGACCACCATCAGGCCGCCGAACAGGTACATCCAGTACGACAGCGCGTTGAGGCGGGGGAACGCCATGTCCGGGGCGCCGATCTGCAGCGGCATGACGGCGTTGGTGAACCCGGCGAACAGCGGGGTCGCGAACAGCAGCATCATGACGGTGCCGTGCACGGTGAACAGCTGGTTGTACTGCTCGGCGGAGAACAGCTGCAGTCCCGGACGGGCGAGTTCGGTGCGCATCAGCATGGCCAGCACGCCGCCGAAGAGGAAGAAACCGAACGACGTGGTCATGTAGAGGTTCCCGATCACCTTGTGATCGGTCGTCCTCGCCCACCGCGCCAGCGCCCGCCCGAGGGTGCGGTCCGTCCGCTGCCGCGCCGGCGTCCGGCGCGGCGGCTCGGTCGTTCTGTCCACCGCCATGCGGCGGAGGGTACCCAGGGGTCCGGGCGCCAGTCGCAGGACCACGCCGAGGCGTCGTCAGGCATCGTGCCCGTCGTCGGCGCGGAACACCTCCTCGGTGTGTTCGCCCAGGTCAGGCGGTGCGAGCCGGTACTGCGCCGGTGTGGCCCCGAGACGGATGGGGTGGGCCACCTGGCGGGTACCCCCGACGTCCACGACGGCCTCGACGCCCAGCCGTTCGGCGTAGGCGAAGGCCTCGTCGAGGGCGTTGACCGGCCCGGCCGGCACTCCGGCGGCGGGCAGGACGACGGCCCAGTGGTCGGCGGCGCGGGTGCGCAGCAGCTCCTGGAGGAGGGGACGGAGTTCGCTCCGGTGGGCGACGCGGTCGGGGTTGGTGCGGAACCGCTCGTCGTCGGCGAGCTCGGGCCGCCCCAGCAGCGCGGTCAGTGCGGCGAACTGGCGGTCGTTGCCGACCGCGAGGGCGATCGGGCGGTCCGCCGTGGGGAACGTCTCGTACGGGGCGATGCTCGGGTGGGCGTTGCCCAGGCGTCCCGGGACGACGCCGGCGGACACGTAGCCGGAGGACTGGTTGGCCATCGCCGACAGCAGTGAGCCGAGCAGGCTGACCTCGACGAGCTGTCCCCGGCCGGTCCGCTCGCGGTGGCGCAGCGCGGCCAGGATGCCGACGACCGCGTGCAGTCCGGTGATGACGTCGACGAGGGCGACGCCGGTCTTGAGGGGTTCCCCGTCGGGTTCCCCCGTGACGCTCATCAGCCCGCCCACCGCCTGCACCAGGAGGTCGTAGCCGGGCAGCGCCGCGCCGGCGCCGGTGCCGAAGCCGGTGACGGAGCAGTAGACGAGCCGCGGGTCGGCGGCGAGGAGTTCCCCGGGTCCGAGTCCGAGCTTCTCCATGGTGCCGGGGCGGAAGTTCTCCACCACGACGTCCGAGCGGGCGATCAGGGTGCGGGCGCGCTCGCGTCCCTCGTCGGTGCTCAGGTCGAGGGCGACGGAGCGCTTGTTGCGGTTGACGCCCAGGAAGTAGGTGGAGGTCCCGGAGGGGTCGGCGGGCGGACGCCAGGCGCGGGTGTCGTCGCCGGTGCCGGGCCGTTCCACCTTGACGACCTCGGCGCCCAGGTCGGCGAGGAGCATCGTGGCGTACGGCCCGGCGAGCACACGGGAGAAGTCCGCGATCCGCACGCCCCGCAGCGCCTGGGTGTCGTCCGTGTGGTGGTCCGTCGGCATGTCCGGGCTCCTCGTCGTCTCCGGTTCCCTCACGCCGGACACGGTGCCACCGGTGGGCGGTCCGCCGACAGGCGGGGTGGCACGGGCGCTTTCCGTACCGGTGCCGTCGGGACGGGCCGGGCGGTCAGCCCGGGGGCTCGGCGGGGGCGGGGAGGGCGGTCGGCAGGCCCGGGCAGTCCTCGCTGGACCGGCCGGCCAGCCGGCCGCCGGGCTGCTCCACGGTCACCTGCGCGCTGCCCAGTTCCGGGTCCTGGCGCAGCCGGGCTCCGGCGACCGTGCAGGCCAGCTGGTCGACGGCCGTGTCGTTCAGCCCGGCGGCGGCCGGAGGCAGTTCGA
Organism: Streptomyces sp. NPDC093586; assembly: GCF_044764905.1. NCBI lineage: Bacteria > Bacillati > Actinomycetota > Actinomycetes > Kitasatosporales > Streptomycetaceae > Streptomyces > Streptomyces sp. NPDC093586. The sequence continues at coordinate 79,783 of NZ_JBIWJA010000012.1, read as the reverse complement.
CGGTGACCGACGCCCCGTCGGTCCGTATGGTGGGCGCGGCGCCGGTCGGCGGCAGCTCGGTCGTCAGTCCCCTCTCCCGTTCCCCGGCGTCCGGGCCCTTGAACAGCATCAGTACCGTGTTGCCGAGTTCCGCCCCGCCGGGCAGCGCGCGGGGGACGGCGACCAGGGAACCGCCGGAGACGAAGTACAGCGGGACCGTGGCGACCGGCACGGCCGGGGTCTCCTTCGGCACCGGGGTGGCGCCCGGCGGTGCGAGGACGCCGGTGGCGGGTTCGCCGGCCTCGACCACTCCGGTCGCGGGGATGTCGCAGGCGGACAGGGCGAGGGCCGCCGTCAGCAGGGCCGGCAGCGTACGCCGGACGTTCATGCCCGGTCCTCCTTCGCCAGGTTCCCCGTTCCGTCCGGCGTGCCGTCCTGGCACAGGGGGAGGACGACCGTGAAGACGGCGCCGCCGTCCGGATGGTTGGCCGCCCGGACGGTGCCGCCGTGCAGGCGGACGTTCTCCGTGGTGATGGCCAGGCCGAGCCCGCTGCCCTCGCTCCGGGCCCGGGCGGTGTCCGACTTGTAGAAGCGGTCGAAGACGTGCGGCAGGACGCCGTCGGGGATGCCGTCCCCGCTGTCGCGGACCTCGACGACCGCCTGTCCGCCCGCTTCGGAGTCGTTGCGCTCGTAGAGGCGCAGGTGCACGGGAGGTCGGCCGTGGCGGAGGGCGTTCGCGACGAGGTTGGCGACGACGACGTCGAAGCGGCGCGGGTCGACGCGGCCGCGCAGCGTACCGGGCGCCGGCAGGGCGGTCTCCACGGTGTGGGTCCAGCCGCGGGTGGCGAGGGTGCGCCGTACGGACTCGACGAGGTCGATGTCGTCCAGGTGGAGGGCGGCCGCGCCCGCGTCGAACCGGGAGATCTCCATCAGGTCGTCGACCAGGGCGGCCAGTTTGGTGGTCTCCTCGCTGATGAGGCGTACGGCCGTGGCGGTGTCGTCGTCCAGGCCGGCGGCGTCCTCGTCCAGGACGTCGGTGACCGCCGTCATCGCCGCCAGCGGGGTGCGCAGTTCGTGCGAGACGTCCGCGGCGAAGCGCCGGGCGCCGGCCTCCAGGCGTCGCAGTTCCGCGACCGATCCCTCCAGCGCCTCGGCGGTCTCGTTGAAGGTGCGGGAGAGGTCGGCGAGTTCGTCGGTGCCCTGTACGGCGAGCCGGGTGTCGAGCCGGCCCTCGGCGATGCTGCGGGTCGCCCGGCGCAGTTCCCTGACCGGCCGCAGCACCCCGCGCGCGGCCAGCAGGGCGAGGACGACGGCCAGGGCGAGGGCGGGCACGGTGGCCCGTTCGACGGCGCTGACCAGGGCGTCGACGTATCCCTGCTCGTCGTCCTGGGGGACCGTGAGGTAGACCTCGAGCCCGGAGGCGGGCTCGGCGGTGGAGTACGGGCCGGCGAAGGTGACGGGCATGCCGACGACGAGAAAGGACCGGCCGTCGCTCGTCACGCGCTGGAAGACCGTGACGCGGCGCGAGCGCACGGACCCGCGCATGGCCGGGGACAGCTCGCCGAAGGAGTCACCGGGGTCGGAGGTCGCGCTCGTCTCCCGGTAGACGGCCAGCACCCGCCAGTTCTGGGACCGTCCGCCGCGCGCCACGTCGGCGGCGAACGTCTCCAGGTCGGACCGGCCGGGCGGGAACCGGTAGTTGGGCACCAGGGTGTCGACCCGGTCCCGAAAGCCCTCGATCACCGTGTCCTGGCTCTGCTGGAGAATGCCGGTGCGTGCCTCGCGGAAGGTCAGCGCGCCCGTGGTCACCGTGGCCACGGCGGCGACGAAGGCGAAGGCCACCATCAGCCGCACGCGCAGCCCGCCCAGCGCGCGCAGGAACCCCACCGTCCTCACCGGGGCCCGAAGCGGTAGCCGAAACCGCGCACCGTGTGGATGTGGCGCGGCTGGTCGGCGGGCTCGCCGATCTTGGCTCTGAGGCGCTTGACGCAGGCGTCCACGAGCCGTGCGTCTCCGTGGTAGCTGTGCTCCCACACGGCTTCCAGGAGCTGCTGGCGGCTGAACACCTGGCCGGGCGAGGCGGACAGGGTGAGCAGCAGCCGGAGTTCGGACGGGGCGAGGGCGACGGGCCGTCCCCGGTGGGTGACGGTGAGTCCGGCGCGGTCGATGGTCAGGTCGCCGTGCTGCTCGGTGCGCGGCCCGCCGTGGTCGTCCGGGGGGCCGCCCGCGCGGCGCAGCACCGCCCGGATGCGGGCGTCCAGGACGCGGGCGCGGACGGGCTTGACCACGTAGTCGTCCGCTCCGGCCTCCAGTCCGACGACGACGTCGATGTCGTCGCCGCGGGCGGTGGCCATGATGATGGGGACCTGGTCGTGTTCGCGGATGCGGCGGCACACCTCCAGTCCGGACATGCCGGGCAGCATCAGGTCGAGGACGACGGCGTCGGGCCGGAACGTCCGCAGTTCCCGCAGTCCGTCCTCGCCGGTCGCGGCGGCGGCGACCTCGTGTCCCTGGCGGCGCAGGGCGAGGCGGACGCCCTCCCGGACGGCGCGGTCGTCTTCGATGATCAGGACCCGTGGCATGCGTCCCAGTATGCGTCGGAGCGAACGGGTGTTCGCGCACGGGCGGACGGCTGTTACAGAGTGGTCCACAAGCGGTCCACCGGGGATCACACGGCCGCGGCACGCTGCATGATCATGAACGCGCACCGATCGACGCCCCCGCCGTCCGCCGACCCGTCCCTGCGGCTCAGGCCCGGAAAACGTGCTCGCCGCGGCCCGGGCCGCAGGGCGCCGGTCCTCTGGGCGGGTCTCGCGGCCGCCGTCGTGCTGCTGCTCGCCGGCGGGCTGGCCCTGCAGGGGGGCACACAGGCGTCCGAACGACCCGCCGGCCAGGAGAAGGAGTACTCCCCGGACGATTCGAAGATCCCGTCCAAGGGGCCGGGAACGTTCACCCCCGCCGGCGGCCGGGGCGAGCTGGCCGGTGGGAGCGGGCGCACGCTGACCTATGTGGTCGAGGTCGAGGACGGCATCGGGCTGAAGGCGCCGGACGTCGCCGCCGAGGTCGAGCGGATCCTCGCGGACCAGCGGGGCTGGACGGCCGACGGCACGGTGGGGTTCCGCCGCGTGCCCGACGGTCCGTCCGACTTCCGGGTGCGGCTCGCCACGGCGGCGACGGTGGACCGGATATGCGGCTACTACGGCCTGGACACCGGCGGCGAGGTCAACTGCAACGTCGGCCAGGACGTCATGGTCAACCTCAAGCGGTGGCTGCTGGCCACCCAGTACTACGCGGACGACGTGACGTCGTACCGGGCGCTCGTCATCAACCACGAGGTCGGGCACTTCCTGGGCCACGGCCACGAGGGCTGCCCCGGCCCGGGACGGCCCGCGCCGGTGATGATGCAGCAGATCAAGGGGCTCCACGGCTGCACCGTCAACGTCTGGCCCTACGACGACGACGGCCGGCGCGTCACCGGCCCCCGCGTCGCCTGACGCGCCTCCGCCCGCCGGTCCGGGCCCGAAGGCACCCGTCGGCCGTTTCGGGCGCGCGCGTCCCGGGCACCCGTGCCAGGCTCGGAAGGGCACCGAGCCACCCAGGCTGAGGAACCGGACGCCGCGAGCGGCGGGGCGTGGAGGTACGGCATGACCGAGGAGAGCGCCGGCGCCGCCCCGTCCGGCAAACGCGCGCACCACGCCCACCGGCTCTCCGGGCCGGAGCCGGACGTGGCGGCCGCGGCCGGTCATCCCGATCCCCCGCCCCGCGTCGGCTTCTTCACCGACACCTCCGTGTGCATCGGCTGCAAGGCCTGCGAGGTGGCCTGCAAGGAATGGAACGCCGTCCCGGAGGACGGTCTGCTGCTCACCGGCATGTCCTACGACAACACGCAGGGGCTCGGCGCCGACACCTGGCGGCACGTCGCCTTCATCGAGCAGCGCAAGCCGCTCGGCGGCCAGGAGCCGGGGACGGGTCACGAGAGCGTGGACGTGTTCGAGGCCGCCCGGAGCCTGGGCACCTCGCCCGCCTCCCCCGGCCCCGGTGCCACCGTTCCCCCGCCGGACCGGGCGCCCTCGGGAGCCCCGGCCGGCGGCGTCTCCCCCGTGGCGCCGGACGGGCGTACCGAGCTGCGCTGGCTCATGGCCTCCGACGTGTGCAAGCACTGCACCCACGCCGCGTGCCTGGACGTGTGCCCCACCGGGTCCCTGTTCCGCACCGAGTTCGGCACGGTGGTCGTGCAGGAGGACGTCTGCAACGGCTGCGGCTACTGCGTGCCGGCCTGCCCGTACGGCGTCATCGACCAGCGGGAGGGTGACGGACGCGCCTGGAAGTGCACGCTGTGCTACGACCGGCTCGGCGTCGGCATGGAACCGGCCTGCGCGAAGGCCTGCCCGACCGACTCGATCCAGTTCGGCCCGCTCGACGAGCTGCGGGAGCGGGCGGCGGCCCGGGTCGCGCAGCTGCACGCGGCCGGGGTGACCGACGCCCGGCTGTACGGGGAGAGCCCGGACGACGGTGTCGGCGGCGACGGCGCCTTCTTCCTGCTGCTGGACGAGCCGGAGGTGTACGGGCTGCCGCCCGACCCGGTGGTCACCACCCGGGACCTGCCCTCGATGTGGCGGCACGCGGCGGCGGCCGCCGTCTCGCTCGCCGCGCTGGCCGTCGCCGGTTTCGCCGGGAGGCCCCGATGAGGGGTTCGGACGTCACGCGCGGCGGTGTCCGGGGCACGCGGCCCGGGCGCGACGCCCCGACGGGAACGCACACCGGGCGCCGCCGGCGCCGCCGTGGGCGCGGTGAGCGGCCGGTGGTGCCGGACGCGGAGTTCTCCTCGTACTACGGCAGGCCGGTGCTGAACGAGCCGAACTGGGCGGCCCTCGACATCGCGGGCTACCTCTGGCTGGGCGGGCTCGCGGGCGCGTCGTCGCTGCTGGCGGCCGGCGGGCACGCCACGGGGCGTCCGGCGCTGGCGCGGACGGCGAAGCTGGGCGCGGCGGGCGCCGTCTCCCTGTCGCTGGCCGCGCTGGTCCACGACCTGGGCCGGCCCGCCCGCTTCCTCAACATGCTGCGCGTCGTCAAGCCCACCTCGCCGATGAACATGGGGTCCTGGCTGCTGGCCGGCTACGCGCCGCTCACCCTGGCCGCCGCGGCCTCGGACGTGACCGGCCGCTGCCGGCCGGCCGGGACCGCCGCCACGGCCGGGGCGGCGGTGCTCGGCCCGGCCGTCGCCACGTACACCGCCGTGCTGCTGTCCGACACGGCGGTGCCCTCGTGGCACGAGGGCCACCGGGAGCTGCCGTTCGTCTTCGCCGGTTCCGCGGCGACCGCGGCGGCGGGCCTGGCGCTGGCCGGCGTCCCGTCGGCGCAGACGGGGCCCGCCCGCCGGACGGCGGTGCTGGGGGCGGCCCTGGAGCTGGGCGCCTTCCGGCTGATGAAACGGCGGATGGGCATGGTGTCCGAGCCCTTCGGGCAGGGCAGGGCACGCGGGCTGCTGCGCGCGGCGGACGCGCTGACGGCCGGCGGCGCGGCGCTGGCCGCCGTGGCGGGCCGTCGCCGCGGCGCGGCCGCACTGGCCGGGGCCGCGCTGCTGACGGGTTCCGCGGCCCTCAGGTTCGGCGTGTTCCACGCCGGTGTGGCCTCCGCGCAGGACCCGAGGTACACCGTCGTACCGCAGCGGGAACGGCTTCGGGACGGCACGGGCTGACCGGGCCGCACCGAGCGGGCCCGGGGCCCGCCGGACGGCGCGGCGGAGGATTGGGACGCCGGAACCGGGGCACCCGGGGCCGGCCGAGCGCACCGAGGAAGGGCGGAGGAGAGCATGGGCGTACGCACCTGGATCGACTCCTGGCCGGTCTACCGCCAGCTCAAGGGCACCGACCCCCTGGGCCGCGGCGCCGCCGCCAAGAGCGGGGCGAGCGCACGGCTCACGCCCCGGGTGGCCTCGGCGGACCGGGTGGTGAAGTCCGTCTGCCCGTACTGCGCCGTGGGCTGCGGCCAGAACGTGTACGTCGAGGACGGGCGCGTCACCCAGATCGAGGGCGACCCCGACTCCCCCATCTCCCGGGGCCGGCTGTGCCCCAAGGGCTCGGCGAGCCTCCAGCTGACGACGGGCGGCGCCCGCGAGCACCACGTCCTGTACCGGCGCCCGCACGGCACCGACTGGGAGCGCCTGGACCTGGACACGGCGATGGACATGATCGCCGACCGGGTGATCGAGGCACGGCGCGCGGGCTGGCAGTGGGAGGTCGACGAGACCCGCACCCGCCGCACCCTCGGCATCGCGAGCCTCGGCGGCGCGACGCTGGACAACGAGGAGAACTACCTGATCAAGAAGCTGTTCACCGCCCTGGGCGCGGTGCAGATCGAGAACCAGGCACGTGTTTGACACTCCTCCACCGTTCCCGGTCTGGGAACCTCGTTCGGCCGCGGCGGCGCGACCACCTTCCAGCAGGACCTGCAGCACTCCGACTGCATCGTCATCCAGGGCTCGAACATGGCCGAGTGCCATCCGGTCGGGTTCCAGTGGGTGATGGAGGCGAAGGCGCGCGGCGCGAAGGTGATCCACGTCGATCCGCGCTTCACCCGCACCAGCGCGCTGGCCGACGTCCACGTGCCGCTGCGCGCGGGCTCGGACATCGCCTTCCTCGGCGGCATCATCAACTACGTCCTCGGCAACGACAAGTACTTCCGCGACTACGTGGCGGCCTACACCAACGGTCCCGTCGTGCTGCGCGAGGACTTCCGCGACACCGAGGACCTCGACGGCGTCTTCTCCGGCCTCGACGCGGACAGCCGCAGCTACGACAACGCGAGCTGGCAGTACGAGGGCACGGAGATGCAGTCCGCCTCCGGTGAACGCGACCAGGAGTACGAGGACCGCACCGGCGACGGTGCCTCCGTGTCGGAGGCGGCGCGCGGCGAGTCGCACGGTTCGGGCGGCCCCGACATCGGCGAGGGCGGGATCGAGCGGGACGGGACGATGACGCACCCGCGCTGCGTCCTCCAGGTGCTCAAGCGGCACTACGCCCGCTACACGCCTGAGATGGTCGAGCGGATCTGCGGGGTGCCGCAGGACCTGTTCCGGCAGGTGTGCGAACTGGTCACGGAGAACTCGGGCCGCGACCGGACCACCGCCTTCGCCTACGCGGTCGGCTGGACGCAGCACACGGTGGGCGTGCAGTACATCCGCGCGGCCTCGGTGCTGCAGAGCCTGCTCGGCAACATCGGCCGGCCCGGCGGCGGCATCCTGGCCCTGCGGGGACACGCCTCCATCCAGGGCTCCACGGACATCCCGACCCTGTTCAACCTGCTGCCGGGCTACATCCCGATGCCGCACGCCCACCGGCGGGAGGACCTGGACGCCTTCGTGCGCGGCGAGGCGGCCCGCAAGGGCTACTGGGGCAACATGCGCGCCTACCTGGTGAGCCTGCTCAAGGCCTACTGGGGCGAGGCGGCGACGGCGGAGAACGACTTCTGCTTCGACTACCTGCCGCGACTGACGGGCTCCCACTCCACGTACGAGACGGTCATGGAGCAGCTGGCGGGGACCTGCAAGGGCTACTTCCTGATGGGTGAGAACCCGGCGGTCGGCTCGGCCGACGCCAAGATGCAGCGCCTCGGGATGGCCAACCTGGACTGGCTGGTGGTGCGGGACTTCTCCCTCATCGAGTCGGCGACCTGGTGGAAGGACGGCCCGGAGATCGAGACGGGCGAGCTGCGCACCGAGGACATCGGCACCGAGGTGTTCTTCCTGCCGGCCGCCGCGCACACCGAGAAGGACGGCAGCTTCACCAACACCCAGCGCCTGCTGCAGTGGCACCACCGGGCGGTGCCGCCGCCCGGCGAGGCCCGCAGCGACCTGTGGTTCACCTACCACCTCGGCCGGATCATCCGCCGCAAGCTCGCCGACTCCACCGACCCGATGGACCGGCCGCTCATCGACCTGGCCTGGGACTACCCGGTCAAGGGTGAGCTGTCCGAACCGGACGCGGAGGCGGTCCTCGCCGAGATCAACGGCCACGACGCCGACGGCACCCCCCTGTCCTCCTACGAGCAGCTGAAGGACGACGGTTCCACGGTGTGCGGCTGCTGGATCTACTGCGGCGTCCACGCCGACGGCGTCAACCAGGCCGCCCGCCGCAAGCCGGGCGGGCGGCAGGACTGGGTCGCGGCCGAGTGGGGCTGGGCCTGGCCGGCCAACCGCCGCGTGCTGTACAACCGCGCGTCGGCCGACCCGGACGGCAGACCGTGGAGCGAGCGCAAGGCGCTGGTGTGGTGGGACGAGGAGCAGGAGAAGTGGGTGGGGCACGACGTCCCGGACTTCCCCCCCGACAAGTCCCCCGGCCACGTGCCGCCGCCGGACGCCACCGGCCCCCAGGCCCTGTCGGGCACCGACGCGTTCATCATGCAGGCCGACGGCAAGGCCTGGCTGTACGCGCCCTCGGGACTCACCGACGGCCCCCTGCCCACGCACTACGAGCCGCAGGACTCCCCCTTCCCCAACCTGCTGTACAGCCAACAGCGCAACCCCGTACGGCACCTGCTGCCGCCGCACCCGGACAACCGCTACCAGCCGAGCGCGGGCGCCCCCGGCTCCGAGGTGTTCCCGTACGTCGCCACCACGTACCGGCTCACCGAGCACCACACGGCGGGTGGCATGTCGCGCTGGCAGCCGTACCTCGCGGAGCTGCAACCGGAGTTCTTCTGCGAGGTCTCCCCCGAGCTGGCCGCCGAGCGCGCCCTGGAGCACACCGGCTGGGCGACGATCGTCAGTGCCCGCGGGGTGATCGAGGCCCGGGTGCTGGTCACCGACCGGATGCCGCCGCTGACCGTGCACGGCCGGACCCTGCACCAGGTGGGCCTGCCCTATCACTGGGGTCCGAACGGCTGCAGCACGGGCGACGCGGCCAACGAGCTGCTGCACATGGCCCTCGACCCGAACACGCACATCCAGGAGTCCAAGGCGCTGGCCGTGGACATCCGGCCGGGCCGGCGCCCGAGGGGTCCGGCCGCGCCGGCGCTGGTGCGGGAGTACCGGGCGCGCGCGGGTATCGACGAGCACACCGGCACGGAGCCGTGACGGGCGGGCGGCGCACGCGTCCGGGTCAGCGCAGGACGACCGAGTGCGGCCCGCGGGCGACCAGTTCGCCGATCACGGGCGCCCCCGGCACCTCACCGGCCACGAGCAGCCCGCCGGAGGTCTGGGCGTCGGCCAGCAGGAGGCGGGTGTCGGCGTCGGTGTCCCCGAAGTCGGTGAACGGCGCCACCCACTCCAGGTTGCGCCGGGTGCCGCCGCTGACGTAGCCGTCGCGCACCGCCTCCCGGGCGCCGTCCAGGAAGGGCACCGCGGCGGTGTCGAGCACGGCGGTCACGCCGGAGGCGCGGGCCAGCTTGTGCAGATGGCCGAGGAGGCCGAAACCGGTGACGTCGGTGGCGCAGACCGCTCCGGCGTCCAGGGCCGCCGCGGCCGCGTCCCGGTTGAGGGCGACCATGACGGCCACCGCCTGCTCGAACCGCTCGCCGGTCGCCTTGTGACGGTTGTTCAGCACGCCCAGGCCGAGCGGTTTGGTCAGCGACAGCGGTACGCCGGGCCGGCCGGCGTCGTTGCGCAGCAGCCGGGCCGGGTCGGCGAGGCCGGTGACGGCCATGCCGTACTTGGGCTCGGGGTCGTCGACGCTGTGCCCGCCGCCCACGTGGCAGCCGGCCTCGGCGGCGATGTCCAGGCCGCCGCGCAGCACCTCGCGAGCCAGTTCGAAGGGCAGGACGTCGCGCGGCCAGGCCAGCAGGTTGACCGCGAGGACGGGGCGGCCGCCCATCGCGTAGACGTCGGAGAGCGCGTTGGCGGCGGCGATGCGGCCCCAGTCGTAGGGGTCGTCGACGACCGGGGTGAAGAAGTCGGCGGTGGACACGACGGCCTGTGCGGTGCCGCCGGGCGACGCGGGCAGGGTGACGACGGCCGCGTCGTCGCCGGTGGCCAGCCCCACCAGGAGCGGGAGGCCGCTCGTGGCGGTCCGCGCCCGGGTCAGCGGGCCGAGGACGTCCTCGAGTTCGCCGGGAGGGATCTTGCAGGCACAGCCGCCGCCGTGGGCGTACTGGGTGAGGCGTACAGCGGTCTCGCTCGTCGATGTCATGCCGGTGCTCCTCGGTGGTGACGGGACAGTGGCCGGGTGTCTGTGTAGCCTGGCCGGGCGGTGGAGGCGTGTGGGTGCCTGGTGGCCCTCCCGGTCTTCAAAACCGAGGTGTCCGAGGATCTCGGGCAGGCAGGTTCGATTCCTGTCCGCCTCCGCTCCATCCAGGCTTCTGACCTGCTAAGACTCATAACCCCCACTCCCCATGGCCACACCGTGGCCACACCAAGGGCTCCCGAAGAGGGCGAAGCCGCCTACTGGGGCACCGTCAACGAAGAGAACGTCGTCCGCCGGTGGGCCATGCAGAACCGCAACGTGATCCGCCGCGTCGGCCTCGTCGCACACGTCGACCACCCGCACTGGACGACCACCCTCGACCGGCGCGTCACCGAGTGCCCGCTCGACTCCCACGAGCAGGCCCCGTGCGCACTGGAGACCAAGACCCGCAGCGCGTTCAAGTCCGCGCAGTGGCACGCCGGCGCCTCCGATGACGTCACCGCACAGGTGCTGTGGCAGATCGCCGTCAACGGCTACGAGCACATGCACTACGCCGTCCTCATCGGCGGCAACGACTACCACCAGGGCACCATCCGCACCGACCAGTACACCGACGTCATCGCGGACATCACCACCACGGTCGACAAGTTCTGGTTCGAGCACGCCCAGGCGCAGGTGCCGCCGGGGCCGGCCGGGGACGGTGAGGCGCTGACCAAGCTGTTCCGCCGCCTGCACCCGGCCCGCTCCGGAGCGGTGGACATCGCCCGTCACGACGACGCCCTCGACGCCCTCGACGACTACAACCGCCACCAGCACGCCGAGATGGTCCCGGTCCACATCACCTGGCTCCGCGTCCGCAAGCTCGCCGCCGGGACGCGGCAGGACGGGCGCAGCGATGAACAGCGGAGGCTTCACCGGAATCGGCCTCGCCGGACGCTGGGAGTGCGGCAGCTGCGGCGCCACCGGCGACGGCTGGTACGACGCAGACGACGGCCTCGTCCTGCACGACGAGAACGGGCAGCCCTTCGAGCCCGGCGACCACGACTGCGAGGCGCGGCAGTGAGCGCCGAAGCCCTCGACACCATCTGGGCCCTCGGCCGGGCCTTCGCCGCCTGGCTCACCGTCCTCGCCGCCCTCACCACCCTCGTCCTCTACGCCCTGGTCCTCATCGCCTGGGGCACCGCACGACTCGCCTGGCGCACCATCCGCCGCCCGGACCGCCCCACCTGGGCCCGCGGCCGATACGCCGCCGCCCGCTGGGCCCGACACCGACCCGACTACGAAGAAGCCGCATGACCGCCGGCCACCTCCTCGGCGTCGCCGTCGCTGGCCTCCCGCTCATCAGCCTCGCCCTGCTCGGCCTCGGCCGGACCGGGCGAGCTGGAGACGACCGCTCGCGTCCTCTCCGGCCTTCACCGTTCCGCCGAGGACAACGTCACCCGCGTCATCGCCCTGTACGAGCAGTGGGTCGCGGCCGGACCGCCGCCGCTCGGCACCAGCGTCGCCCGCCGGTGGGACGCCCGCCTCGTCGAACTCCACGACGCCATCCAGCCCGCCGACCAGAGCACGGAGCAGTGACCATGGTCGACACCAGCATCGACGCCGGACCCCAGCCGCCGACTGACGACGACCACAACCCCGCGATCCCCGTCCCCTCTGACCCGCGCCAGCCCGCCTACGACGCCGTGTACGACTACATCCGCCACCTCGGCCAGTACATGCCCCCGGACCCCGTCCACCGCAACGCGCTCATCTGGCACGCCGTCCACGCCGCTCTGGCCGAGACGCCTGTCGGCCGGTGCGTGTCGTCGCACTGCGTCGAGAGCGACCACATCCTCTGAGCACGACGAAGGGGCGCGCCCACAGACCTCCCCAGGCCAGGCACGCCCCGTCCGGTGGCCACACCGTACCCCGTCCCACCAGCACCACGGAGCCCCGATGACCACCGCCTCCACCGCCACCCACCTTCGCACCATCGCGATGCACTGGACCGACCTCCACGACGCCCACCTCCGCGCCCAGGAGCGGGAGCCCCTCCAGATCGGCGAACGTCCCGTCCTCGTCCGGCTGCACATCCTCGACACGATGCGCGCCGTCGAAGCCGCCCTCATCTCGTGCGCCGACGACATCGCGGCCTCCGCCCAGCGCGCCCCGATCTCCGTACCCGCCGCGAGGAAGACGAACTACCGGACGCTCCGCGAGGCCCGCATCGCCGCCGCCGACCGTGAGCGGCAGCAGCAGCCGGCGCTCGCCGACGAGCGAGACCCGCGGCGCCGGCGGTACACCGGCCGGCGCACCGAACAGCACGCGGCCCGCCACCCCGAGACCGGGATAGCGGGCCCGTGCACTGTCGTACGACGGTCAGTTCGCCGACGGCGTGTAGCCCACCGGACAGAGGATCCCCAAGTAGAGGCAGCTGAGCGGTACGATCTCATCGGTGGGCTGGTCGGGGGCAGCATTCACTGGCCCAGCGAGGAGACCAACGAGAGCGAAAGCCCCAATGGTCAAAGCGGCAATGCGGCGCATGCGTTACTCCTTGAGAGGGTCGAGCCATTTCGGTGGCTGGGTGCTCAGCACGGTAGGAAGTTTCCGGGCCAGACAAGGCGAGAGCGTCGAGCGCATCACCCGAACGGGACCGGTGCGCGCACCCGGGTGGCCGGTCCGTGTACGCGCCGGACGAGACGGGCCGACGGGTTGGCGGGAGGACGTGCCGCCGGAAGCTCTGTAGCCGGCGGACCTCCGGCGCCTACTCCGGGTGCCGGGCCGCCTTCTTCACACCGGCCTCTGCGTCGTACCGGGCCTCTCCCTGCTCCTTCGCGTACTCGGTGACCGCGGCCTGTACGTCCCGGGCGAGGTCGCGCCAGGCCCGCCAGGCGGTCTCGTACGTCTCGGTCTGCTGCGCGCTCCACGGTGTCGCGGCGGGCGGCCCTTACTGGTCCCGGAGCTGCTCGACCTGGGCGTGCGCCTGATCGGCGGCGCGCTGCATCTGCACGAGCTCTTCGAAGATGTGTGCCACGTCTGCCGATCGTACGGCGGGCATAACGATGCCCCCACCTCGGCACGACCGATCGAATCCGTCCTGGCTGCGGCGACCGAGGACGCCTTCGGACCGCGGCTGGGTGAGGAGCAGGCTCCGTGACCACTGTCACTCCGACCGGCCGAGGCATGGCGCGCATCCTCACAGCCGCGACCCTGATCCCCCTCGCGAGCATGTGCCCGCTCCTGACCGACGCCCAGCGCGACGGACGAGCCTGCCCCTGGTGCGACGTCTCGGTCACCGCGGAGACCGGCATCGACCTCGGCGAGCGGACACTCCACAGGGCCGCCGCGATCATCCACCCGGTCGCCTGCCAAAGCTGCACCAGCCGTGAGGCCCTCGACGCGTACGTCACCCATCACCGCACCTGCGTGAAGGGGACTGCTGCAGGGTTGGGTGACACCTGACCTGGCTTGCTGACGCGCCAACGCGGTCTGGACTCCTGTCGCTCGAAGGCTGAACTGTGTACCGAGGTCGCTTGAGCGGGTGGTGCAGGTCAGGAGCGAGGCCAGAGACGGATCGAGGCGACGGTGCCGGGGAAGGTGTAGGCACGCCGCCGAACCTGGTGGCTACGGCCCGGGAGGTCTTGAGGCTGTTGATCGTCCACCCGGCTTCGTTCCTCCTCTTGGAGCCCCTGACGGAATGATCTCCGAGGTGATGGAATCGCTCCGGAACTGACGATCCGGGGTGCGCGGTGGATCGGCCGAAGCCGTGGGAAGGCGACGACGAGTGGTGCACGCTGCGCCGCGGAGAACGTAAACGTGTCGACAGCACCCCTCGGCCCCCGGCAAAGTGGCCGTCCGTGACGAGCAGTGAACTGTGGACCCGTGCGACCGCCGACCGTTACGACGCCGAGGAGACCGAAGCGTTTTCGGCTGCCGTTCTCGGACCGGCTCTCGCCTTCCTCACCGAGCTCGCCGGAGACGGCCGGGCACTGGAGTTCGCCATCGGAACCGGACGAGTGGGAGTCCCGCTCCGGGAACGCGGCGTGCCGGTCGTGGGCATCGAACTGTCCGAGCACATGGCAGCGGTGCTGCGGCGCAAGATCGACGAGGACACGCTCCCGGTGGTCATCGGGGACATGGCCACCACCGTCGTTCCCGGTGAGTTCACCCTGGTCTATCTCGTCTACAACACCATCACGAACCTGCTCACCCAGGACGAGCAGGTCGAGTGCTTCCGCAACGCCGCACGGCATCTGGAGCCCGGCGGCCGGTTCGTCATCGAGCTGGGTGTACCACCGCTGCGGTTCCTGCCGCCCGGCCAGGTCGCGGTGCCGTTCGACGTCTCCGAGCAGCATCTCGGCTTCGACACCTTCGACCTGGTCGAGCAGATGCTCGTCTCGCACCACTTCACCCGCGACGGCGACGGCGGTCACTACCGCCGGGAGAACTCCCGACACCGGTACGCCTGGCCGGCGGAGCTCGACCTGATGGCGCGGATCGCCGGGCTCGAGCTGGAACGTCGCGTCGCGGACTGGGACGGGGCGCCGTTCACCCAGGACTCCGCGAAGCACATCTCCGTGTGGCGCAAGCCGGCCTGAGGCCGGCCACCGGGCTGTCGACGCAGGCCGTGCCTGTCTTGAAGCCCCTGTTCGGGAGATCAGACGTCGCCGGCGGATCAGTGCGCATCCGAGGGTGAGAAAGCCTTCGTGGATGTCGTCGCGTATCCCCCAGCGGATCCGCAGGCGGCGGAACCGGTACAGGTGGGCGAATGTTCGCTCCACGACCCAGCGTTGGGCGCCGAGTCCGGAGCCGTGCTCGGTGTCCCGACGGGCGATCAGCGGCTCCACGCCGAGGTCCCGGACGAGGCGGCGGTACTTGTCGTGGTCGTAGCCGCGGTCGCCCAGCACCACATCCGGGCGGTGCCGGGTCCGGCCGCGTTGCCCGCACCGGCGGCACCGCCTGAAGCAGCGGAATCAGCTGGGTGACGTCGTTGCGGCCGCCGCCTGCCAAAGCGGCGAGCGGGGCACCGGTGGCGTCGGTGATCAGGTGGTGCCTGCTGCCCGTCCTGCACCGGTCAACGGAGCTTCGTCCTGTCTTGGCTCCCCTTTCAGTGCTCGGCCAGAAGGACCCCGTGCAGCCGGGGCCGGACTCCGGCCTCGGTCCACTCGGCCGGGCGGCGCCCGCAGGGCGTGCCCGAGCCGAAGCCGGGTTCCTGCGGCGGATGCGCCCAGGCGATCCCCGTGCACGGGACGAACAGGACGCCCTGGAACACCAGCCGACCCGGATGCCGCCTTCGCCCGAGGTGCCGGGGCCGACGCTCCGCCTTCGGTGGCGGCCGCTCGATCACCGTCCACAGCTCGTGGCCGACTTCCCACCGCTCCGGTCGAGCCACTCCACCCCCGCATCACCAGTGCCGGAGGATGAAGACCGGCCACGACCACCCCGCGGCGTCGGCGTCTCGGCTGACGCCGCAGCCCGAGCGGAGTGGGCTCTGGACATTGCGGCGCAGTGCCGGACGTGGGAGCAGTCGCGCGTCCGCGCTGGTCCGGTCGACGTGCACGGTGGGAAAACCGGGCGCCGGTCGCGCACTGCACGAGTGCGGGCGCATCCGGGCGGAGGGCGGGATGATCGCGGTGCGAGCCGGGAGCAGTGACCGCTGCCGGGGCGGTGCCCGTTCGTGGCCTCTCCGGTCGTCACCCCACGGGTGGCCGTGGCGCCTGGTGGTGACGGTCACCGTCCCCTCTGCCGCGACGCCCGAGGTACGGGTGCCCGCCCCGTGAGGGGCGGGCATCCGTGCTGTCAGCCCATCTTGTGGAGTGACCCGGTGAGGGTGCCTTCCTGCTGTTCGTAGTGGGAGAGGGCGAGGCCGAGGCCGATGAAGGTGGGCGCCCATTCGCCGACGAAGATGCCCCACCGGTCGGCGCGGTCGACGCCGTGGGGTTCGGCTTTGAGACTGCACATCCAGGAGACGACGCTGAGGCCGATGGAGGCGACACCGGCGAGGTAGGCGTGTTCGCTGCGGATGCCCATGTCGTGCATCTTCTTGATGATCACGGCTGCTCCGTTCTGTGAGGGTCGGGAATGGAGTTCCACGCCACACATGTACCATTCACACCTTTTACACACCCTGGGTGGGCCGTCGGTGCGACCGACCGCAGCAGGCCGTCTCCTCGCCGTCCCGGTGGATGTTCAGCCGAGGCAGAACTCGTTGCCCTCGATGTCCTGCATGACGATGCACGACTCGTCGTCCTCGTCGGCGAGGAGGCTGCGCACGTGCACCGCGCCGAGCGCGACGCGCCGTGCGCGTTCGACCTCGAGCGTGGCCAGGCGCTCCTGACCGACGAGCCCCGTGCCGACGCGCACGTCGAGATGCAGCCGGCGCTTGACGGTCTTGCCTTCGGGGACGCGCTGGAAGAACAGTCTCGGCCCCACACCCGAGGGGTCACTGCACGCTCACCACGCGCTCCGGTTCCGCACAGTCGAAGGTGACCCGGAACTGTCTGATCACTGACATCGGCGCACCCCGGCAGAGGGCTGTGCCGCTCCTCCCCGGCCGAGGGACCGAGCTCCGCCGGGTCAACGTGGGTCGTCGGCTGGCCGGCAGCGTCGGTGCCGGTCGTCCACCCGTTCCGTCAGCCCTCGCGCGTCCAGGTGCTCCAGCAGGGGTACGGCCACCCTGCGCGTCGTGTCCAGGGCGCGGCGGGCCTCACTGAGGGTGAACGGCTGTGGCAGGCGGGCCAGGACCGCGGCGGCCCGGGTGTCCGCGCCCGGCAGCAGCACGAGGGAGTCGCCGACCCGCAGGAGTACTCCGGCGGCGACGGCCGCTGCCAGTGCCTTGCGGGTGAGGCCGAGTTCCGTCAGCCGGTCCGCCTCGGGTGCGCGGAAGGGGGCATGGGACAGGTCGTCGCGTACGGCGTCGACGGCCGCGCGCAGGGCCGGGGACAGGGTGGGCGTGGCGTCGGCTCCGTACAACCGGCCCTGGCGGTGGTGCAGTTGTCTGCCTCCGGGGGTCCGGGCGAGGGCGTCGATCAGCAGCCGGTCGGGCAGGCCGAGCAGGTGGCGCGCGGCCTCGGCGGGCAGGCCCGGCTCCATCGGGTGCCGCCGGGCGTGCCGCTCGACCTCCTCGGCGAGGCGGGCGCGCAGCCGTGTCCAGTGGCCGGCGTCGGCCAGCCAGTCCCCGGCGACGGGCTCGGCCGGCGGGGGTACGCCCATCGCCAGCAGTTCGCCGCGTCGTACGAGCCGACGCCGCCGCAGTTCGGCGGTGCCGTCCGGGCGTCCGGTCATCGCGGCCAGTTCCCCGGCGCGGGCACGGCCGGCTCCGCGCCGGGTCAGGCGGGGCGGACGTACGTCGAGGACGGTCACCGCGCAGGGGACACGGGTGCCGCCCGGTTCGCGCAGGACGGCGCGGTCGCCGACGCGCAGGGGCAGCGGGCGGGCGAGGGTGAGCCTGGCCGTGTCCTCGCCGAGGGGGCGGACGGTCACCGGCACGGCGGCCGTCCCGATGTGCAGGGTCGAGGCCCGGGGCAGACCGGCGACCGGTTCCCCGGTGACGCGGACGTCGATGAGCGCGGTGAGCAGCCAGCGGTCCGGTGACAGCAGGACCTGGCCCCGGCGCAGGGTTCCGTCGACGGCTCCGTGCACGTCGACCGCCACGCGGGCCACCCCGCTCACGGCGGCCCGTTCCTCGTGCAGGCACTGCAGCCCGCGCACCCGCACCGGGGCCGTGCCGTCGCCGGTCAGCAGCCGGTCGCCGACGCGCAGCGTGCCCGCGCCGAGCGTGCCGGTGACGACCGTGCCGCGTCCGCGGACCGTGAAGGCGCGGTCGAGCCACAGCCGTACGTCGGCATCGGCCGGCGGCACGGGCAGGGAGCGGACCATCCGCCCCAACGCCTCGCGCAGCTCGCCGAGTCCGGCGCCGGTGACGGAACTCACCGCGACGGAGGGCACCTTGCCCAGGGAGGTGGCGGCGAGGCGTTCGACCGCGTCGGCGCGTACGGGCCCGGGGTCGGCGAGGTCGCTGCGGGTGACCGCGAGGACGGCGTGCCGTACGCCGAGGGCGTCGACGATCGCGAGGTGCTCCTGCGACTGCCGCTGCCAGCCCTGGTCGGCGGCGACCACGAAGAGCACGGCGGGCACCGGCCCGACGCCGGCCAGCATGGTGGCGACGAACCGCTCGTGCCCGGGCACGTCCACGAAGGCGAGGTCCCCGTCGTCCTCGGTCCGGGTCCAGACGAATCCGAGGTCCAGGGTGAGCCCCCGGCGACGCTCCTCCTCGTGACGGTCGGGTTCCATGCCCGTCAGCGCCCGCACCAGGGCGGACTTGCCGTGATCGACGTGACCGGCGGTGGCCACCACCCGCATGGCCGCCTACCTCTCCGCCACGGCCCGTACGGCCTCGGCCAGCCGCTCGTCGTCCTCGGCCGGTACGGCGCGCAGGTCGAGCAGGCACCGGCCGCCCTCCAGGCGTCCCACCACGGGGGTCCGGCCGGTGCGCAGCGCGCCCGCGTACGCCTCGGGCAGGGACAGGGCCGCGCTGGGCAGTGTCACGCCGGGGGCGCCGCCGCCGCCGACCGTCGCGTCGCTCGGCACCGCCTTGACGTCGACGCCGTCGCCGCTCAGCGCGGAGGCCAGCCGTTCGGCGCGGTGACGCAGCAGCTCCGGGTCGGTGGCCAGGGCGTCGGCGGTCGGGGTGCCGGGGCCGGTCAGGGTCGCCTGCAGCGCGGCCAGGGTCAGCTTGTCCACGCGCAGGGCGCGGGCGAGGGGGTGCCGGGACACCGTCCGCACGAGGTCGTCGTCGCCGAGGAGCAGTCCGCACTGGGGTCCGCCGAGCAGTTTGTCGCCGCTGGCCGTCACCAGGGCGGCGTCGGCGCGCAGTTGGCTGTCGGCGTCCGGTTCGTCGGGCAGCAGTGGGTGGGGCGAGAGCAGTCCGGAGCCGATGTCGACGACGACCGGGACGCCCAGCGCGGCCAGTTCGGCGGTGGCGGCGGCGTGGGTGAATCCGCTGACGCGGAAGTTGGAGGGGTGCACCTTGAGGACGAAGCCCGTCCGCGGGCCGAGGGCGTCGGCGTAGTCGGCGACGTGGGTGCGGTTGGTGGTGCCGACCTCGCGGAGCCGGGCGCCGGTCGACTCCAGCAGGTCGGGCAGGCGGAAACCGTCCCCGATCTCCACCATCTCCCCGCGGCTGATGACGATCTCGCGCCCGGCGGCGAGCGCGGTCGCCACCAGGACCAGTGCGGCGGCGCCGTTGTTCACGACGTGCACACCGCCGGCCGAGGGCACCCGTGTCCGCAGGGCGGCCAGTGCGGCGCGTCCCCGGCGGGCGCGCGCGCCGGTGCTCAGGTCGAGTTCGACGTCCGTCGGCCCGGCGGCCTCCTGTACGGCGCGGCGGGCCGTCCGTGACAGCGGGGCCCGGCCCAGGTTGGTGTGCAGCAGCACGCCGGTGGCGTTGATCACCGGACGCAGTCCGCCGGCCGTGGGCGGCAGCAGGGCGAGGGCCGTGTCCGCGACGCCCTCGGGCGGGACCGTCCCTTCGCGGGCCCGGCCCTGGGCCTGTCGGACGGCCGCCTTCACCGCGTCGGAACCGAGCCGGTGCACCGCCTCCGCGAGCCTCGGGTCCCGCAGCACGGTGTCGGTGCGGGGGATGCGCCGCCGGGTGTCCGTCGCCTCCCGGCCCGGGGCGTGACCGTGTCCCCGAGCGCCGGCCGGGTCCGGCCCGCCCGGTGTCGCGGTCGCCTCCCGTACGGCCCGCTGATCCACGCGCCCTCCCTGTCCGGCCGGTCCCGTCTCTGCCCGAGGAGCCCCCATCGTCCCCCAGTGCCCGGCACGCGGGTCACGACACGCCGGAACGGTTCTGACACCCCTTCGGTCGTTCAGAGGAGTGAATACAGAACACGTACACATCCATTGACGCGTTCACGGCAAGCCTCTACGGTCCGTCTCGAAAGCGCTTTCTCGTCTGCACTCCCCCCACCCGGTCCTGGGAAACGACCCACCTGGAGACACGATGCGCATGAGACCCCTCACCGCCTGCGCGGGCCTGCTGGCCGGCACCCTCGTCGCCCTGTCCGGCCCCACGGCGCAGGCCGCGTCCGTCCGCCACGAGGCCGAGAGCTCCCCGGCGGTCTGCACCGGCACCCTCGACTCCGACTGGGCCGGCTACTCCGGCAGCGGATTCTGCAACGGCGCCAACAAGGCCGGCGCCTACGCCCAGTTCACCGTCGACGCCCCCGCCGCGGGCACCGCGACGCTGAAGGTCCGCTTCGCCAACGGCACCACCGGAATCCGCCCCGCGGACATCATCGTGAACGGCACCACCGTCACGTCGGCCTCCTTCGAGGCCACCGGCGCCTGGTCGACGTGGGTGACGAAGACGCTCACGGTGCCGGTGAAGGCGGGCGGCAACACCGTCCGGATCAGTCCCACCACCTCCGCAGGCCTGCCCAACCTCGACTTCCTCGACGCCGAGGTGACGGGCGACGGCACGACGCCTCCGACGTCCGGCTCCGCCCTGTACGTGGCGCCGAACGGCACCGACGGCGCGTCCGGCACCCGGTCCGACCCGACGACGCTCCCCTCGGCGATCGCCCGCGTCACCCCCGGCGGCACGATCTACCTCCGCGGCGGCACCTACCGCTACGCGCAGACCGTCACCATCCCGCAGGGCAAGGACGGCACCTCGGGCGACCGCACGGAACTGTCCGCCTACCCGGGCGAGACACCGGTGCTGAACTTCTCCGCGCAGAGCGAGGACCCGGCCAACCGCGGTCTCGCCCTGAACGCCTCGTACTGGCACCTCAAGGGCCTCGTCGTCGAACACGCCGGGGACAACGGGATCTTCGTCGGCGGCAGCGACAACGTCATCGAGCGCACCGTCACCCGTTTCAACCGCGACACCGGACTCCAGCTGTCCCGGGCGGCCTCCACCACGCCCCGCGACCAGTGGCCGTCGGACAACCTGATCCTGAGCGCGGAGTCGCACGACAACGCCGACTCCGACGGCGAGGACGCCGACGGCTTCGCCGCGAAGCTCACCGTCGGGACCGGCAACGTCTTCCGCTACGCCGTCTCCCACCACAACATCGACGACGGCTGGGACCTCTACACCAAGACGGACACCGGCCCCATCGGCCCGGTGACCATCGAGGACTCCCTCGCCTACGGGAACGGCACCCTCTCCGACGGCACCCAGAACTCCAGCGGCGACCGCAACGGCTACAAGCTCGGCGGCGAGGACATCCAGGTCGACCACGTCGTCCGGCGCAGCATCGCCTACGCCAACGGCAAGCACGGGTTCACCTACAACAGCAACCCGGGCTCGATGACGGTGTCGGACAACGTCAGCGTCGACAACGCCCAGCGCAACTTCTCGTTCGACAAGGGCACGTCGGTGTTCCGCGGCAACACCTCGTGCCGCAGCGGCGACGGGTCGAACGACAAGACCGTGGGCGACGCCGACGCCTCGAACCAGTTCTGGACCGGCTCGAACGGTTCCCGGTGCTCCGCGTACAGCGGCGCCCTGCGGTGGTCCTTCGCCTCGGACGGCCGCCTGGTGGTGACCTTCGGCGGCACCGCGGTGACGCCCTGACCGACGCGTACCGCCGGCCGGGCGGACGCCCGGCCGGCGGTACGGGCCGTGCGGGGACAGGGTCGCCGGGTCAGGAAGGGGCTTCTGTCGTTCCGCAGCCCGGTGGGCGCTTCACGTTCAGCGCGCGCGGCACCTGGGTAAGGGCCAGGCAAAAGTTCCCCCGGTGCGGCCGCTCTCGGGACCGCGCCGGGGGACGGGCCTCCGCGCTGACCCGAACCGGTGAGGGGCGCGTCATGGATCCATGGCTGATCTGGCTGATCGTCGCAGCGGTGCTCGCCGTCGTGGAGATCTGCACGCTCACCGCCGCTCTCGGGATGCTGAGCGTGGCCGCGCTGGCCACGGCGGGACTCGCCGGGATCGGGCTGCCCGCGCCCCTGCAGTTCCTGGCCTACGCCGTCCTCGCGGCGGGCACGCTGATCTTCGTACGCCCCGTCGCGCTGCGTCATCTGCACCGGCCGCAGACGGCACGGTTCGGCGTGGACGCGCTGATCGGCAAGCCCGCCTACGTCGTCTCGGAGGTGTCGGATTCCGACGGCAGGGTCCGTATCGACGGCGAGGAGTGGACAGCCCGCTCCTACGACGAGACGCTGGTGATCTCGGCCGGATCGACCGTCGACGTCATGGAGATCAGAGGCGCCACCGCGCTCGTCTACCCCCGGGACTGAAACGATGGACATCTCAGCTTCGCTGATCGCCGGCCTGATCGTCGCCCTGCTGGTGATCTTCACCTTGGTACGGGCGGTGCGCATCGTCCCCCAGGCGCGTGCGCGCAACGTCGAGCGGCTCGGCCGTTACCACCGGACCCTGACCCCCGGCCTCAGCCTCGTCATCCCCTACATCGACCGTGTGCACCCGCTGATCGACCTGCGCGAGCAGGTCGTCTCGTTCAAACCGCAGCCGGTCATCACCGAGGACAACCTCGTTGTGGAGATCGACACCGTCCTGTACTTCCAGGTCACCGACCCGCGTGCGGCGTTCTACGAGATCGCGAACTTCCTCCAGGCCGTGGAGCAGCTCACCGTCACCACCTTGCGCAACGTCGTGGGGTCCATGGACCTGGAGAAGACCCTCACCTCACGCGACACCATCAACAGCCAGCTCCGGGGCGTGCTGGACGAGGCGACCGGCAAGTGGGGGCTGCGCGTCAACCGGGTGGAGATCAAGGCCATCGACCCCCCGCAGTCGATCAAGGACGCGATGCAGAAGCAGATGCGGGCCGAGCGGGACAAGCGGGCCGCGATCCTCGGCGCCGAGGGGCAGCGCCAGTCGCAGATCCTCACCGCCGAGGGCGACAAGCAGGCCGCCGTCCTGCGCGCGGAGGGCAACCGCACCGCCGCGATCCTCCAGGCCGAGGGGCAGTCCCGGGCCATCGACGAGGTCTTCCAGGCCGTGCACCGCAACGACCCCGATCCCAAGCTCCTCGCCTACCAGTACCTCCAGGCCCTCCCCCAGCTCGCCCAGGGCCAGGGCAACAACTTCTGGGTGATCCCCAGCGAGATCACCTCGGCGCTCCAGGGGGTGTCCCGGGCCTTCAGCGAGGTGCTGCCGCCGTCACCGGCCACCCGCGCGAAGCCGTCCGACGACGACATGGCGGCCCAGGCCGCGAACGACACCGCGCAGGCGGCCGAGGCGGCCGCCCAGGCCCTCGCCGACGCCGCCGAGGCGGACGGCGTCACCAGCACAGCACCCCGGCGGCCCGAGGCGCCGCAGCGCTGACCTGCGGCGGCACAGGCGGAGCCGGGGTCAAGGGGAGGGCGTGGCGCGGGGCGGCGCCCCGGGCACCACCCGCACGCCGAGTCCGCGCACCCGGTAGATGCAGGTGTCGTCGCCCCACAGCGCCGCGTCCGCGACCGCGTAGGGGCCCCGTGCGTCCGTTCCGCTCTCCGTGATGTCCATGTCCACCCGGATCAGCCGGTTGGCCGGGGTGATCTGGCCGCGGTACGTCCAGGCCGTCTCACGGCCGGGCAGCACCGGCTCGAACCGCGGGTGCGGGACGCCGTCCGCGGCGCCGCGTGCGAGGAGGTGGTACTGGAGGAGCTGGCACATGGCCTCGACGCCCAGCGACCCCGGCTGCACCGGGTCCTGGAAGAAGTGCGCGCGGAAGAACCACTCCTCCGGGTCCACGTCCTTCTCCGCCCGCAGCCGCCCCAGCCCCGCGCTGCCCCCGTCCGGCCAGTGGCCGGTGATCCGGTCGAGCATCAGCAGCATGGGGCCGGGCAGGCACAGCTGCCCGGCGCCGTGTCCGGCGGGCCGGGCGGTCAGATCGACCGTGGCGCCTCCGGGCTCGTCCAGCCGCGCCCTGGCCCCGGCCGGGACCGGCAGGCCCTGCTGGTGGTCGAAGGCGGACCGCGGGAAGTACCCGAAGACGGTGGAGAGGGCGAACAGTGGCGCGCCGTCGGCGGTGCACCTCACCTCGAACGACTCGATGATCATGTCTCCGCCGCGGGAGACGCGGGTCAGTTCGGCGTGCGTGCGGACCGTGCGCGTCGCGGGCGTGACCTCGCCGGTGACCGTCCCCGTCCCGTCGAGGTTGCGGAACAGCAGGTCCGCGCCGGTGGTCAGCGCGCTGCCGGCGTACGAGGCGAGCCAGCCGCAGGGCTGCAGCGCGACCTCCATCAGCACGGCGAACGGCATCGCGTGGCCGCCGCTCTGCTCGAAGTACCAGGCCCGCTCGGGCACGTCGTACTCGGCGACGACCGCGCTGCCCTCCCGCAGGCCGCCCTGCGGGCCGTCCACGGAGACGATCCGGCTCATGAAGTGGTACGGAGGGCCGGGCAGCCGCGCCACCTTGCGGGTGCCGTCGAAGGGCTCGTACATGGCGCCGAACGCCTCGCTCGGTCTGCCCCAGGCGCAGGCCAGCAACGAGGCGTAGCCGAAGGGAAGACCGTCGGCCGCCGTCGCCACGGGGGCGCGTTCCCGGTGCCCGGCCAGCCCGCCCAGCACTGGCAGCGGGAGCGGGGTGCCGTCCTCCTGCACGGCGGGCGGTCCCGAGTGCCGCCAGTGCGACAGCGGCCAGTCGGGGACGAGCCGCAGCGCCACGTCCCGGCCCAGGAACGCCTGCTTGCCGTCCACCGAGCCGAGCACGTCCGCGTACAGCGTCGGCACCGGGCCGGCCGAGACGCCGCGCACGAACACCTCGTAGACGACCCGCCGGCTGTCCGGGGTCGCCTGGCCGCGGCACTGGGCCCGGCAGGCGCGGCCGTCGACGGGTTCGAAGCGCCAGCCGTCCCGGTCCACGGTGTGCCCCATGGCCGCCAGGCAGAACGCCATCGCCTGGAGGCCGCCCTGGAGCATCAGGGTGCCGGGCATGCAGGGGTCGTTCCGGAAGTGCCCCTCGAAGTACCAGTCGTCGGGCGACACGGGCGTCTCGGCCCGCAGATAGCCGCGGCCCCACGGCCCTCCGGCCGGGTCGAAGGCGGTCACCTCGTGCAGCAGCCGCAGTCGGCCGTCGTCGATCCCCGGCGACCGGACGTGGGCCGCGGTCGCCTCCCAGCCGGGACCGAAGCAGTCCGCCGGCCGTCCCTGGGCCAGCGCCCGCACCTGGTCGGCGGAGAAACGGCTCCGGGTGCAGCGCACGGCGGGCGGGTCGGCCGGCAGGTCGTCGCCGGGCGGACGCTCGGCGGGATCCCAGCGCACACCGCCGGCGTTCGCCAGTTCCCCGGGCGTGAAGAACCCGGCCTGCCCGTCGCGGACGCTGAGCCGGAGTTCGCCGTCCACGTAGCAGTCGTAGTGGAAGAACGACAGCCGTACGCCGTCGTGTTCGGCGTGGCCGTCGACGTGGATCTCGTAGCACAGGGTGTCACCCGCCCGTGGCGGGCTGCCGTGGTACGTCAGGGTGCAGCCGAGCAGCCGGTACGCCCGTTCGCCCCGGTTGAGCAGGTCGACGCCCAGCCAGCTCAGCAGGAGCAGATCGGCCTGGCCCGCCTCGACGACCAGGCCGGCCGGCACGCGCCCGGCCGAGTCCAGGTACCAGCTGCCGGGCCGGACGTCGGTCTCCGTCCAGATCGTCCCGTCGGTGCGCACCGGGCCGGGCGTGGCCAGCGCCGCGGGTACCGCGTCGATGCCGGTGACCCGGTCCGCGAACAGCATGGGCGGCGCGGGCATCCGGGTCTGCACCGGGTAGGCGTCCTGCTCGGCGAACCGGGGGCCGAACAGTGCGGAGATGTCGCCGGTGGCGAGGTGCTCCAACTGGGTCCGGTCGAACTTCGGGCCCGGGCGGGAGGTGAGCGGGGGCGCGGGTACCGGCGCGGTGCCGGGTGCGGGAGCCTGCGGGGGCGCTTGTTCGAGTGCGGTGCGGGCGGCGCCGGCCGGCCGGACGGGCGCGGGCGTCGCGGTCGGTGCGGGCGCCGAGCCCGGCACGGTCTTGTGCACGGTGCCCCGCGGAGGCGGGAGCGTCCGATGGAGCGCGGTGCGGGCGAAGGGGGCCGGAGGTACGGAGACGGGCGCGGGCGCCGCGCTCGGTGCGGACGCGGCAGTGCGGGTCAGGGCGGTCACCGCAAGGGCCGACATGCGCAGGAAGCGCTGATGGGCCTCGGCGTGGGCGGCGAGGACCTCCTGGTGCACCGCGGCGACGCGTCGGCTCTGGCGGAGGACCAGGGCGCGGGTGTCCGGCGCGTGCGGATCCGGCACCCCGTGGGATGACGGGCCGGCGTCCGGACCGGTCGGCGGGGCGGGCCGTCCGGCGGGGGCGGAACGGGGCGCGACGGCGGCCGTCGGGACTGTGGCCGTCGGGACGGCGCCGGGCGGCGGCACCGGTGCCAGTTCGGGAGCCCGGGGCAGCGTCACCCGGGCCTGGTCCGGTGCGGGCAGGCGGGGAGGGGCGGGGAAGGGCACGGTGACGGCGGGACCGGGGGCCGGGGCCTCGGTGGCGGCCTCGGCGAGCCGGGCGAACAGGTCGTCGGCGCGTACCGGCACGCCCGCGGCCACGAGTTCGGCCACCGCCAGGCAGGTCTGCCGCAGCCCGGTGCCCGGGGCGTCCAGTGCCACGGCCACGTGGTCCCGGTCGCCGAGCACCCGGGTGATCCAGCCGGTGCACAGTCTGCGCGGCCCGTGCTCGACGAAGACGCGGACGCCGTCGGCCCACGCCTGCTCGACCGTGGCCGCGAAGTCGATGGTGTTCAGCCCCTGCGCGGTGAGCGCCTCCGCGGCCCGTTCGGCCGTCGGCCGGTACGCCCGCGCGGTGGCCCCGCTGTAGAACCGCACCCCGGGTACGTCGGCGGTGGGATGGAGGTGGGCCGCGTGCCACACCTCACGGACCTCCGCGAGCTCGGGGGCGTGGGCGGCGAGGTCGTAGTCGAGCCGGATCGCGCGGTCGACGCCGATCCTGGCCACGACGGCGGCGCACGCGCGGGACTCGCCCCCGATGACGCAGACCCCGGGCGCGTTCACCGCCATCAGGTGGACCGCGGGCTCCGCGGCGAGTTCGGCGCGCACGGCTTCCAGTGGGGCGGTGACCAGGTAGCTCGACCAGTGGCGGCCGGCTACGCCCCGGCGTTCCCAGTGGCGCCGGACCGCCCGGAGTTCGCCGG
Organism: Streptomyces sp. NPDC093586; assembly: GCF_044764905.1. NCBI lineage: Bacteria > Bacillati > Actinomycetota > Actinomycetes > Kitasatosporales > Streptomycetaceae > Streptomyces > Streptomyces sp. NPDC093586. The sequence goes on along the minus strand of NZ_JBIWJA010000012.1, from coordinate 52,592 downwards.
TGAGTTCGGTGGTGAACAGCCCGCTGTCGCGGGTGGTCCGGTACAGCGCCGCGACGTCCTGCCAGACCCCGAGTGCCACCAGGGCTGCCGATTCGCCGGAGGAGTACCCGAGGGCGGCGTCGGGACACAGCCCGAGGATGTCGCGGGTGAGGACGGTGTGGAACACCGCGAGTTCGGCGGCGGCCCAGATCTGCTCGAACACCCCGTGCTCCGCGGGCGACCGCAGCCGGGTGCCGGTCGCCCGGTGGCCGGCCCGGACGGCGTCGCCGAGCGAGGGCAGTGCGAGCAGCAGTTCACGGCCCATGCCGGGGTAGGTCGCCGAGCCGTTCGTGTAGACGAACGCGGTCTGCCCCGTGACCGGCCGGTCCCGGTACAGCACGTCGGCCGGGCGGGCCCCGCCCCCGGCCAGCCAGCGGCGCGCGGCCTCCCTGCGGCCGGGGAACGCGTCGTCGGCGACGAGGACCAGCCGGGCCGGTCCCGCGTCGGACTCCGCGCCGCGTTCCAGCGCGGCCAGCACCTCTCGGCGGTCGGCTCCGGAGTAGACGTGCAGGCGTGGCGCCGGGCCGCGCAGCAGCGGCCGGGTGTCCGCGGCGCGCAGCCGGACACCGACGGCGGGCCCCTCCATGGGGGTCACCGTGGCCCGCGCGGTGTGCGGGACGGTCGTGAGGTCGGCGGGCGCGCCCGTACGCGGTACGGCGCGGTGCCGGAGGGCGAGCACCGCGACCGCGGCGGAGAGCAGTCCGGACGCGGCGTGCGCGTGGCCGAAGGCCGACGCCGGGTCGAACCCGGCGTCGGGTCCGTCCCCTACGACCAGGTCGGGTTCCCCGGTGGTGTCCTCGTCGAGGAGGGCCAGGACCGTGTCGCCGTCGCGGCGCGCGGCGTCGAGGGTCTTGAGGACGAGGACGACGGCGGCGTCCCCCGCCTCGTCCGTACGGCCGAGCGCGCGCCGGGCGCTTCGGTGGACCGCTTCGCAGGACCGGTCGGTGGCTCCGACGAGCGCGGCGTCGGCCTCACCGGACCGTACGGCCCGGGCGCCGAGTTCCAGCGCCACCAGCCCGGACGCCTCCTCCGCGCAGACCACGAACCCGGCTCCGCCGAGGTCGAGTTGGGTGCTGATCCGGTTCGCCGCGAGGTTGGGCATGCCGCCCACCACCGCCTCCGCGGTCATGGGCGGTCCGAACGCGTCCCGCGCCTGTTCCTCCGACGAGGCCGTGCCGGGCAGTCCGGCCCGCTCCAGCCAGTGGGGCACCCGCCAGCGGGCGCCCGCCCGGGCCACCTCCGGGTCCACCCCCGCGCCGATGACCACCACGGTCCGCTCACGGGGCAGGCGCACGGACCGTACGGCCTCCCGCGCCGCCTCCAGCACCAGGAGCTGCTGGGGCGTCGTCCGCTTCAGGGCCAGGGGCGGGAAGCACAGGTCGCGCAGCTCGACGGCGATCTCCCCCGCGGGGCCGCGCCGTTCGCCGTCCAGCACCGCGCGCCGGAAGTCCTCGGTGCGGGCGCCGTCGCCCACCCGTGCCCCGAGGGCGACGATCGCCACCGGGGTACGGGCGTCCGGTGACACGCGGTCCGGCCCCCGGCCCGGCGCGGGCACGGTGGAGGCGGGCCGGGGAGGCGGTGGTGGCGGCACGACGGTGGCGGTGGCGTCCTCGGGGAGGTCCACCACCAGATGGGCGTTGGTCCCGCCGAACCCGAACGCGCTGACCGCCGCCCGGCGCGGACCGGACCACGGTTCCGGCGCGGTCAGCACACGCAGCGGCGTGTCCGCCAGCGCCTCCAGCGGCCGTTCCGCCCCGAGCGTGGCGGGCCGGACGCCCGCCCGCAGCGCGCCGAGCACCTTCAGCAGCCCGGCCGCACCGGCCGCGGCCAGCAGATGCCCGACGTTCGACTTCGCCGAGCCGATGGGCACGTCGGCGCCCGCCCCGAACACCCGGGCCATGCCACGCACCTCCACCGCGTCCCCGACCGGTGTCCCCGTGGCATGGCACTCGACGAGCGACACGGTGCCGGGATCCACGCCCGCCATGTCGTACGCCAGGCGCATCGCGCGTACCTGGCCCTCTTCGGCCGGGCTGATCAGCCCGGCGCCGCGCCCGTCGTTGGACAGCCCGATGCCGCGGATCACGCCGAGCACGGGCAGCCGGGCGGCGCGGGCGTCGGGCAGCCGCATCAGGGCGACGAATCCGGCGCCCTCGCCGTGCAGCAGCCCGTCCGCGTCCCGGTGGAAGGGCCGGCTGCGGCCGGTGCGGCTCGTCGCCGACAGCCCGCAGAAACCGACGTGCGGGTAGAGGGGGTCAGGGCGGCTGACGGCGCCGGCCACCATGAGGTCCGCGGTGCCGTCGTGCAGCCGGTCGCAGGCCAGCTTGACGGCGTAGAGCGACGACGCGCAGGCGGCGTCGAGGGACCAGGCGCCCGCGCCGAGTCCGAGGGCCCGGGCCGCGAGGAGGGCGGGGAACCCGGCCGAGAAGCGGTTGCGGGCGTCGGGCCGCTCGCGCGGCCCGACGCGCAGCAGGGCCTCCCTGAGCGGGGGCCGCTGGTCGGACAGCCAGACGTGCTCGGCGTACTCGGCCCCGCCGGTCGTGGGGTAGAGGAGGTTGCCCAGCACCAGCCCCGCCCGCGGCAGGGGACCCTCCCGGCCGGCCTCCGTGAGTGCCTGCCGGACGCCGTACAGGGTCCAGTGGAAGAGCGGGTCCAGGGACACGAGGTGTTCCGGGGGGACCCGGAAGCCACTCGGGTCGAAGACGGACTCGAAGTCCCGTACGTATCCGCCGACGTCCGTCCAGGTGCGGTCGAGGTGGTCGTCCACCCGGCCCATCGCCCGCTCGCGCGGCAGCCGCCACCGGCCCTGGGGAGCGGGCGACAGACTGGAGCGGCCCGCGGCGATGTTCTCCCAGAAAGTGTCGGGATCCAGCGCGTCGGGCAGCACACAGCCCCGCCCGACGACGGCGATCGGTTCGAATGACATGCGGGTCTCTCACTTCGCAGCGTGCGGGGCCGGTGGACCGGGGAACGAGGGGCTCGTGGAGTGGTCAGGAGGGGCGGCTGACGAGTTCCACGCCGAGCAGTTCCAGCCGGACGCCTCCGTCGGCGTCGACGAGTGCCGCGTCGCAGCGCGCCCCCGTGCCGTGGGTCGCGCGTCCGCGCAGCACGCACCGCACGGTGCCGTCCACCGGGCCGGGCCGGTGGATCCTGCACTCCGCGACGGCCATCGGCAGCGTCGCCGCGCCGATCGCCTCCCGGGCCCACAGCAGGGCCAGCTGGAGGGCACCGTCCACGGCGGCCGGGTCGAGCGGCCAGTGCTCGCCGGGCCACTTCAGGTCCCGCACACCGGCCACCGTCGCCTCCGCGCCGCTCCGCGACACCCCGCACAGGGTGCGCACGCAGTGGAAGAGGGGGCCGTGGAAGAGGAGTTCGCCGTCGTACAGCACGGTGCGGTCCAGCGGCTCGAGATCGTCCGGGCCGGTCCACTTTGCCGGGTCCGGCCGGTCCGTCCCGGTGTCCAGTACGGCCCGGAAGTGCGTGGTGCCCCGCCCGTCCCGCAGTTCCGCGTCCAGCCCCGACGGTGCGCCGGCCGGGCCCCGGCTGCCGCGCACGGTGATCCGGTGGCCCGCGCCGGCCAGGTCGGGCAGCGCATACGTCTGATAGACCCGCAGGTCGCGCAGGACGAGGGGGCCGGCGTCCGGCAGCCAGGCGGTGGCCGCCCCGGCGAACCAGTTGAGGACCATCGCCACCGGCAGCACGGGGACCTCGCCGGGCGCGTGGTCCGTGAGCTGCGCCAGGGTGTCCGCCCGAAGCGTCAGTTCCACCGGGCACGGGTCACCGGCCGGGGACAGGGCCGTCGGCTCGTCACCGGCCACCAGGACGACACGGGCCTCACCCGCCGTGCCGTCCAGCTCCGCCGTGCAGGCGGACGCGCCCCGGTCGAGGGGGATGAGCGGGACCCCCGCGCGGCCGAAGTGCTCCGCCAGGGCGGGCGTGACCATGCCGCCCTGCCACGGCCCCCAGGCCACGCAGCGCACCAGGCAGCCGGGGCGGCGGGCCTGTTCGGCGGAGGCGACCTGGGCCAGGACCTCGTTGGCCATGGCGTAGTCGCTCTGTCCCGCGTTGCCGAACGCGGCGGCCACGGACGAGAACAGGCAGATCACCTCCAGCGGATCGTCCGCCGTGGCGTCCAGCAGCGTGCGCAGCCCGTCCACCTTGGTGGACATCACCTGCTCGACCTGCTCCTCGGTCTTGTCGGCGATCCGCTTGTCGGCCAGTACGCCCGCGCCGTGCACGATGCCGGTGACCGGCCCCCAGACGGCGCGTACGTCGCGCAGGGCGGCGGCCACGGCCTGACCGTCCCGGACGTCCGCCTGGACGTACCGGACCGGGGAGCCCGCCGACTCCAACGCCGCGACGGTCGCCCGTACTTCGCGCGCGGCGAGGATGTCCCGGGCCCGCGCGGCGAGCCGGGCGGGCGAGGGGTGCGGCTCGTCGCCGGCGGATCGTTCGGCGAGCAGCCGGGTGAGCGACGGTTCGTCGGTGGCCGACGCCAGCCCCTCGGGCTCGGCGTCGGGTGCGGTGCGGCCGAGCAGCACGATCCGGGGGCGGTGGGCCCTGGCCAGGTCCGACAGGGCGGCTGCGGTGACCCCGCGGGCGCCTCCCGTGGCCACGATCACCGACTCGGAGGTGATCCGCGGAGTGTTCCCGGGCGTGACCGGCGCGGGCACCGCGCGCGGGACGGTGCGGGTCCCGTCGGCGCGCAGCCCCGCCTCCGGGTCGGGGCCGCCCTCGAACAGCTCCCGCACGATCGCCTCGGCGACCTCCTCGTCGCCGCGACCGCCCCGCTCGCAGTCGAGGGCCCTGACGGAGGCGCCCGGCCACTCCTTCGCCGCGGTCCTGGCCAGCGCGGCGACGCCGCCCAGCCAGGCCCGGCCGGGTGCGTGGCCGCCGAGTCCGAAGTCGCCCCCGGTGTCCTGCACCGTCACGAACACCGCACCCCGTCCCGCCCCCGCCCGTGCGGCGAGGGCACGCGCCGCACGGAACGCCGAGAGGTGGACGTCCCGCGCGTGCTCCGGCGTGGCGTCCTCGCTCAGCGCTCCGAGGTGGACGACGCCGTAGGCGTCCTCGGGCACGTCTGCCGCGGCGGTGGCGTCCACGCCGAGCCCGGCCAGCTTCCGGGCGACGAGGCCGGCGAGCGCGGTGTCGTCCGGGCACCCGCCCGTCACCACGAGGGGTCCGTCGAACAGGCCCGCGGTCGCGAGGCCCGACGGGGCGGACCGCACCGCGCGCGGTACGAGCCGGGTGAGCGGGGGCCGCGGTTCGGCCCCGGTCCGCGGGGCGGGGGTCTGCCGGGCTGCCGGGGTCTCGTGAACGGCGGTTGCCCGGACGCCTGTTTCCGGAAGGTTCCCCGGGGCCGGGGTGTCCCCCGCCGGGGAGACCGTGGGGGCGGTGAGCGCCGCGACGATCTCGCGCAGGGTGCGGAGTTCGCCGAGCCGGCCGACGTCCGCCGTCCCCACGTCGCCCACTTCCTGGCGCACGGCCGACAGGATCTCGACGCGTTTGATCGAGTCGACGCCCAGGTCGGTCTCCAGCTCCATGTCCGCGTGGAGCATCTCGGCCGGGTAGCCGGTGAGCCGGGCCACCACCGAGAGCAGCAACCGCTCCAGTTCGGGCGCCGGCATCGGCGCCGGGTGGGCGTCCGGTGCCGGGGACTGTGCCGGGACGGTGAGCGGGGCCGGTTCCCCGGCGGCCGCCGTGACCGACGCCGTCACGTCGTGGGCGGCGGGTGCGGGAGGTACGTAGTCGGACGCGGGAGGTACGTAGTCGGGTGCAGGAGGTGCAGGGGCGGGCGCGGCGGGGAGGACGCCGGTCACAGCGGAGGGCATCGTCGGCGCGGGCGCCTGTTCCCGCCGGGGCGGCGCGGGCCGTGGCTGCGGTAGGGCTGCCGGCCGGGCCGGTGCGTCGGCCGCTCCTCCGGTGACCGGCGCGCCGAGCATCGCCGCGAGGGTGTTCTCGGTCATCCGGAGGAAGGCGACGTGGCTGTCGGTGAGCATCCGCTGGCAGGCCGCGTGTGCTTCCGCCGTCTGCCGCTGGACGCTCTCCACCGCGGCGTACCAGCCGGCGTCGGGGCCGGCACCGGGTCCGGCGGCGTACGGGGAGGACGCGTCGGGGGCGGAGGCGGAGGGTCGCTCGTCTCCGTACATGTGCCGCGTCCCGTACTCCGGCGCTCCCAGGACCGGGGCGGGCGCGGAGTCGTACGCGGGCGTCGGGCTGTACGCGGGCATCGGGTCGTGGGCGGGCGTCGGGTCGTACGCGGGCATCGGGTCGTGGGTGGGCGTCGGGCTGTACGCGGGCGCGGAGCCCTGGGCGGGCGCGGAGTCGTACGCGGGCATCGGGATCACCGGGGCATCGGTCTCGGAGTGGGCGGGGGCGGGGTGTTCCGGGGTCCCTCGCGGCACGGGCTCCGGCGTCTGGGCTGCGGATGCCGGGGCGGGCGGCGGGTAGGGCCGCCCGTGGTTGCCCCCGCCGATCTTCACGGTCATCCTGGGTGCGCGCTCCTTCGCTGCGGGTCCGGGCAGGGCGTACGGTGCCCAGAGCGGATCGAGGCCGAGGGGGACTCCGCGGACGGCGAGTTCGCCGAGCGCGGTGTGCAGGGTGGTGACGCCGGACCGTCCCGGCCGGTCCAGGGTGACGGCCGTGTGCTCGCGGTCGCCGAGGATCTGCCCGACCAGGCCGGTCAGCGCGGCGCCCGCGCCGACCTCGACGAAGGTGCGCACTCCGGCCGCGTACATCGCCTCGACCTGGTCCTGGAAGAGCACCGGTGCGGCCAGGTGGCCGGCGATCCGGTGGCGCATCTCGTCGGGCGACGACGGGTAGGGGGCGGCGTCCGCGTTGCCGTAGACCTCGATCCGGGGCTCCGTGAGCGGGACCGTGCGCAGATACGCGGCGAAGGGCCCGCCGGCCCGGGCGACGAGGGGGCTGTGGAAGGCGGTCGACGTGGCCAGCCGGCGTGTGCCGACGCCCTCGGCCGCGAAGGCCCTCTCCACGCGCTCCACGGCCTCGGCCGTGCCCGAAAGGACGATCTGGCGCGGGGAGTTGAGGTTGGCGGGCCAGATGTCACCGGACGCTTCAGCGGCCAGGACCGCCGTCACGCGGTCGCGGTCGGCGGCCACGGCGAGCATCGCGCCCGGTGTGCCGGCCGCGTCCCGCATCAGCTCCCCGCGTCTGCGGGCCAGGGCGACCAGCGCCTCGGCGTCGAGGGCGCCCGCGCAGTGCAGTGCCACGAGTTCGCCGAAACTGTGGCCGGCCACGCAGTCGGGCCGCAGTCCGAGGCCGCTCGCCACCTCCAGCAGGGCGAGTGCGTGCACGGCGAGCGCCGGCTGCGCCCACTCGGTGGCGGCCAGCCGCGCGTCCTGGGCGGCGCGCTCCTCGTCGGTGAAGGCGGGCGGCGGGAAGACCACGCGGTGCAGGAGCCGTCCGTCGAAACCGGTGCCGCCCAGCCGGTCCCACACGGCCTGGGCGGCCGGTGACAGCATCGCCAGGTCGGCTCCCATCCCGACGTACTGGGCGCCCTGTCCGGGGAACAGGAAGGCGAGGCGGCCGGGGGCGGGGTCCCCGGCGGCGTAGCGGACACCGGTCGGCGTCGAGAACGGGGTGCCGGGGTCGCGCCGGATCCGTGCGAGCGCCTGCGCGCACTTGTCCCGCAGGTCCTCGGTGCCGGTGGCGACGACGGCCAGCCGCACCGGGTCCGTGGGCGAGAACGCGCGGTGGCTCTCCCGGGCGAGCGCGGCCAGCGTCCGGCCGTCGTCCGCTTCCGGCGGCACCAGGTCGGACGGCGACGCGCCGCTGAGGAGGACGAGTTCGTCCGGCACCGTGCGGTGACGCGGCGCCTGGCGGGCCGTGATGTCCGAGGGGACGTACTCCTCCAGCGTGACGTGGAAGTTGCTGCCTCCGAAACCGAAGCTGGAGACGGACGCCCGGCGCGGGTGGCCGGCGGGCCGCATCCACGGCCGGGCCCGTGTGTTGACGTAGAAGGGGCCGTCCGGGTCGGCGGCCGCCGGGACCGGCCGGTCCACCTTGATGGTCGGCGGCAGCACCTTGTGGTGCAGGGCCAGGACCGCCTTGAGCAGCCCGGCCGCGCCCGCCGCGCACTTGGTGTGCCCGATCTGCGACTTGACGGAGCCGATGGCGCACCACTGCCCGCCCCGGTGGCCGGACGCCGTGAACACCTCGCGCAGTGCGGCCAGTTCGGCGCCGTCCCCCGCCTTGGTGCCGGTGCCGTGCGCCTCGACGAGCTCGACGGTCTCGGGGCCGTAGCCCGCCTGCTCGTAGGCGCGCCGCAGGGCGCGGGCCTGGCCGTCGGGCAGCGGCGCGTAGATCGCCGTGCCCCTGCCGTCCGAGGAGGCGCCGACGCCCCGGATCACCGCGTGGATCCGGTCGCCGTCCCGCTCCGCGTCGGACAGCCGCTTGAGGGCGTACATGATGACCGCCTCGCCGAGCATGGTGCCGTCCGCCGCGTCCGAGAACGGGCGGCAGTCGCCGGTGCGGGACAGCGCGGGCGTCTTGGAGAAGCACAGGAACATGCCGATGTCGTTGCCGGTGTCCACGCCCCCGCTGATCACCAGGTCGGCCCGGCCGAGGGCCAGTTCGCCGACGGCGGTGGACAGTGCGGCGAGGGAGCTGGCGCAGGCCGCGTCGGTGGTGTGGTTGATGCCGTGCAGGTCGAACCGGTTGGCGATGCGGCCGGCGACGACGTTGCCGAGCAGGCCGGGGAAGCTCGACTCCTGCCACGGGCTGAAGTGCGCGGCGATGCGGTCGCACACGGCCTGTGCCTCCGCCTCGGCCATCCCGTTCTCCCGCAGCGCCTTCAGCCACACCGGCCGGTGGGCGCGCCCGTACATGTGCGGGAGCAGTTCCAGGGCGGCGGTGCCGAGGACGACGCCGACCCGGTCCCGGTCGACGCCGCCGAGTCCCCCGGCGTCGGCCAGCACCTGGTCGGCGACCATCAGGGCGAGGAGCTGGGAGGTGTCCGTCGCCGCCAGGTTGGCGGGCGGCACGCCGTAGGCGAGGGGGTCGAAGTCGACCTCGGGCAGGAAGGCGCCCCGGCGGGCGTACGTCTTGTCGGGGGCGGCCGGGTCGGGGTCGTAGTGGTCGGCCACCAGCCAGCGGGTGGCGGGCACCTCGGTGATCAGGTCGCGGCCGCCGGTCACGATCCGCCAGTAGCCGGCGGTGTCCGTCGCGCCGGGCACCAGGGCGCCGGCCCCGATCACGGCGACGGGGACCTGCGTCGCGGGGCTGCGGGGCACGGTCTCTCCTCGGGGTCGTACGGCGGGCGCGGCCGGCCTGCCGGTGGTGTCCCGGCCCCTCATGCCGGCCCGTACGGGGTGCAGGTGAACGTCTCGGGCGGCAACGGGACGCCGTGGGCGCGCAGTTGGTGGGCGCGGGTGAGCACTGCGGCGCCCTCCAGCAGGTTGAGGGCGATCTGCACGACGGACCGGTTCGCCGGGTCGGCCAGGAACGAGCCCGCCACCCAGCGGTTGAAGGCGCCCATCGCGGGTCCGCACCAGATCTGGTAGTCGGTGCGCCGGGAGGTCTCGCCGTTGATCGCCCACCGGCTGGAGCTGCCCAGGTACCAGCGGAAGACCAGCGCCATGCGGTGCTTGGGATCGGCCAGGGCCCGGTCGATCTGCGCCGGGTCGCGCCGCTCCCAGAAGGCCCGCGTGCGCTGCCACACGTCGTCGAACGAGGCCCGCAGCACGTCCCGTTCGAGCAAGGTGCGCTCCGCGGCGGGGATCTCCTCCAACGAGCCGTACGCCCGGTAGGCCGCGCGGAGGCGGCCGGCCCGCCGGGCGAACATCGTGCCTCGGGACAGGACCTGGAGGGTGACGCCCAGTTCGAACATGTCCGCGGCCGGCGCCATGGCCACGTCGGCGACGTCCGCCTCGCAGAGCATCGCCTTGGCGTCGTCGGACAGGCCCGCTTCGACGGCCGTCTGGTTCACGGATCCGACGACGACGTAGGAGGCGCCGAGGGCGAAGGCGGCGGCCACCGCGTCCGGGGTGCCGAGCCCGCCGGCCGCGCCGATCCTGACCGGTGCGCGGTAGCCGAACCGCCGGCACAGCGCGTCGCGGAGCAGGGCGATGCGCGGCAGCAGGGCGGACAGCGGGCGGTTGTCGGTGTGACCGCCGCTGTCGGCCTCCACGGTGATGTCCTCGGCCACCGGCACATGAACGGCGAGCCGGGCCTCCTCCGCGGTCAGCAGGCCCCGGTCGACGAGCGGGTCCAGCAGATCGGCCGGGGCGGGCGACAGGAACCGCTCGGCCACCTCGGGCCGGGAGACCTTGGCGAGGACGCGGGTGCGCCGCTCGATCCGGCCGTCCGGGCCGCGGGACAGTCCTCGGGCCGAGCACAGCACGACGGCCGGGGTCAGTTCCATGAACGCCGACGCCGAGACGCGGGGCACCCCGCAGCGCAGCAGCAGTTCGGCGACGCGGAACTCCAGCTCGGGTTCCGCCGGGGAGTGGATGAGGTTCACCCCCCAGTTGGGTCGGGACCGCAGCTCCCGGGCCAGCGTGTGCACGGCCCGCTCCACCTCGTCGTACGCGAGGCCGCCGGCGCCGAAGAAGCCGAGCATCTCCGCGTGGGCCATCGCGGACACCATCCGGGTGGTGGCGATGCCGTTCGCCATCTCCCCGGCGACGTAGGGGAATCGGACGCCGTGCGCCTCGCAGAAGGTGCGTCCGCCGAGCCATTCGGGGTACAGCGGGGGCAGCGTGCCGAGCACCGGGCCGTCGGGCACGGGACCGGTGGAGAGCCCGAGTTCGCGTCCGCCGGGCGCGGTGACGATGTGGACGGGTTCCCGGATCCGCCGGGCGCGGACGGCGATCTCCTCGGGGGAGAAGACCGGCCGGGTCGCGACGGGGCCGTGGGGGGCGGGGAGGACGGACACGGAGGGCTCCAGCAGGCGGGGCGGACGGGGCGCCGCGGACGGACGGGCGCGGATCAGGCGCGGCCGGGGGGCGGGAGGGCCGGCGCGGCCGGGGGGCCGGCTCGGGCGTCGTCCTGCGGGACCAGTCCGGACATCAGGTAGTCGAGGTCCACGCGGCCGGAGACCGCCGACGGACCGAGCAGGGCCCGTACGCGGGTGTCGTCGAAGCGCCGCCGGTGGGTGAGGTAGGCGATCAGCCCGGGGTAGAAGTCCACCAGGGTCTCCGGCCCCGCCCGGTCGTCCGGCGCGGTGGCGACCAGGTCGAACGACAGCCGGGTGATCCGCTCCAGCAGGGTCACGAGCAGGGACACGGGTACGTCCCGGTCGTGGACGACGTGGTAGGTGTCGACTCCGCCCGTGGGTGTCCGGTCGGCCAGCCGCAGCATGACGTCGGCCGCGTGGTCCACCTGGACGAGGTTCAGCCGGCTGTGCGGGTGCCCCACCAGCCGGACGCGGGGACGGCCGCCGGTGTCCACCGTGCGCCGCGCGTCGCTCAGGATGTGTTCGACGACCTGGAGCGGGTGCCGGGGGAGGCCGGGGTGGGGCGGCAGGTCGGTGACCAGGATGCTCGGCCGCAGCACCACGACCGGGCGCCGGTGTTCCTCCGCCCAGGCACGGACCAGCGCCTCCGCCTCGTACTTGGATCGTTCGTAGGCGTTCTCGAAGCCCGCCGTGTCGTCCAGTTCGTCCTCGTAGACCACGCCTTCTCGCCGGGATCCGGCGACGAAGGCGGTGCTCACGTGGTGGACCACGGGGTTCGCGCGTCCGGCGGCGGCCAGTTCCAGGACGCGCCGGGTGCCGTCGACGTTGGTCCGGCGCAGGGTGGAGAGGTCGCCCTCGAGGTTGATACTGCCCGCACTGTGCCAGATCGCGTCGAGGCCGGCGGCCAGCTCCCCGAACGTGCGCCGGGCCAGTCCCAGCCGGGGCTTGTCCAGGTCGGTCTCCACCACCCGCAGCCGGTCGGGGAGCCCGGCGATCAACGGCTCGGGCGCGCCGGTCAGTTCGAGGAACCGCGTGATGCGGTGCAACGCGTCCCCCGACCCCGCGCGCACCAGGGCCGTCACCGACCGGTGCCGGTCGAGCAGGCGTCGTAACAGGCGCAGTCCGAGGAATCCGGTGGCACCGGTGAGGGCTACGTGCATGACCTTGTCTCCAGGGGGCCGGGAGGGACAGCCGTGTGCGGTGGCGGTGGGATGCGCGGCGGCCGGGCGTCCGGGACACGGCCGGGCGTCCGGCGAAGGCACGCCCGGCGGTCGCGTCGCACGCGTCCCGGCCGGTCCGGCCGGTATGCGGCGGACGACGCCGGTCCTCCGGTCCCCGGCCTCGCCGGGCCCCCTCCCCGGGCCTCTCCCCGGCCCGACGAGCCTGACGCAAGGCACACAGTGTCAGACGTCGGACGGCGCCTGAGACCTCGTTCCCCGTCGCCCACCCGAACGGAGTACGCGCGCACGGAGCCCGCGCGCTCCTGCCGACGCCCCGGATCCCTTGTGCCGCGGGCCGGGGCGCCCCTTTGTGAGGGCCCGGCGTGAGCGACCTGGGTGAGCGTGGTGTCACGAGGCGCTTCCCGCTTTCGGGTGATCCGGTGGGCGGGAGCGGGGCTGTGATGCGGGATGTCCGGCGTGGTGGGGCGGGGAGAGCGGGTGCCCGGGGATCCGTCCGGGACTCGCCCCGGACGGATCCGAGACGGATATAAACCGTCCTGACTCCGGGCCGATGGTCCGAAGCGACAGGTCCACCACTGGAGCCCCCGATGCCGGCGTTCGTCCCGTCCCCCCGATCCGCCTCCTCCCCCGGCCACCCCACGCACGCGGTCGACCGCGCGTTCCTCAGCATGGGGCGCCGTCACCCCGATGTCCGCTGGGACGCCGGTGGCATCGCGTACCTCAGCGGTCCGCCGCCGAGCCTGGCGGACCTGCGCGCGTACGCCGAGCACCGCCTGGTCGAACTGCCCCTGCTCACCAGCCGTGTCGAGGGTGGTCGGCGGCGTCCCCGGTGGCTGCCGGACCCGGACTTCTCCATCGACCGCCATGTGCACGAGGTGGTCGCGGAGGGACCCGAGGGGTGGGACACCGCCCTGCACACGGCGCTCAACGCGCCCTTCGGGCCCGGCGCGTACTGGGGCGTCTGGTTGATCCACGGCCACGCGGCCGACGAGTACGCCGTGTGCCACCGTTTCCACCACGCCTGCCAGGACGGTGCGGCCGCCGCGGTGACCTTCCGGACCATGCTGGGCGGCGGGGAGTTCTCCGCCCGTCCGGTGCCGGGCAAGGGACGCCTGACGGGTCTGCCCCGGCGGGTGGGCACGGCCGTCGGTCTCGGTGCCCTGTTCGCCGCCGCCGCCCTCACCGTCCGCGGCCGCCGTCCGGACGTGCCCTTCCTGCCCTCGGGAGAACGGCGGCTGTGGCGGGGCCGCGTACCGGCGGACACCCTCCGCCGCATCGGCGCGGCGCGCGGCGGGTCCGCCCACGACGCCCATCTGGCCGCGCTGGCCGGGGCGTTGTCGGCCTGGTCGGACCGGTCCGGGGTGCCGCTGCCCCGGGTGACGGCGCTGGTGCCCTTCGACGCGCGCCGCCCGGACGAGGAGCAGACCTGGGGCAACCGCTGTTTCGCCCTGCCGCTGGAGCTGCCGGTGCGGACCGGCCCGGGACGGGGTGCCGCCGCCGGGGACGGTGCCTCGCCCGGGCGGCGGCTCGACCACGTCATGGCGAACACCCGCAGACTGCGGGGCGCGGCGTCCCGGCAGGCCATCCAGGACCTGGTCCGCTGCATGCCGGACGGTCCGACCGAGTGGTACCTGCGCAGGATGCTCTCGCCGCGCGTCACCGACGTGATGGCGACGTCCATGCCGATCGCCGACAAGGCCGGCCTGGGCGAGACCCCGGTGACGGGCGTCGCCCTGCTCCCCCTGCTCGTGCCGGGCCACCTCTTCGGAGTGGGCCTGTCCTTCTTCGGTGACTGGGCGGACGTCTCCTTCGTCACCGACCGCGCCCTGCCGCTCGGGGAGTCGCTTCCGGAACTGTGGGAACGGGCCGTGGGCGAGCTGGAGGACACCCCCGCACCTGCGTGACCGGCGCCGCGCCCCTCGCGTCAGACGGGGCCGGCCGCCGAGGCCGGTTCCGCCGCGGACGGCTCCGGGGCCGGGGCGACGGCGCGGGCACGACGCCTGCCGGTCCGGCGTTCCCGGCGCAGGGCCCTCAGACAGGCCCGGAAGTCGGTCTCGATGCCGTGGCGGTACGTGGACACGTAGCTCCTGCGGTGGCGGCGCCGCTCCCGTTCGACGGCCCGCTCCATGTCGGCCGGCGACGGCAGGGCGGCCACGCCCTCGATGAGTTCGGCGATCCACCGCGCCTGCGGTTCGAGCAACGGGAAGGCCGCGCCGGAGGGCTGCGCGAGGCCCATGAAGTAGAGCCCGGGGATGCGGGGCGGGACCGTACGCAGGTACAGCTCCGTGCGGCCGTCCGGGTCGGCGGCGAACAGGGAGGGGTCGAGGAAGGGGAAGGAGATCCGGTAGCCCGTGGCGTAGAGGACCGCGTCCACCGGTTCGCGGGTGCCGTCCGTGAAGACCGCCGTGCCGGGGCCGAAGGAGCTGACTCCCGGCTTCGGGGTGACCGCGCCCCGGGCCAGTTGGACGAGGAGTTCGTCGGAGGACGAGGGGTGGCAGGCGAGCGGCCCGCGGGCCGGTTCGGGGAGCCCGTAGCGGGACGGGGCGCCCCGCGTGAGGCGCAGGAGGAGGCGCAGTGCCGGTTCCTTGAGGAACCGCGGCAGGTCGGACAGCGGGCTCGCCGCCAGGTGGTCCGCCGGGCGGCCGAGCAGCATCTTGGGGAAGATGTGCGTCGTGTCGCGGGCGGACAGGAAGGTGCGTGCCGCCGTGCGCGAGATCTCCGCGGCGATCTCGCACGCGGAGTTGCCCATGCCGATCACCAGCACCCGTCGATCGCGGTAGGGACCGGGGGTGCGGTAGTCGTGCGAGTGGACCACCGTGCCCTCGAAGCCGTCGGCGCCGGGCACGGCCGGCTCCGGCAGGCGCGGGTCCCAGTGGTGTCCGTTGGCCACCACCACGTCGGTGTAGCGCCGGGTCTCCCCGTCCGTGACGCCGCGGCGCCGGACGGCCACCTCCCAGCCGCCGCCGTCCCGGGGCCGTACCGAGGTGACCTCCGTGCCGAAGGTGATGCGGCGGTGCAGCCCGGACGAGGCGGCGTACTCCTCGAGGTAGGCCAGGACCTGGCTGTGGTGCGGGAAGACCGGGTACGTGTCCGGCATGGCGAGGGAGGAGAAGGACATGCTCTCCTTCGAGACGTTCGCGTGCAGCGACGCGTACACGCCCGACATGCCGTTGTCGTTGCCGTAGCGCCAGAGGCCGCCGATGCCGGAACCGGCCTCGAAGCAGTCGAACGGGACGCCCCGCGAGGCGAGGACCTTGCCCGCGGCCAGGCCGGACGGCCCGGCGCCGATCACGCACGTTCTCCGCATGTCTGGTCGACCTTCCTGGTACGTGACGGCTCGGCCCACGGAACGGTGCTCGCACGCGCCCCCGGGACCGGTCACGCTAGCCGTCCCGGTCGTCCGCGAACCGCTCGCGCCGGGGGAATCCGCCGCAGGCCTGACACGGTGCGTACCGGGTTGACGCCGGGCGGCGCGTCCCTCTTTCGATGCCGTTTCCTCCGCCCCGCACGGTCGTTGGGGTCGCGCGAACGGTGTCGCCGTGCACGCCACGGCCTGCGCGAGCTCCACCCGGTCACCTCGGGAGCCCCTCGTGCTCGCGGCGGTCCTGTTCCACGCGGCCCCGGCCCACGGCACGCTCGGCGTGGTCCTCGGGTCGGTGCTCCGCCGCGAGGCGGGGCATGCGCGCCGTCCTGGTGATCGGTGCCATCGGCGTCGCCCCGCGGAACCCCTCGGCTCCTGGGGCTCACGGCGGCGTCGGGCGCCGGGGCGGTGATGTGTCAGGACGGCCCCCGCCCGCCGTACGACGTCCACGGTGAGGAATCATTCGGGAGACCCGGGCGGAACGGTCGGGGTACCGGGCCCGGCCGCTCGCCCTTCTACCGCTCTACCGCGGCAGGAGAGCCGGTGACCGTCCGCCCTCCCGAGGAGAGCAGGCATGACATGCGGTGGACGGTCCACGGTGAACACACGCTTCACGACACTTCCTGGGTGCGGCTGCGCTCACTCGACGTGGAACAGCCGGACGGCACCCGGACCGACTACCACGTCGTGCGGCTGCGGGACCTCGCCGTCACGGCGGCCGTGGACGGCCGGCAGCGCGTCCTGATGATGTGGCGCCACCGCTTCGTCACGGACACCTGGGCCTGGGAGCTGCCCATGGGCCTGGTCGAGGACGGCGAGACGCCCGAGGCCGCCGCGGCCCGGGAGCTGGAGGAGGAGACCGGATGGCGCCCGGGGTCGATGCGGGAACTGATCTACGCGCAGCCGGCGGCGGGGATCACCGACTCCCAGCACTTCGTGTTCCGCGCGGACGGGGTCCGGTACGTCGCCGAGCCGACGGAACGCAACGAGTCGGACCGGATCGAGTGGTTCCCGCTGGACGAGGTCCGCGGCATGATCGCGCGCCGGGAGATCGTCAGCAGCGCGACGCTCGTCGGCGTGATGGCGCTCCTGCTGGACATGCAGGCCGACCCCACCGGATAGCACCAGCCTGCCGGTCCTCCCCGGAAGACCTCCGTGGTCGTATCGGGCGGAACCGGTCCGTCCCCGATCGGTACGGGTTCGGCGATGACCTTCCGGGTGGTGGTCAGGGTGGCAGGTGGTAGGCCCCCACCACCCGGCCCGGCCTCCACGCCGGCGCTCCGGCCGGCCGGAGCGGGCCTGGCCGGCGTGGCCGTGGGCCCGCACCGGCGCGTCGCACGGGAACGGCCGGGTGCGGGGCGCCGACCGGGGGTCGCCCACGTCACTCGCAGAACGCGGTGTCCACGGCCGCCACGACCGCCTTGGCGGCCTTCTCGGCGTCGCCGAAGGTGCCCGGCAGCGCCGTCACCGCGAGTCCGACGGAACGTCCGTCGTCCGTGGCGCCGCCGCGGGTCTCGTATCCTTCGATGTCACCGCCGTGTCCCCAGTACACGCCGCCGCAGCTCAGCGGGACACTGATGATGCCGAGCCCGTACCGCCACCCGGGGAACACCGGGGCGTCGACGGTCCTGCGCATCTCGGCGAGCTGTTCGCGGGGGAGCAGCCTGCCGTCGACGAGCGCCCGGGAGAACTTCGCCAGATCGCTGGGGGTCGAGATCATCTGTCCCGCGGCGCCGCCCCAGGAGGGGTCCATCTCGGTCGCGTCGACGACGTTCCCCTTCTCGGTGTCGCCGATCGCGTACCCGTGGGGGTGGGGGCCCTTGATGGTCTGGTCGCCCGGCTGCGGCCAGTAGGTGTGGCGCAGCCCCGCCCTCCTGATCACGCGGCGGGTGATCTCCTCCTGCACGGGGCGCTCCGTCACCCGCTCGATCAGCAGGCCCGCCAGCAGGTAATTGGTGTTGCTGTACTCCCACTTGGCGCCCGGCGCGAACTTCGCCGGATGCGCCAGCGCGGCGGCGAGCAGGTCGTGCGGCTGGAAGAACCTGTGCTGCACCTTCTCGAAGCTCTCCACGCCTATGTACTCGGTGTAGTTGGGGATCCCGCTGGTGTGCTGCAGCAGCTGCCGGACGGTGATCCTCCTGCCGTCGATGCCCTCGCCCCGCACCAGGCCGGGCAGGTACGTCTCGACCGGCGCGTCCAGCTCCACCTTGCCCTCGGCCACCAGTTGCAGGACGACCACCGCGGTGAAGGTCTTCGTGTTGCTCGCCGCCCGGACCTGGCCGTCGTGGGGCACGGGGACCTGCCGGTCCAGCCGGGAGGAACCGGCCACCAGGGACGTCTCGCGCCCGTCCTTGCCCACCCAGGCGAGCGCGGCCGGGAACTTCTCCTGGCGCACCAGCGAGTCGAGGCTCTCGCGCAGCGCCCTGTCCTTCGGGGGGTGGGTCACCGACGCGCTGGTGCCGGCCACGGCGGTGGAGCTCATCAGCCCCACCGCCGCCGCGACCAGCAGTCCCCTGCGCACCTTCGAGGTGGTCTTCGCCCGCATCACGTGCTCCTTCTCGGCTCTTCGCCCGGATCGGCACCAGCCATGCTGTCCGCACCCGGCACGAAGATCACTGCTGCTGACCACCGGATCACAGGTGTACCCAGCACCACCCCGGAGGGGGTGCGAGGCCCGGACGGCCTCCTCCGGACAACCCGCCTTCTACAATTTTGTAGACGATGTGGTGCGGTGGGCGGCCGCGAGGGCGTCTATACGATGGACCGCCCGTGACCTCGGGGCAGACGGAAGGGAGACGAGGCGTGACGGACCGGCAGGGTTCCCGGCGACGGGGGCAGGGAGAGCTGGAGGCGCTCGTCCTGTCCGCGTTGCGCGAGGCGGACGGCCCGGCGAGTGCGGGCTGGGTGCAGGAGCGGCTGGGCGGGGACCTCGCCTATACGACGGTGGTCACGATCCTGACCCGGCTGCTGGCCAAGGGTGTGGTGACCCGTGAGCGCTCCGGTCGGTCCTTCGCCTGGACCCCGGCCTCGGACCAGGCGGGCCTGGCCGCGCACAAGATGCGCAAGGTGCTGGACGGCCGGAGCGACCGTGAGGCGGTGCTGGCCAGCTTCGTCACCTCCCTGGAGCCGGACGACGAACGACTGCTGCGGGAGCTGCTGGATCAGGCGAAGGGCGAGAGGAAGCACTGAGGCCTCATGGGAGTGTTCGTCTTCCTGCCACTGGTCCTGCCGCTCACGGCATGGCCGATCGCTCGCCTGGCCGAGCAGCGGCTGCATCCGCGGACCGCGACCCGGCTGCTGACCGTGGTGGCCGTGGTGATGGCACTGTGCAGCACGGTGTGCCTGGGGCTGCTGATGGTGATCGGCACCGCGCAACTGCCCGGCAACCCGTTGCCCGACGGCTGGTCGGACCCCGAGGTGCGCGAGGCGGTCCCGCACGACGAGGTCGCCGGGAAACTGGCCATCCCGGCGCTGCTCGCGGTCCTGCTCGCCTGCGGCCGCGCGCTGTGGCGCCATGGACTGGTCCGCCGCCGCGCCCACCGGGCCCTGGCCGGGCTGCCGGACACGCAGGTGGCGGTGCTGTCCGACGAGATGCCGTACGCGTACGCCCTCCCCGGGCGGCGCCGGGGACGGGTGGTGGTGACCACCGGCATGCTGTCCCGCCTCGAGCGTGCCGAGCGACGCGCCCTGTTCGCCCATGAGCGCGCCCATCTCACCGCCCGGCACCACCGGTTCCTGCTCGCTGTCCAGCTGGCCGCGCGCGCCAACCCGTTCCTGCTCCCGCTGCGCACGGCCGTCTCCTACACGGCGGAACGCTGGGCGGACGAGGAGGCGGCACGGACGGTCGGCAGCCGCCGGGTCGTGGCATGCGCGATCGGCAAGGCGGCCCTGGTCCCGCGCGGCACCCCGACCGCCACGCTCGCGGGCTTCGCCGCGCCGGGCCCGGTGCCGCGCCGGGTGGCCGCCCTGCTCGGCCCCGCGCCGACGCCGCACACCTGGCCGTCGGTGTTCACCTCGGTGGGCCTGGCCGCCTGGGGCGCTGCCGTCGGGGCCGCGGTCTCCGCGCTGTCGTCCGCGAACTCGGCGGTGACGATGGTGCTCATCCTGCACGCGGCGACACCGCTCTGAGGGACCCGGGACAGACCTTGTCCACGGGCACGTGGATGCCCCTGGCACCCGCCTCCCCCGGGCGGCCGGGACCGCCGCCGCGGACGCGAACAGCGCCGGCCGGTCAGCGGGCCGACCGACGCGGGTCCGGAACGTTCGCCGGCCGGAGGCGCACCTCCCCGTCGAGCCACCCCGGACGAGCCTGCGTGCCGGGATCCGCCGCCGACGGCGCTCGTGCCGGGCTGCCATCGGCGGGCCGGCACGAGCGCCGCGGAGGTGGTCAGAGGTCGAACTCGTGCGGCGGCAGATCGAGGGTGAAGCACGCCTCGCGCACGACGGCCTGTTCGGTCTTGTCGAAGTCGCCGTCGGCACCGCCGATGACGATGCCGATCTGGACGACCGCACGCGCCTCGGCGGGCTTCTTCTTCGCCTTGGCGATCTCCTGCAGCACACTCACCTTGCCGAAGGCGAAGTCGGTGGTCAGCTTGCTCAGGTTCTCGTCGAAGCGCCGCTGCAGGTCCATGGCGTCGAAGTTCCGCAGCACCTCGTTGGTGGCGATCAACTGGGCCACCCGCTGCCGCTCGGAGGGGTCGATGGTGCCGTCGGCGGCGGCGACCAGGGCGCACATCGCCATGCTGGCGTCGCGGAAGGCACCACTCTTGAGGTCGTTCTTCTTTGCCACGAGCTGAGCCTGCATCGTCGACGCGGACTCCTTGAGGCGGTCCCACAGGGCCATGAGAACTCCAGACATTCGGTCGGCGGGGCCGCTCCGACGGCGGTCCGCGCCCATAAAT
Source organism: Streptomyces sp. NPDC093586 (assembly GCF_044764905.1). Classification (NCBI taxonomy): domain Bacteria; kingdom Bacillati; phylum Actinomycetota; class Actinomycetes; order Kitasatosporales; family Streptomycetaceae; genus Streptomyces; species Streptomyces sp. NPDC093586. Next base: position 32,195 of record NZ_JBIWJA010000012.1, on the reverse strand, counting down.
TTCTACAGCAATGTAGTAACTGACAGCCCGGCGGGAAAGTTCCGGTGATCTCCGGCAGATCCATGAGCCGAAGCCGCCCGTCCGCCCTCCGGACGCCACAGCCGTGAAGCCGGCACCAGTCCCCTCTTCCGGCGATACGCTCCACTGCTCCTGCCGCCGGTCGACCGGCTGGTCTTCCGGTGCACGCGTGGGCGGTGGATGCCCAGCAGCATGGCCTTGTCCGCCCTGCTCCCGCATACCACCGACCGTCACGGCCGTCCCAGGAACACCCCTCCGGCCACCGCCCGGACCGGGCAGGACCGTTTCCTGTTCATGGGGACCGACTTCGGCCGCCCCCGACACCCCGCCTGGTCGCAGGACCTCCTGCGCCACCCGACCGCCACCGTGACCTGGCGCGGCCACGCCTTTTCCGTCCATGCCCGCCGGCTCACCGCGGAAGAGCTGCACGCGGCCCGCCCCGGCATCCTGGCGGCCGTGCCGGTCTTCGACGACTGCGCGGCCGCCAGCGGCCGTGACACCCGGGTCTTCCTGCTCCCCCCGGCCCACGACAGCCGCCTGCCACCCGTGACCTCGACCAGGCCACGTCGTTGAGCTGGCGTGCGAGCACGACACGGCGACGAGACCAGCCTCCTCCCCCGGCCCGACCACACCGGTGGGGCTCCGGCCGCCGTGATCACCGGCGCAGGACGCGGTCCGGGACAGGCCATCGCACGCCGGCTCCACCGCGACGGCTACCAGCTGGTCCTCGGTGACATCGACGGGCCCCGGGCCCGGGCGACAGCCGATGAGCCGGACACCCGGCACACCGCCGTGGAAGCGGACATCACCCGCAGGGACGCAGCCGATGAGCCGGCCGCTGTCGCGACGGAACGCCACGGTCGCCCGGGCGTACGGGGCGACAACGCCGACGTGATGCCCCTCGGCCGGTTTCGCCACCACTCGCCCGACGTGCTGCCCTACGCCTGCGAGGTCAACCTGGGAGGCATCGTACGAGGCTCTCGCGCAGCCATCGAGCACATGCGCCCCCGAGGCGGTGGGCGCATCATCGAAATCGCCGGCATCACGGCCGTCAAGCCTCTGGCGGGATTCGCCGTCCACGGCGCCACCAAGGCAGCAGTCGTGTCCTTCTCCCAGAGTCCGCGGCGTGAACTCCGCCACGGCAGCATCCACGTCACCGCCGTCCTCCCGCACATGATCACCACCCCCATGGCGCCTGGCATCGAGCCACGCCTGCTGCGTCCCCTGGGCGCCTCACACGTCGCGGACGCCGTCGCACGGGCCATCACCAAGCGCCGCGCAACCGTCCACGTCCCCCGTACGGCGCGCTTTCCGGCCCGGACAGCCCTTCTCCCCCAACGCGTCCAGGACGTCACGGACGACATCCCGCGGATGGACGACGTCGCCTCGGCCGTTGGAACCCCCGTCCGTGCCCCCTACGACGACGAACTCATCGCGCACGCCGCACGAAGCACCACTGCCTGAGTCCGCAGCGGCCCGTTCACCGTTCCGACCACGCAGCACTTCCACGCGGCTTCCGGCACAGACCGCGGACAGCAGGGAGGCCACCGGCAGCGCTGCCGGTACCGAAGGCTCGGAAGAGCACTGGATGCCGACGCGGCCCCGCATGCCCCGGCAGCGACGTCAGGCCCACGAACCGCAGCCACAAGCAACCTGGACATGTTCCGCACCGAGCAGATGGAGACATTGATGTCCGCCGGGCAGCAAGGCGACCTCACTCACGAGACGATCCCGCCCCAGGGCCGGCAGCACACCGCACAGCCCCGCCCCGACACCCCGCAGGACGACCAGCCTCCCCGGCCCCACCGGCGTGATGCCGCCCTGACCGGACAGAGCACGACGCCGGACGACCAGACCCCCTACACCCCGCAGTCGCTGGAACGGGATATCAACCACCTGTACCCAGCCCTGCCGCACCCCCGGACGACCAGGGATCTCCTGCCCCCCGCGGAGGCGGAGAACCTCCTGCCGGAGACCGAGCGACGCCTCCAGGAGCGGCTGCACGCGACGCTCGTCGCACCGGTACGCCAGACCGTGGACCACGGCGGCCGGCTCTGGAGACCGGTGCTTGCGGCCACCGTGGTCGACGCGCTGGGTGCCGACAGTCTCTCCTACGGGCCGCTGTGGGCCTCCTGCGAACTCCTGCACACCGGATCACTGATCATCGACGACATCCAGGACGAAGCCCCCCTGCGCCGTGGACGCCCCTGCGCCCACCTCGTCCACGGCACCGCCACCGCCATCAACGCCGGCACCGCCGCGTACTTCGCCTTCGACCGGGCCATTCGCCAGACCCTGCCCGAGAACCCCCGCCTGCGGACAGCCGTGTACGAGACGTACCTCAGTGCTCTGCGGGCCGCGCACGCGGGTCAGGCTCTCGACCTCCAGGGACACCAGGAGGAGATGACCGCCGCGCTGGAGACCGGGGACACCAGCGTTCTGAAGCAGTTGGTGACCCTCACGCACCGGCTGAAGTCCGGCGCGCCCGTCGCCGCGGCGTTTCGCATCGCCGCCCTGGTGGCCGCAGCCGACACCGCTCAGTGCGACGCGCTCGCCGCTCTGGGCGAGGCCGTCGGCACCGCGTACCAGATCACCGACGACGTCGCCGACCTGCACGGTGTCAGGCGTCAGAACGCCGTGACCAAACGCGTGGCCGAGGATCTCCTCAACGCGAAAGTCACCTACCCCCTCGTCCACGCCATCGCATGCCTGCCCCGGGACGAGGCCCACCGCCTGTGGCACCAGGTGCGCTCAGGCCTGGATCCGGACGGCGCGGCGCGTGCCGCACACCGAATCGCCGACTGCGGCGCCCTCGACGTCTGCGTGGAAGAGGCCGACCTGATGGTCCGCAAAGCGTGGGAAACGGCTTCCGCTCTGCTTCCCCCCTCATCATCCGCTGTGGCCCTGGGCAGGCTCTGCACCCAGGCACTGCGCACCCGAATCGCCTGATCGCCGAGCCCGTAGGGCCTACTGGCGGCCGCCGCAAGCGAGAGGTCACGCCGACCGGCTCTTCTACGCCGTGCGGGGCTCGCGGTCTGCCACGGTCGGCCGATCCGGGGACGGCCTGTCCATGTCCCAGCTGGCTCTTCTCTCCGTGCCGGCGGAGGATGCGGAGGGCGAGGGCCTGCCCGTCAGCCGGCCGGCCGCCGGCGCCGAGATCAGCCTGCCCACCGCGACCCGCATGCTGCAGCAGCTGGCAGGAACGTGGTCACCCGACGCCGTGCACCGCACGACGAGCGTCCGGTCCTCGTCCGGCTCACCGAGGACGGCGCGGAACGCCTCACCACCCTGCGGGCCGAGCTGCGCGCACGCCAGTATGCCGCCCTGTCGCAGTTCGCACCGCAAGAGCGGCACGAGCTCGCCGCCCAACCGCGCCCTCTCGCCGGCATCATCGGCGAGACGGTCCCCGGAGCAGCCGGATCGGCGGCGGACGAGGGCTGAGCGCCCAGGGCCACGAGGTCTCCCTGCGGCAACGCTGAAGTGGCGGCCTCTCGGCGGGCGCCGAGCCAGAACCCCGACTCGTGAACGGAGCCGGTGCCGCGTCGACGCCGAAGGTCCGGCTTCATGCGCTCCTGCACCGAGGAGCGCGCGGGATCAGTTGTCGTGGAGTGCGGTGCGGAGGAAGTCGACAGCGACCTTGCGGGCGACGTTGGCGGCGCGGGTGTCGCGGAGGCTGTCCAGCAGGAGGAAGTCGTGGACCATGCCGGCGACGCGGATGGAGGTGACGTCGACGCCGGCCTCGCGGAGCTTGTTGGCGTACTGTTCGCCCTCGTCGCGCAGGACGTCGGCCTCGTCGGTGATGACCAGGGCGGTCGGCAGGCCCCTGAGCTGGTCGAGGGTGGCCCGCAGGGGGGAGGCGTGGTGCTCGGCACGCTGGGCGGGATCGGTGGTGTAGGCGTCCCAGAACCATTTCATGCCGTCGCGGGTGAGGTAGTAGCCCTCGGCGAACTGCAGGTAGGACGGGGTGTCGAAGCCGGCGTCGGCCACCGGATAGAGGAGACACTGGGCCTTGAGGCCGATACCGCCGCGCTCCTTGTTCATCAGCGCGAACACCGCGGACATGCACCCTCCGACCGAATCGCCGGCGACGGCGACGCGTGAGGTGTCCAGGCCGTGGTCGGCTCCGTTCTTCAGGACCCACTGGCCCACGGCGTAGTTCTGCTCGACCTGGGTGGGGTACTTCGCCTCGGGAGCCCGGTCGTAGACAGGGAAGACGCCCGCGGCGCCTGCCCCGACGGCGAGTTCGCGGAAGAGGCGGTCATGGGTCTTTTCGTCGCCGAAGACCCAGCCGGCACCGTGGATGTAGAACACCACGGGCAGCGGTCCGGTGGCCCCCTTGGGGCGGATGATGCGGGTGCGGACGGTGCCCCACTCGCCCGTGTCCACGTCGACCCACTCCTCGTCGACCTCCGGGCGCGGCACGCTCTCGTCGCTCTGCAGGCCGAGGAGGATGTCACGGCCCTTCTCGGGCGGAACCTCGTAGATCCGGGGATGGGGGTCGGTCGCGTCGCACAACTCCTGTGCGGCCGGCTCGAGGTAAGGGGTGATCGGAGGAGGAAGCTCGGTCATGTCCACTCCATGGCAGGGGCACACAAGTGCCTCGGTGCTGTGGCCTCACCGGCCGCGGACGGCGGCCGCTCCCGGGCGTCGACGCCCGACTCCATCGTTCGTGCCCGGTTCGCTCACCGCAACCCGGCCATGGGCGACGCCATGCACGACATCCGGCGCGGGGCGTCCGTGCCCTCCTCCGTATCGCGGCACCCTCGTATCGCGCGGACAGCCGTGCCGCAAACGCCCTCGGCGATGCGCTTGCCGTGAATGGATACCCGCGCCCCCGTCCTGCGACGACGATCCAGGGACTCGGCGCGACTCTGCCGGCCTCGGGTTCGGCGGACAACGCGACGGGCGGCCCACGCGTCTTCCAGTCCCATGACTCCCGCCGAATCCTCATCCGCCCCGGGCAGCGTCGGCCGGGCGAACCGATCGACTGTTCTCGGCGTTGGGGCGGGCGTTCCCCGGCGTCCTTCCCGAGGGCTCGGTTCAGCGTCGCGATGTCGATCACGAACCGGTAGCGCACGTCAAAGGACAGGACGCGCTCGTACGCCTCGTTGGTCTTCTCGGCCGGGATCACCTCGGTCCCGGAGCCGATGCGGTGCTCGGCGCAGAAGTCGAGCGTCTCCTGCGTTTCGCGGATGCCTCCGATCAAGGAGCCGGCGAGGGCGCGCTGTCCGCCCAGCAGGGAGAAGACGTTGGCCAGGACGCCGTCGGTGGCGGGCAGCGACAGGCAGGCGTCGAGGTCGATCCTGGCGCTCACCGTGTCGACGATGACGTCGAAGGAACCGGCGAGCTGCTCGAAGGTGGCCGGGTCGCTGGTGGCGTGGTAGTGGTCGGCGCCCAGTCGCAGGCCGTCGTCCTTCTTCCTGGGCGACTGGGAGAGCACGGTGACCTCGGCTCCCGTCGCGTGTGCCGGTTTGACGGCCATGGGGCCGAGTCCGCCGAGGCCGACGACGGCCACCTTCCCGCCGTGGCCGACGCCCCAGCGGCGCAGCGGCGCGTAGGTGGTGATGCCCGCGCACAGCAGCGGTGCGGCGGCGTCGAGTCCGATGCCGTCGGGGATGCGGAGGACGAAGTCCAAGGACAGCCAGTCGGCGTCGGTCAGTCCGTGAGTCAGACCCGGCGGGGAAGCCACCACACATCCTCACTGTCAGTTCTCGATCACCGGATCGCACGGCGAGAGGAACGGATCCAGGCGCTCCTCGACGGCCCCCCTGCGCATGACACGCACCCGGAACGCGTTGTCGGCGTTCGGGATGTCGCCTTCGTCCGAGCGGTCGTAGAGGAGCCCCCACGAGCCGGGGAAGCGACGCGCGATGTACGCCACCAGTTCGTCCAACCGCCCGGCCTCGTAGCCGATGCGGTTGGTCTGACCGGTGGCCGTGACGACGTGCAGCCCGTTGAAGACGTCGAGCACGACCTTGCGGCTGGAGGACCACTGGACCGCGTCGATCCGCGCACGCAGCTCCTCGACACCGGCCCTCAGGGACTGCGAGTCGTCCTCGTACGGGCCCTCGGAGACACCGAACCAGCCATGGAACTCGTACATGCCCTCACTCCAGCGCAGTCGTGTCGAACACCGGCTCGACGCCGTACCGGCGTCCGTGTTCCCGGAACTTGTCGATCACGCCGGAACCGGGCGGTCCGTCCGAGTGGAAGTACGGCGTGCGGCCGCTCCGGATCGCTGAACCGGTGCGGGTTGTGCACGTACGCCGTCGGGTTGGGCCCGGGCGCGATGCCGCTCGTCGGCATCAGGACGCGGGAGACGGCCGAAGCCCCCGGAGGAGGAGAGCGATCAGGCGTCGGGGATCGTAGCGGGAGTCGTCGTCGCGTCCGACGCAGAGGTTGCCGATGCCGCGCATCAGCTCGTACGGCTGCGTACCGGGCCGGATGTCGCCGGCCTCGACCGCGGCGTCGAGCAGTTCGGCGCAGACGGGCAGCAGGCGGTCGAGGAAGTAGTCGTGCAGCGCGGCGAAGCGGTCGTTGTCGGACTGCAGGGCGTCGGCGAGTCCGTGCTTGGTGACGAGGAAGTCGACGAAGAGGTCGATCCACTCACGCAGCGCGTCGAACGGAGAGTCCGTGCTGGCCAGCAGGTTCGGGCCGGCCTCGGCGCATGCCTCGATCTGGTGGCGGTAGACGGCTGTGACGAGATCCGCCCGGGTCGGGAAGTGGCGGTAGATCGTGGCCATGCCGACACCCGCCCGGGCGGCGATCCGGCGGATCGGCGCGTCGACGCCGGAGGTGACGAACACCTCGGCGGCGGCGGCCAGTACCGCCTCCCGGTTGCGCTGGGCGTCGGCCCGCTTGCCTCGGGAGGGCGACTTCCCCGCAGGGCTGTCGGTGGTCACCGTGTACTCCTTCCACACCGATTGACAAAGCGGAGCACCGCTCCGGATACTAATCGGAGCAGCGCTCCACTTCAGGTTAACCGAAGCGGGGTGCCCCTGTCCGCCCTGCCCGCCGCCGATCGCAGGAGACCGGCGGACGACAGGCACCACCGAAAGAGAACCCCATCGTGAGCACATCCGCCTCCACGTCCACCGCCACCGCCACCGGCGCCTTCGGCGCGCCCGCCCCGGTCCTGTCCTTCAGCCCCGTGGTCCTCCCGGTGCCCGGACGCCCCGTAGACCTCCACGTACGCGTCTCCGTACCCGCCACCGGAACCGGCCTCCCCGTCGTCCTCCTCTCCCACGGTCACGGTCCCTCGAACAACCTCTCCTCGCTCAACGGCTACGCGCCCCTCGCCGACTTCTGGGCCGCCCACGGATACGCCGTCATCCAGCCCACCCACCTCACCTCCAGGACACTGAGCCACCTGGTCGCCGACGCACCCGGCGCACCCGACTTCTGGCGATCCCGCGCCGAGGACATGACCCACATCCTCGACCGGCTCGACGTGATCGAACGCACCGTGCCGCAGCTCGCCGGGCGGATCGACCCCGCCAAGGTCGCCCTCGCCGGACACTCGCTCGGCGGCTTCACCGCCGCCCTCCTGCTGGGCGCCGGACTCACCGATCCCGACACCGGGGACGTGGTGCACCTCGCCGATCCCCGGATCAAGGCCGGCGTCCTGCTCGCCGCGCCCGGCAGGGGCGGCGACGCCTTCAACGGGCCCATGGCTAAGCAGTGGCCGGTCATCGGCGCCGTCGACTTCTCCACCATGACCACACCCACGCTGGTCGTCGCCGGCGACAAGGACGACCCCCGGCACTTCACGGACATGGGACCGGACTGGCACGCCGACCCCTACACCCTCGCCCCCGGCCCCAAGACCCTGCTCACCCTGTTCGACGCGGAGCACGGACTCGGCGGAATCGCCGGATACGACGCCGCCGAGACCACCGACGAGAATCCCGAACGGGTCGTCGCCCTCGCCCGGCTCACCGCGGCCTACCTCCACACCCGGCTTCACCCCGGCGCCCCCACGTGGCAGGCCGCGTGCGAGGCACTGACCACCGGCCCCCACGCCGTAGGACGAGTCGAATCCAAGTAGGCCCCCGCGCCGCCGGGCGCACGGGCTCGGTCAGCAGGCCGGCACCCGACGACGGCACCGGGGCAGCCGGCCGCCCCGGTGCGAAGTACCTCGGCAGAAGTCCCCGCCGATGCCGCCGTATTCGCTGCCCGAGCGCCCGTGTCCGTGCCCGTGGCCCCGGCCGGACGAGGACGACGAGGGCGGGGGGCGGGGAAACCTCATGGGGCGACCGCCGGCGGTGGCCGGTGGTCTCGGCCCACCACCGGGCGAGCGGGGCGGGTACGCCAGGTGCCGGTGGCGGATTCGACGGCCTGGGCCAGCTGCAGCACGCCCAGGTCGTCGCCGTGCCGGCCGATGATCTGCAGTCCGGCGGGCAAGCCGTCCGCGGTGAAACCGAACGGTACGGAGACAGCCGGGTTGCCGGTCAGGGAGATACGGGAGCAGACCCGCATCCACTCCCGGTAGTAGGTCTGGGGGACGCCCGCGACCGTTTCGGGCCAGTGCTGCTCGATGGGGAACGGCGGCAGCTGAGTGACCGGGGCGACGAGGAAACGGTAGGTGTCGAGGAAGTCGTGCATCCGGTCGTAGGCGCGGGCGCGCAGTGTCTCCGCCCGCCCGAGATCCTCGACCGTCAGCCTGCTGCCGTGCTCGATCTCCCACCTCACGCTGTCGCCGAGCTGGTCGGGACGGTCCCGGTACTCCTGGGCGTGCTCCTGCCAGTAGTAGGCGGCGCGCATGATGTCGAACGCCTCGTCCACACCGGTGAGGTCGGGCTCGGCGTCGGTGACCGCGCACCCGAGCTGGGTGAGAAGCCCGCGTGCCGGGGCCAGCGCTTCGGCCAGCGCCGGATCGATGGGCAACCCGTCGAGCGTGTCCGACCAGGCGACGGGCGTGCCGGTCATGTCCCCGTCGTATACGGCGTGGAAGTCCTGCGGCGGCAGGTTGAGGATCGACCTGTTCGACGGCCGGGCCATCACCAGCATCTGCAGAGCCACGTCACCGACGGTCCGGCCCATCGGGCCGTACACGGACAACGTGAACACGGGCCGGTCGTTCGGCCACTGCGGTACCCGGCCGTCCGACGGGCGCAGCCCCACGACGTTGTTCCAGGAGGCGGGGTTGCGCAGCGAGCCGGCCATGTCGGAACCGTCGCAGACGGCGGCCATGCCGGTGGCCAGCGCGACGGCGGCGCCGCCGGAGGACCCGCCACAGGTCTTCGCGGGATCGTAGGCGTTCGCGGTGGCGCCGAAGACCGGGTTGTACGTCTGCGAACCGGTGCCGAACTCAGGGGTGTTCGTCTTGCCCAGCGTCACGCAGCCGGCGTCGAGCATCCGCTGGACGACCAGGTGGTTCCGCGTGGGCACGTGATCGGCGTGCAGCGGTGAACCGTAGGTGGTGCGGATCCCGGCAGTGTCGGCGAGGTCCTTGTGCGCGGCCGGCAGGCCGTGCAGCGGGCCCAGGACACGGCCCTTCGCCAGAGCGGCATCAGCTGCGGCCGCCAGTTCGCAGGCGCGGTCGGCGCATACCGTCACCAACGCATTGACCTGGGGATTCACCTTCTCGATCTGCTGCAGATGGGCATCGAGGAGCTCGCGGGCGGACAGTTGCCGGCTCGTCATCAGACCGATCAGCCCGCGAGCAGGCTGGAACACCAGCTCGGCGTCGCCGTTGGCGGACATGGGTTGCTCCTCACCCTCTCCTGCTGGATCGCGGCTGGTCGTGCGTTTCGGCCGCAGGCGGGGCCGGGACCGCGGAGCCGGTGGAGCCCGCGTGACCGGGCCGTTGGTACGCCCTGCGAAGCCGGGGCGGGACTGCCTCCCGCACCGGCGCGCAAGGCCGCTCTGCCCCGCGCGGAGCACTCTGAGGCGAAGGCTTCGTGAAAGGCCTGCGTGGCCCGCCACCAGGACGTACGCGCAGCGAAAGCCGACACCGGCTGGTCTCCGCGGTGATGTCACGAGCCGAGGGTGAGGGTGGGCCGCTCCAGCTCGAACCAGACGGCCAGGTCCAGTGTCCGTTCCAGGCCGTTGCGGTCCGCGGTGCCGACCTGTTCGGGTTCGACGGCGGTGATCTGACGCAGCCAGGTCCGGTCCAGAAGGTCGAGGGCAGGACTCGTGCCAGCCGACAGCAGGTCGCGGACCTGTGTCTGCAACTCCGCCGCGTAGGCGGGGTCCTGAGCCGAGGGGTAGGGACTCTTGACGCGCTCAAGGACCGAGCGGGGCAGGAGGTCCGCTGTGGCCTGCCGCAGCAGACTCTTCTCCCGGCCGTCGAATGTCTTGAGCGACCACGGCGTGTTGAATACGTACTCGACCAGGCGGTGATCGCAGAACGGGACGCGTACTTCCAGACCGGTGGCCATGCTCAGCCTGTCCTTGCGATCCAGCAGTATCCGTACGAAGCGGGTCAGGTGCAGGTAGCACACCTCCCGCATCCGGCGTTCCAGCGGATCATCCTCACTGTCCAGACGCGGGACCTGCGCCAGGGCCTCCTCGTACCGCTGAGCCAGGTATCCCGGCAGGTCCAGGCGCTCGCGCAGTTCCGGGGCGAGCACCGAACTGCCGCCGCGGCCGTGCTGGCGCTCCAGGGCCGCCAGCCAGGGGAAGGTACCGGCATCACGGGTGGCAGGGTCGTGGAACCAGGCGTAGCCGCCGAAGACCTCGTCCGCGGACTCGCCCGACAGGGCCACTGTGGAGTGCTCCCGGATCGCCCGGAACAACAGCAGCAGCGACTGGTCCATATCGCCCAGGCCGAGCGGCAGGTCCCTGGCCCGCACCGCGGCGGTACGCACGCTGGGATCCGCGAGCCCCTGGGGATCGAGCACGATGTCCTGGTGGTCGGTACCCGCATGCCGGGCGACGTCGTACACATACGGGGTGTCCGGGGTGGCTCGCAGACCGTCGGGAACGAAGTTCTCGCTCTGACCGACGAAGTCGACCGCGAAGCTGCGCACCGTCTCCCGGCCGCGCAACTGCTGGGCTGCCAGTGCGGTGACCGCGCTGGAGTCCAGGCCGCCGGACAGCAGGATGCACCGCGGCACGTCGGCCACCAGCTGACGGCGGACAATATCGTCGAGCAACCGGCGCACCTGCGCCACGGTGTCCTCGCGACTGTCGGTGTGCTCGGCCGCGCGTAGTCGCCAGTAGGTGTGGGTGTGTACGCCCGCGCGGTCGACGGTCACCACCGTGCCCGGTTCCACCTCCCGCATTCCCGACCAGACGGCACATCCGGGCGTCTTGGCCATGGAGAACAGCTCTCGCAGGCCCTCCAGACCCACCTCGCGGGGCGCCACCGGGTTGGCCAGGATGGCTTTCGGTTCGGAACCGAACAGTGCACCGTCCTCGGTGGGGAAGTAGTACAGCGGCTTGATGCCCATCCGGTCACGCATCAGGAGCAGCCGCTCGGTTCGACCGTCCCAGACCGCGAACGCGTACATGCCGTTCAGCCGCTCGGGGAGCTCCGCGCCCCATTCCAGGTAGCCGCGCAGCACGACCTCGGTGTCGCTGTCGGTGCGGAAACTATGGCCGCACCGGCGCAGCTCCTCGCGCAGTTCCGCGAAGTTGTAGGCCTCCCCGGAGTAGATCAGCACGACGTCCCCGTCCGGGGTGCGCTCCGTCATCGGCTGGGTGCCCCCGGGCAGATCGATAATGGCGAGTCGGCGATGGCCGAGCGCCGCGTGCCCACCGAGCCACAGGCCCTGCGCGTCGGGGCCGCGGCACGCCATCGTCGCGTTCATCGCTTCGGCAGTGGAGCGCTCCTGCCGCAGATCTCGCTCGTAGGACACCCAGCCGGAGATCCCGCACATTGGATGACCCTCCTCGCCGGGGAGAAAACGCATCTGAATCCCTTTTGTCCACTATAGGAGTTAAAGGTGCACAGCGTTCGTGGAGCAGTCACCGCACAGCGGCCGCCGGGTACTCCCGGCGGCAGTTCTCAGGTCGTCAGCCGGAGAAGGCGGGGCCGAGCGTCACGAAGAAGGGGATGGCCGCGGGGCCGGCCTCCGCATCGACGTGCGGCTGGCGTGATCGTCTCAGAGCGTCCGGGAGGTCCTGTCGTGCTCGGTCGCGGTGTGTTCGGCGGCGGAGAGGATCGCTTCGACGGCGGCGGTGTAGATCGCTTTCTGGGTCACGGTTGTCAGGTCGTCGATGTGTCTCACGGTCGCCGGGTACTGGCGCTCGGACAGGTGGGAGTAGACGCGGCTCCAGGCCGAGTCGTCCTTCTCACGGTCCTCGGGCGCGAGTGAGCCGAGCGAGGCGGAGTGGGCGCAAAGGCCGAGAGCGGTGTCGATGAAGGCGCGGTAGAACAGGACGGCCTGGGCGGGAGGCAGACCTGCGCGCTCGAAGGTCGAGAGCAGAAGCTCCACCATGCGCCGCTCGGCGGGTCCGCCGGTGGTGCGGGCGAAGCTGAGCAGGGTGATGGCCGGGAAGCGATCCTGGTAGGCCCAGGTGATGTCGGCGATGCGGCGCAGTGTGTCCTGCCAGGTTTCCTCTTCGGGGATGTCGCCGATCTCGTCGAGTTCGATCTCGATCGTCCGCTCGCACAGCGCGAGGACGAGTTCGTCCTTGTCGCGGAAGAGCCGGTAGAGGATGGAGACGTCCACGTCGAGTTCCTGGGCCAGCCTGCGCATGGTCAGGCCGGCCGGGCCCTCGCGCTCGGCGAGCTGGAACGCGGCGTTCACGGCGGCTTCCCGGCGCACGCTTCTGCGCTGGCGTGGGCCGGTGCCGCGGGCGGAGCCCGTTCCGGCGTTCTCCGGGGCTTTGGGTGCCGTGTTCTTCGCCATGGGTTTCGGTCTTCTCGGTCGGGGGCCGGGTGACGACCTTACCAACGGGCGGCAACCATTGTTGCCAACACCGTTGACAACGGTATGTCGGATCGGGTTCCGTGTCGCAGGACACGCCACCGCCGACTCCGCCCGACGGACTCGGCCCCGGCTGCCCGTACCTGTGCACCGCCGTTCCCGACACGGCCCGTCCGTCATCTCAGGAGCCCTCATGAGCCGGCATCTACGCGTCGCCCTGGTCCAGACGTCCGCGGAATCTCTCGAGGAGTTCGCCGACGGGCTGCGCCGGCGCATGAAGTCACCCAACGCCGCCCGGCTCGTTGTCTATCCGGAGCTGCACCTGTGTTCGCTCGGCGTGGAGGACATGTCCGAACAGGAGGCCGTCGACCGGTACGCCGAACCGCTCGACGGCCCCCGCGGCCGGTCACTCGGCGCACTCGCCCGGGAACTGGGCATCTGGCTCGTTCCGGGAACGGTCCTGGAACGCGCGGAGGACGGCTCGGTCTACAACACCGCCGTGGTCTACAACCCGGACGGGGAGCGGGCCGCCCACTACCGCAAGATCTTCACCTGGCGCCCCTACGAACCGTTCTGCCCGGGGCGCGAGTTCGTCGTGTTCGACATGCCCGGTCACGGCCGGGTGGGGCTGTCGATCTGCTACGACAGCTGGTACCCGGAAGTCACCCGGCACCTGGCGTGGATGGGCGCCGAACTGGTGATCAACCTGGTCCAGACCCCAACGACGGGCCGGATCCAGGAGATCCCCCTCAACCAGGCGAACGCCATCGTCAACCAGATCTGGGTGGCCAGCGTCAACGGCGCCTCCCCCACGGCCCACGGCGGAAGCCTGCTCGTCGACCCCGAAGGACACTTCCAGATCCCCGCCGCCGGCATGGAGGACGCCACCCTCGTCGGCATCGTCGACTTCGACCGGGTCGCGGCCGCCCGCACCCACGGCACCAGCGGTGACTCCTGGCCCTGGGAGCACTTCCAGGAAGGAGACAGCCGCCTCGCACTCCCCCTGTACAACGGGTACATCGACCCGGCCGCCTGGCGTCCGGCCGTCCCGCCCCGGACGCCAGCCGCACAGCGCGCCGCCTCCCTGAACGGCTCCGTCGCCTCGGAAGACGGCGCCGGACATGAGTAGGACCTCCGGGGACCTCTCCCCCAAGCTCTCCCTGGCATCCGTGGTCACCTTCGGACTCGCCTACATGGCGCCCAGCCTCGTGATGGTGCTGTTCGGAGTGATCGCCGCGGCCGGCGCGGGCACCGCGCCGACCGCCTTCCTCGTAGCCACCGCGGCGATGTGCCTCACCGCCCTCAGCTACGCCAAGATGGCCCGGCACTTTCCCGTCTCCGGATCTGCGTACGGCTACGTCCGCGAGGTGGCGGGCGGGCGGGCCGGATTCCTCGTCGGCTGGCTCGTCCTGCTGGACTACCTGTTCCTGCCGATGGTCGCCTGGCTCGTCCAGTCCGTCTACCTCAACGCCCAGTTCCCGCACATCCCCGTCTGGGCGTGGATGCTCCTGAACGCCGGCCTGACCACACTGGTGAACATCATCGGCGTCTCACTCGCCGACCGCGTCAACAAGCTGCTGACCGCGCTCGCGGTGCTCCTGGTGCTGCTGTTCGTCGCCTACTGCCTGGTCCACCTCGCGGACAGCCGGCCGCGGTCCTACACGGAACCGCTGTGGAACGCGGACAGCGGACTGGCCGGCATATCGGCGGCCGCCGCCGTCGCCGCCTACTCCTACCTCGGCTTCGACGCCGTCACCACACTCTCCGAGGAGACCCGTGACGCCCGGCGCACCATTCCGCGCGCCGTCGTCCTCGTCGTCGGGATCGGCGGCCTGTTCTTCGCCGTGGTCGCCTACATCATGCAACTCGTCCACCCCGGAGGCGACTTCGCGGACCCGGACATCGCCGGATACACCCTGTCCGTACAGGTCGGCGGCCAGGCCTTCGCCGACTGGACGAACATGGCCTCCATCGTCGGCGGATTCGCCTCGGGCCTCGCCGTGCAGCTCAGTTCCAGCCGTCTGCTGTACAGCATGGGCCGCGACGGCGTCCTGCCCCGACGGGTCTTCGGCACGCTGCACCCCCGGACCCAGACACCGGTACTCAGCCTCCTCGTCACAGGTGCCATGTGTCTGACCGGACTGAACATCGATCTCCAGACAGCGACATCGTTCATCAACTTCGGCGCGTTCACGGCGTTCACCGCCGTCAACGTGTGCGTCGTGCTCTTCTACGTCCGCAACCGCCCCACCGACGGCGGCGGCATCCTCGGGTACGTCGTGACACCGACGCTCGGCGCCTGCGTCACCGCCTACCTGATCACCCAGCTCAGCGCGGACGCACTCACCATCGGACTGGTATGGCTCACGGCCGGATGCGGCTACCTCCTCCGGCTCACCCGCGGATTCCGCCGCCCCACCCCCGAGCTCAACCTCTCGGACGAGCACGCCCCCGCGCCCTGAAGAAGGATCGGGTCAGAACCGCCGCCGTGAGGCCAGGAACTGCTCCGCACCCGTGGGGGTGGCCCCGGCGGGCGGGGGCAGGCCGACGCCGCCCCGACAACGCGGCGACGGCCTTCCCGCCGGATACGCGGTCAGTGGGCTCGCCGCGGTCAGGGCAGCGGGTGCCGCCGGGCCGCGGGGGCTCCACGGCTCGTCGGCTCCCGGCCGCTGTCGGTAAAGCCATCAGTCCTTCTCGATCAGTTCCTTGAGCGCGATGTTGAGCTTGAGGACGTTCACCCGGGGCTCGCCCATGAAGCCGAGAACCCGGCCGTCCGTGTGTGCGTCGACCAGCTTCTCCACCCGATCGACGGGGAGGCTGTTCCGGGCGGCGACCCGGTGGACCTGGAGCCTGGCGTACTGGGGAGAGATGTGCGGGTCCAGACCGGAGGCGGAGGAGGTGACGGCGTCGGCCGGCACGTCCGACGGCTGCACCTTGTGGTCGGCGGTGGAGTTGTCCTTGACGACGGCGGCCTTGGCGTCCTCGATCCACCTGATCAGCTCGGCGTTGTCGCCGGAGCGGTTGGTCGCGCCGGACAGGAACAGCTCGTACCGGGTGTTGACGGTGTTGATGCCCAGACCGTTGGAGGGGCGCGGCTGGAACCACTTCAGGTCCGGTTCCGGGGTCTCTTCGCCCTTCTTCAGAGGCAGGTCGTAGCGCTGGCCGATGAGTTCGGAGCCGACGACCTCGCCGTCACTCCTGACCTCGGAGCCGTTCGCTCTGCCGGGGAACAGCGCCTGGGCCACGCCGGTCACGGCGAGCGGGTAGAGCACGCCGCAGACGACAGTCAGGACGAGCAGGGCCCGCAGGCCCGCACCGATCAGCCGGGCGGTGTTGCGTACGGAGTTGGTCATGTTTGTCGTCACCCGATGCCAGGGATGAGGGAGAGGAGCAGGTCGATGAGCTTGATGCCGATGAACGGGGCGATGAGGCCGCCGAGGCCGTAGATGCCGAGGTTGCGGCGGAGCATCTTGTCCGCGCTCATCGGCCGGTACCGCACGCCCTTCAGGGCGAGCGGTACGAGCGCGACGATGATGAGCGCGTTGAAGATGACAGCGGACAGGATCGCGGACTCGGGGGATGCCAGGCCCATGATGTCGAGCTTGTCCAGGCCGGGGTAAGCGATCGCGAACATCGCGGGGATGACGGCGAAGTACTTCGCCACGTCGTTGGCGAGGGAGAATGCCGTCAACGCGCCTCGTGTGATGAGGAGTTGCTTGCCGATCTCGACGATCTCGATGAGCTTGGTCGGGTTGGAGTCGAGGTCCACCATGTTCCCGGCCTCCTTGGCGGCCGAGGTGCCGGTGTTCATCGCCACGCCGACGTCGGCCTGCGCGAGCGCGGGGGCGTCGTTGGTGCCGTCGCCGGTCATCGCGACCAGCTTGCCGCCCGCCTGCTCGCGCTTGATGAGCGCCATCTTGTCCTCGGGCGTCGCTTCGGCGAGGAAGTCGTCGACGCCGGCCTCGTCCGCGATCGCCTGCGCGGTGAGCGGGTTGTCGCCCGTGATCATGACGGTCCTGATGCCCATGCGGCGCAGCTCGTCGAACCGCTCCCGCATACCCTCCTTCACCACGTCCTTGAGGTGGATCACGCCCAGGATCCGGGCGCCCTTGTCGTCCTCGACGGCGACGAGGAGCGGCGTACCGCCCGCCTCGGAGATGCGGTTGGCGAGGGAGCCGGCGTCGTCGGCGACCTGCCCGCCCCGCTCTTTCACCCAGGTGATGACGGAACCGGCCGCGCCCTTGCGGACCTTGCGTCCGTCGACGTCCACGCCGGACATGCGCGTCTGGGCCGTGAAGGGCACCCACTCGGCGTGTGCCAGTTCACCCTGATGGCGCTCGCGCAGCCCGTATTCCTCCTTCGCGAGGACGACGACGGAACGTCCCTCGGGCGTCTCGTCGGCGAGCGAGGAGAGCTGGGCGGCGTCGGCCACCTCGGCCTCGGTCGTGCCCTTGACCGGGACGACCTCGGCGGCCTGCCGGTTGCCGAGCGTGATCGTGCCGGTCTTGTCCAGCAGCAGTGTGGAGACGTCGCCGGCGGCCTCGATCGCGCGGCCCGACATGGCGAGTACGTTGCGCTGGACGAGCCGGTCCATGCCCGCGATACCGATCGCGGACAGCAGGGCGCCGATCGTGGTCGGGATCAGGCAGACCAGCAGCGCTACCAGGACGATCAGCGACGTCTGCTCGTCGGCGCCCGCGTAGAGGGCGAACGGCTTCAGGCTGACAACCGCGAGCAGGAAGACAATGGTCAGCGAGGCGAGCAGGATGTTGAGCGCGATCTCATTGGGCGTCTTCCGCCGAGCCGCGCCCTCGACCAGGTCGATCATGCGGTCGATGAACGTCTCGCCCGGCTTTGTCGTGATCTTGATGACGATCCGGTCGGAGAGGACCCTCGTACCGCCGGTGACAGCGCTGCGGTCGCCGCCCGACTCGCGGATGACCGGAGCCGACTCACCCGTGATGGCCGACTCGTCCACCGACGCCACGCCCTCGACGACGTCACCGTCGCCGGGGATGATGTCGCCGGCCTCGCAGACCACCAGGTCACCGATCCGCAGCTCGGTGCCGGGCACCCGCTCTTCGGACTTCCCGTCCTTGGTCAGCCGACGGGCGACGGTGTCCGTCCTGGCCTTGCGCAGGGTGTCCGCCTGCGCCTTGCCCCGGCCCTCGGCCACCGCCTCCGCGAGGTTGGCGAAGACCGTGGTGAGCCACAGCCACACGGAGATCGCCCAGCCGAACCAGTCGGTCGGGTCCTTCAGCGCCAGCACGGTGGTGGCCACCGAGCCGACGAGGACCACGAACATGACCGGCGACTTGGCCATCACGCGCGGGTCGAACTTGCGGATCGCGTCCGGTAGGGACTTGATCAGTTGCTTGGGGTCGAACAGCCCCCGGGAGGCACGCCCCGCATCGGGCTTGTGCCGGGGTGGCAGATCGCTGTGCGGCGCCTTGGCCGGGTTGGCGGTGGACATGGCGTCCTCTTGCCTGTTCACGTTGATGGTCATGACGCCAGCCCTTCGGCGAGCGGGCCCAGCGCGAGGGCCGGGAAGTAGGTCAGACCGGTGATGATCACGATGGTGCCGACCAGCAGGCCCGCGTAGAGCGGCTTGTCGGTACGGAGCGTGCCGGTGGTCTCCGGGACCGTCGTCTGCTCGGCGAGCGAGCCGGCCAGCGCCAGCACGAACACCATCGGCACGAACCGGCCGAGGAGCATCGCCAGCCCGATGGTGGTGTTGAACCAGGGGGTGTCGGCGTTCAGGCCGGCGAAGGCCGAGCCGTTGTTGTTGGCGCCGGAGGTGTAGGCGTAAAGGATCTCCGAGAAGCCGTGCGCGCCGCTGTTGGTCATCGAGTCCGCGGGCGTGTCCAGGGCCATGGCGGCGGCGGTGAAGCCGAGCACCAGCGCCGGGGTGACCAAGATGTGGCAGGCGGCGAACCCGATCTCCCGGGTGGAGATCTTCTTGCCCAGGTACTCGGGCGTCCGACCGACCATCAGACCCGCGACGAACACTGCGATGATCGCCATGATCAGCATGCCGTACAGGCCGGAACCGACACCGCCGGGCGCGATCTCGCCCAGCATCATGCCGAGCATCGTGATCCCGCCGCCGAGTCCGGTGAAGGACGAGTGGAAAGAGTCCACCGCACCGGTCGAGGTGAGCGTGGTGGAGACCGCGAAGATGGACGAGGCGCCGATCCCGAACCGGGTCTCCTTGCCCTCCATCGCCCCGCCCGCCGTCTCGAAGGCCGGGCCGTGGCCCGCGAACTCGGTCGCCCACATCAGCAGCACGAACCCGACCCAGACGGCCGCCATCGTGCCGAGGATCGCGTACCCCTGCCTCACGCTCCCGGCCATCCGGCCGAAGGTCCTCGTCAGCGAGAACGGGATCAGGAGGATCAGGAAGATCTCGAAGAGGTTGGTGAAGGCGTTGGGGTTCTCGAAGGGGTGGGCGGAGTTGGCGTTGAAGTAACCGCCGCCGTTGGTACCCAGCTCCTTGACGACCTCCTGCGAGGCCACCGCGCCACCGTTCCACTGCTGTGAGCCGCCCATGAACTGCCCGACCTCGTGGATACCGGAGAAGTTCTGGATCGCGCCGCACGCGACCAGAACGATCGCGCCGACAACCGAGAGGGGCAGCAGGACGCGTACGACTCCGCGGACCAGGTCGGCCCAGAAGTTGCCGAGTTCACCGGTGCGGGACCGGGCGAAGCCCCGTACGAGCGCGACGGCGACCGCGATGCCGACGGCCGCCGAGACGAAGTTCTGCACCGCCAGGCCACCGGTCTGCACGACGTGGCCCATGGCCTGCTCGCCGTAGTACGACTGCCAGTTGGTGTTCGACACGAAGGACGCGGCGGTGTTGAACGCCTGGTCCGGGTCGATGGAGGCGAAGCCGAGCGAACCGGGCAGCGAACCCTGGAGACGCTGCAGGGTGTACAGGAAGAGGACGCTCACCGCCGAGAAGACCAGCACGCCGCGCAGATAGGCGGGCCAGCGCATCTCGGCATCGGGGTTGGCGCCGATGGCCTTGTAGATCCACTTCTCGACCCGCAGATGACGGTCGGAGGAGTACACCCTGGCCATGTAGTCGCCCAGCGGGCGGTACGCCAGCGCGAGCGCGGCGGTCAGGGCGAGCAGCTGGAGCACAGCCGCGAGGAAAGGGCTCATGTCCGTGCTCAGAACCTCTCCGGCTTGACGAGGGCGAGGACGAGGTAACCGAGCAGGGCGACGGCCACGACGAGACCGATGATGTTCTCGGCGGTCACAGCTTCGCCACCCCCTTGGCGATGAACGCCACCAGCGCGAACACCGCGACCGTGATGACGACGAAGGCCACGTCGGCCATCGAGAGCTCCTGAGAGAGGTTCGGATGAGAATCGGACCTCTAGAGGAAAGCGCGCTTCTGACCAGGTGCTGCCCTTTGTTGACGCCTCTCTTACGGTCGCACGCCTCCCTTTGACGGCCCCCTAACGCCTTGGGTGGTTCCCAGCCGTGGGCCGCCGCCCACGTCGGTGCACGGGCTCCCCGCGGCGCACCGATCCCGGCGCCCGGGCGACGGGGCGATCGGCGCGGGCCGACGAGGCGAGCTGCCAGGGAACGCTGGTCACCATCGCCCCCGGGATGAACAGCGGCCGGGCCTTGAGCCACAGCGCGGACCGGTTGTGCGGCAGGTTCTCCCACCACTGCCCGACGACGTACTCGGGGATGAACACGCCGATCACGTCACGCGGACTCTCGCGATGGACGGAGCGGACGTACTCCACGACCGGCCGGGTGATCTCGCGGTAGGGGGTGTCGAGCACCTTCAGCGGGACGTCGATGCCGAGGTCCTCCCACCGGTGTTCGGACGGGAACGGGTGACTTCATGCATTCGCACCACGAGGAAGCACAGTTCATCGCCGACATCAAGGAGGCCGCGCCGGAGATGGTGTCGGCGTTCTTCGGCTTCGACAAGGCCGTGTTCAGCAAGGACACCGGCAACCTGGACCTGGCCACCCGTGAGCTGATCGCGGTCGGCGTCGCGGTGACGACGCAGTGCCCCTTCTGCGTCGAGGACCACGCCAAGCGCGCCGTGAAGGCCGGTGCGTCCAAGACCGATGTGGCCGAAGCGGTCATGGTCGCCGCCGCCCTGCGCGCCGGTGGCGGCGTCACGCACGGCTGGAAGGCGATGAAGAGCATCGCCGAGGGCGAGTGAACCCACCGGCACCGCGAGGGGCGTCAGCGCGAGCACGGCGGCTGCGAGGAGGACTCCCGTGCCGAGCAGAGTTCCGAGGGTGCCGCCCAGGTCGCCCTGCGACTCTCCCGGCCAAAGACACCGGCACCGGCCGGCCCGGATCCTTCGAACGGGCCGGAAACGTCGTATGCCGGGTGCGCCTCTTCCGTCCTGAGCGGTTCCGCTCCGACCAGCGGCTCGATCCGGTCGACCGGCCGTCGGCCCGAGGCCGTTGTCCGCTGAAGCGACTGCTGGACTTCACCGACGTGCGCCTGCCCCAGACGGACCGGTCCGATGTGGAGCTGGGGCGTGGAGACCTCCACCCACACGCTGCGCGTCGTCTCCTCCTGGATCCACGACCGGTTTCCCCGGAGCCGCACTCTTCCTCGGTCACACGGGCGAGAGCCTGCCGGGCATGCTCTGGCGCCTGGACAGCCTCCGGGCAACGAGCGTGTGCGCCCCGATCGGCGACACCGACCGGGCGAAGATCTGCCACCTCGACGCCGAGCGCCTGCTCGGCCTGTAGCGGCGGGTCGTTCCGGCCACGTCCCGGTGCTCGTTCCTCAGGCCCGTGTCAGGCGCCGGAACCCGGTCGGCGTCATGCCGGTGTGCTGCCGGAAGAAGGCGCTGAAGACGGTCGGGTAGGCGAACCCGATGCGTTCGCTGATGGCGGCCGGCGCCAACGAGGTGTGGATGAGCAGGCGTTTGGCCTCCAGCAGCACCCGGTCGTCGATGTAACGCTTGGCGCCGCAGCCGAGGGCCGCCCGGGTGGCACGAGTGAGGGTGCGGGGGCTGTAGCCGAGTTCGGCCGCGTAGTCCTCGACCCGGTGGGTCCGCCCGAAACCGTCCTCGACGGCCCGGCGGAACAGGTCGAACGGCTTGCCACCGCCGGTTCGTGTCCGCCGCCGCGGGTCGGCGAGGTGGACGAGCCGGATGAGGATCACCGAGAGCAGGTCGCGCAGCGTCTCGATGTACGCCTCCAGCGTCAGGTCGCCGAGACCGGCGTGCTCCTCGACCAAGGCGTCCAGCAGACCGAGCAGGGCCGTCTGCCGTGCCGGGTCGGGCGTGACGAGGCGGTACGGGATGTACTCGGCGTCCCGGATCAACGCGTCGGTCGCGGCGCTGGGGAAGCCCGTCGGGAAGACCAGCACCGTGGCACCGCACTTCCCGGGGCCGTGAGGGAACTGCAGCACCTGCCCCGGCCACACCCACAGCCAGTCCCCCGGGCGCAGGACGTACGTCGTGAAATCCACGGAACACTCCAGCCGGCCCTCCCGCACCGCGACGATCAGATGGAAAGCCGGACGTCCGGGATCGGTGAGGGGGCGCCCTCGCTCGGCGGCACGTGCGGCGAGTTCGAGAGGATCGAGCACTTCGAGGCCGGGTGGCCTGCCGGGGGTCGGACGGTAGACCACGGCGGGGATGGCGGTCGCCGTCCGCCGAGCCGCGATGCCGGCTGCTCCGTGCCCGGCCCCGGTCTGTCCGTTTTCCTTCATCGCCTGCCCGAGTTTACGCCGTCAAGGCTCCTCAGCGGGCCTAACGTGAAGGAAGGAGGTCACGAAGCCACCGGAGATCCCGGCCGACTTCCGGAACCCCCATGAGAACGGCGCGTGGTGCCGCAGTTCGCCGCCCCGCACGATCCGAGCCGGTCGCCCCGAGCCGTTCTGGTGCTGTGCTGAGCCCGCCGTCGGAAAGGACCACCATGACCATCGAGTTCGCCACCCGTTACCGCGAGCGCTCCCACATCCCGCCGGAGCCGGGAAAGCCGTACTTCATCGAGAAGGGCATGGGAGACCGCGCCCACCTCTTCACGGACATGTTCACCATCTACGCCGGTGGCGAGCAGACGGAGAACACCTTCAACTTCTTCACCTGCGAAGGACCCAAGGGCGACATCATCCCCGCCCACTCCCACCCCGACACCTACGAGGTCTTCTACATCACCGACGGTGCCGTGCGCCTGTTCGTGGAGGACCTGGAGGGCGAGCAGTACGAGAAGCTGCTCACGGTGGGCGACTTCGGCTTCGTCCCGAAGAACTGCCCGCACGCCTACCGCATCGAGCGCCACCACAGCCGGATCGTCGGAGTGGCGGCCGGCCCGGGCGGCACCTTCGAGCGGTTCTTCGAGAACCTCGGCACGCCCACCGACGAACTCGACCCGCCGCGGCAGCCCTACGTTCCCGAGCGGGAGAAGTTCGCCACCGTGCCGCAGAGGTACGACGTGAACTTCCTGCCCGACCACAAGTGGCGTACCGAAGGCTGAGTACGAGCAGTGCCGTATCTCGAAGCCCTGCTCGCGGGCGTGCTGGTCGGCGTGCTGTACGTGGTGGTGCGGGTCGAGTCACCCGCACCGCCCCCGGTCGCCCTGATCGGGCTGTCGGGCATGCTGCTGGGCCAGGCCGCGCTGGGCGCCCTGTGAGCGCCGTCGGTGGCGGCCGGGCCTTCCTCCGCCCGGCCGTGTTCTCCTTCGCCGCCGGCCTGCTCATGGGAGCGGTGTACTGGGCGCTGGATCTCACCTCGCCCGCCCCGCCGCTCCTCGGTCTGACCGGACTGGCCGGCATCGTGCTCGGCGAACGCGTCGCCACCGCCGTCCGCAACCGCCTGACCCGCCGCCCCACCCTCCCGCCGCCTGAAGAAGGGCCCCCTCGTGTCTCCTGATGCCCCTGGTTACCTCGATGTCCACGCCCACTTCGTCACCGACTCCTACGTCCGCCGGGCCCGTGAGGCCGGGCACGAACTGCCCGACGGCATGCCCGCCTGGCCGTCCTGGTCGGCCGAGGCGCACCTGGAACTGATGGACCGCTGCGGCATCGAGACCTCGATGCTCTCCGTCTCCTCGCCCGGCGTCCACTTCGGCGACGACACCGCCGCCCGCCGCCTGGCCCGTGAGGTCAACGAGGCCGGCGCCGACACCGTGCGCGCGCACCCCGGCCGCTTCGGCCTGTTCGCCTCCCTGCCCCTGCCGGACGTCGACGGCGCCCTCGAAGAGATCGCCCACGCCTACGACACCCTGCACGCCGACGGCGTGGTCCTGGAGACCAACACCCACGGCACCTACCTCGGCAACCCCGGCCTGGAGCCGGTCTGGGCCGAGCTGGACCGGCGCGGCGCGGTGGTCTTCCTGCACCCCACCTCGCCGGTGTGCTGGGAGCAGTCCGCCCTGGGACGCCCCCGCCCGATGGTGGAGTTCATCTTCGACACCGCCCGCACCGTCACCGACCTGCTCATGTCCGGCACCCTGGACCGGCACCGGGACCTGACGGTGATCGTGCCGCACTGCGGCGGCGCCCTGCCGGTCCTCGCCGACCGTATCGACGGCTTCATGAAGATGTTCATGCCCGCCGGCACCGAGGCCCCCGGCGCCGTCGAACAGCTCGGCCGCCTCTACTACGACATCGCCGGCCCCGCCCTGCCCCGCCAGCTGCCCGCACTGATGAGTCTGGCCGGCACCGACCGCCTCCTGTACGGCAGCGACCACTGCTGGACCCCGGCCGCCGGAGTGGAGAGCCACATCGAGGGTCTCGACGCCGCCGAGGCGCCCGAGGGCTTCGCGAGCTGGCGCGCGCTCACCACCGCCAACGCCCACCGCATCCTGCCCCGCACCGTCCGATGAGACGAAAAGGCCCGTGACGTGACGTTCCCCTTCCACCTGCTGGCCCCGCCGGACCCGGCCGCGCTGCCCCTGCCGCACCCGGCCCGCCCGGCCGACGGCGTGCGGCTGCTGCGCGGCGCCGTCTACGCCGTCCCCGACGGCAGCCGCCCCCTCACTGTCGACCTGTGGCTGCCCGAGGACGCCACCGATCCGGTACCCGTCATCGTCTTCGTCCACGGCGGAGCCTGGCGCACCGGTCTGCGCGACGACCTCGGCCCCCGCTTCCGTTCCTGGCGGCCCGGCCCGTTCGCCCGGCTCGCCCGGGCCGGGTTCGCCGTCGCCTGCCCCGACTACCGCCTCAGCGGTGAGGCCGCCCACCCCGCCCAGCGCGACGACCTGGCCGCCGTACTGGACTGGCTCCGTACCCGCGCCGACGACCTCGGTGTGGACGCCGGCCGCACCGTGCTGTGGGGCGAGTCCGCCGGCGGACACCTCGCCGCCCTGACCGCCCTCACCCAGCCCGCCGGCACGATCGCCGGCTGCGTCACCTGGTACGCCCCCGCCGACCTGCCCGCACTCGCCGAGGACCGGCCCGAGGGCACGTACGACCCCCACGACGCGGACTCCTTCGAGGCCCTGCTGCTCGGCGGGGCCCCGGCGGACCGGCCCGAGGCGGCCCGCGACGCCAGCCCGGTCACCCACGTCGGCCCCCAGGCCCCGCCCTTCCTCATCCTGCACGGCACCGACGACGTCCTGGTCCCGGCCCGCCAGTCCGTCCGCCTCGCCGAGGCCCTGCGCGACGCCGGCCACCATCCCGAGCTGCGCCTGATCAGCGGCGGCAACCACCTCTGGGTCGGCCTGTCGGACGAGAGCGCCGAGGACTGTCACACCCGCACGGCCGACTTCGCCCGCCGCTGCACGGGTGGGGGTGCCGGGCGGACGCGATAACGGCCGGCGCAATGAGGGGTCCGGTGCGCCGCCCAGCTCAGCGCACAGCCGCCGCCCGGTAGGCGCGCCCCACGTCCGCGTACGCCCGCGCGCTCGGCTTCGGACGGCGCTGGAACGTGTCGCGGTCGACCTCGTGGAGGCCGAGCTGGGCGCCGTAACCGAAGATCCACTCGAAGTTGTCCATGAGGGTCCAGTGGCAGTAGCCGAGGACGGGCGTGCCTGCCGCGGTCTCGGCGGTCAGTTCCCGCACCGCGGCGGGGATGAAGGCGGCGCGCTGGGTGTCGTCGGCGGTCTGGATGCCGTGCTCGGTGACGAGGACCGGCACCCCGGCCGCCTCGTGCGCGTAGCGCACCGCGCCGGCGAGGGAGCCGGGCTCGATGGCGGTGCCCATGCCGTTGGGCTCCCCCTCGGCCGGCACTTCGCCGTCGGGGCCGTGGACGACACGCGCGTAGTTCTGCACGCCGATGAAGTCGTCCTGGCGTGCCTCGCACAGCCAGTGGTCGTACACGGCGGCGCGCTTGGCGTCGCGGTGCTTCTCGCCGCCGGGGAGCGCGACCTCGTCGGCGATGGCGATGGAGACGCCGACGGGCAGGTCGGCGCGGCGTGCCTTGATCGCCTCGCGGGCGGCGCGGTGGGCGCGGGTGAGCACCTCCTGGAAGTCGTCCTGGAGGGCGGCCGGGATGACGTTGGCGCTGGCGTAGGAGACGCTTCCGGCCGCCTGCGCGGCGGCGGCGAGCATCCGGCCCTTCCGCTCCTCCGCCTCGGGCGGCAGCTTGCCTCCGGCCTGGAGCAACTGCTCCAGGTTGGGTTCGTCGAGGGGGACGCCGTACGCGATGCGGTCGCCGAAGCGGGCCATGACGCGGTCGCACTGCTCGGCGAACCGCTCCGGGGCGTCCGGGGCGGTCCACGAACCGGCCGCCGCGAACCAGCGCGGCGCGGTGAAGTGGTCGAACGTCACGAGGGGGCGAGACCGCGGACGAGGCAGCCGTCGGCCTTGCGTTCGCAGTGGTCGAGGGCCTCGGCGGAGACGACACCGCGCTCGGGTTCGACGCGGGCCCGTTCGACCGAGAACCGGAAGGCGTCGAGTCCGAGGCCGACGGCCAGGTCGAGGTCCGTCTCCCACTGCTGGTAGCCGCGGCAGGCCGGCCCGCTCCGTTCGCGGAAGAGGAACGGCGTCGTGTGCTCCAGGAACCAGGTGTCGCCGGCGGTGTCGTCGCCCTCGTTCCGGTGTCCGGCGGTGGCGGAGCCCCACAGGAAGGTGTCGGGCAGGGCGGGGTGGGACATGGGGTGCCCCTGCTGCTGAATCGGTCCACCCGGATGGGGAGGTGAGGAAGCAGCACGTCACCGCTCGCGGGCGGGGCACGGCGTGATGAAGGAGTGACGGCCGGGTCCGGCCTCCACGGGCTCGCCGCCCGGCAGATCGACCAGCGCGGTCACCCCGGGCGGCACCACGAGGCCCAGGTGCAGCGCGCCTGCCTCCTGTCGGCGGTGCTACTCCGTGACGGGCGCGGTGAGGGCACTGATGAGGTGGGGTGTCAGGTCCCGTGCGTCATAGGCCGCTCCGTGGGTCAGTCGCAGGGCGGTGAGGCCCTCGAAGACCGCGGTGAGCAGACGGGCCAGGTCGTCGGCGGGGATGGTGGGCCGGAGGTCCATGCGGGCGAGGGCCTCGGTGAGCACCTCGGTCAGTCCCTGTGTCAGCCGGTTCTCATGGGCGGCCAACTGCTGGGCCAGTTCGGGGTGCCGGGCGGCGTGAAGGGTGAACTCCATGGAGACCAGGAACCATTGGCGTTCCTCCTCGGTACGGCCGGCGAGTCGGTTCTGGATTTCGTCGATGGGGTTGTCGCCCGGCTTGGCCTGGACCGCGGCATCACGCAGGTCGGACAGCAACCGGTCGGCGTGGACGTCGTAGAGGGCGAGGAAGATCTCCTCCTTGTCGCGGTAGTTGGAGTAGAAGGCTCCCCGTGTCAGTCCGGCACGCTCGACGATGTCGCTGATCGAAGTGGTGTGGAAGCCCCTCTCCGTGAACAGCGCCCAGGCGCTCTGGACCAGAGCGGCCTGAGTGAGCGGGCGGCGTTTGGTGGGCGACTTCGGCATGGTGGGCCTTTCTACAGCTCTGCGGTTCCGGGGCTCCGCTCAGCGTGCGCGACGGCGTGCGGGACCGCTGGGCTCGACGGGGGCGGCAGACCAGGCTATGCCGCCCCCGTCCGCAGACTGACGTTCAGTCCTGGCCACCGTAGGTGTAGAAGCCGCGGCCGGTCTTCACGCCCAGATGTCCGGCGTCGACGTAGCGCTTGAGCAGTTCGCGCGGTCCGGTCGGGAGGTTGGGGTTCTCGGCGGCGTAGTGCTTCTCGATGTCCAGGACGACGTCCAGGCCGACCTGGTCCATGGCGCGGAACGGTCCGCCCTTGAGGCCGGTGTTGATCTCCCACATGCTGTCGACGTCCTCCGGGGTGGACACGCCCTCGGCGACGACGGCCAGCGATTCGCGCTTGATGGCCGCCCAGATGCGGTTGAAGATGAAGCCGGTGCTCTCGCGGCGGGCCTCGAAGGGAAAGACGCCGTAGCGGGGCAGGACCTCCAGCAGCAGGTCCATGACGGCCCGGTCGGTGTGGCCGCTGGACATCAGATCGACCGCCGGCTGCGCGGGTGGCATGTAGAAGTGCATGTTCACCACGCGTGAGGGATCGGCGACGTGGTCGGCGAACCGGCTCGTCGGGTAGGACGAGGAGTTGCTGGCCAGGATGGCGTCCGGCCCAGCCAGCCGGTCCAGGTCGGCGAAGACCTGCCGCTTGAGCTCCAGACGCTCCGGGACGGCCTCGACGACCAGCCACGCGCCGGTGAGGGCCTCGGGCAGGTCGGTGGTGGGGACGACGGAACCGGACGCACCGCCGTCGACGCGAGAGGCGACCTCGGCCACATGCTCCTCGACGTAGGCGCACGCGTGCTTCCCGGCCTCGCTGCTCGGATCGTAGATGTGCACCTGGCCGCCGCGGGCGGCGAACATCAGGGCGATGCGCCGGCCGAGTGTGCCCGCGCCGATGACGGCGACCGGGCGGGTCTCGATGCCGGTGGGGAGGGTGAAGGTCATGGTCTGCGCTTCCTTCGGTGCGAGGGGGGTGGGGGCGCGTGCCGGGTTGCGGGCAGCCGCCATAGAATTCACTATGTATCCGATACATCGTGTATGCAAATGGGGTCGCAGACCGCCGGCCCTCTTGCCGCCCTCGAGGAGAGTCACCATGCGCGCCGAAGAGATCCGCAGCCGCCTCAGCACCCCGCTGACCACCCCCGTCTACCCGCCCCGGGCCACCCGGTTCACCGACCGCGAGTACCTCAACGTCGTCTACCGCACCGATCCCGAGGCTCTACGCGCCGTCGTCCCCGAGCCGCTGGAGATCGACGAGCCCCTGGTCCGCTTCGAGATCATGAAGATGGGCGACGTCGAGGGCTACGGCCCCTACCTGGAATGCGGCCAGGTCATCCCCGTGCGCCACGGCGCCGAGCACGGCGAGTACCTGCACGCCATGCACCTGGACAACTTCGCCGCCACCGCCGCCGGCCGCGAGCTCAGCGCCTACCCGAAGACCGTCGGCAGCCCGTCCCTGTTCCCCGACAACGGTGCGCTCGTCGGCACCCTCGACTACGGCACCCAGCGGGTCGCCACCGCCACCATGGCCTACAAGTGGCTGCCCCTCGATCCGGCCGAAGCCCGGGCGCAGATCACCGTCCCCACCTACGCCGTGAAGATCGTCCCGGAGCGCGTCTGCGAGCTCGTCCGCACCGAGATCACTGACATCACGGTCAAGGGCGCCTGGACCGGGCCCGCCCGCCTCGAACTCTTCGCCCACGTCATGGCACCGCTCGCCGACCTGCCCGTGCACGAAGTGGTTTCGGCCAGCCACATCATCACCGACCTCACCCTCGCACCCGCCACCCCCGTCCACGACTACCTCGCCGGCTGAACCGGCCTTGCCCGCGGGCGCACCCGCTCGGCCGCGGCTCGGTGCCGTTCGGTGTCGTTCGGTGCCGTTCGGTGTCGTCGACCACGGTGACGGCCACCCCGAGGATGCGTCCGTGCTGGTCCTGGAGCCGGTAGTAGGACGAGGACCACGACTGTTCGCCGTGCGGACCGGGAAGGGGCGGATCGGTGCTGAGGGTGAGCTGCTGGTTCAGCAGGGGCTCCCCCGTGGCCAGGACACGGTGCAGGGCCGCTTCGATCTCGCTGGTGTCCGGCACGGGGACGACCTCGGACGAGTGCCGGCCCACGGTCTCGCCGACCGGTCTGCCGTGGATCTTCTCCAGTACGGGATTGACGAGCATGCAGCGCAGGTGGGGATCGAGCACGGCCAGACCGAACGGCGCGTGGTGGAACAGCCGTGAGGTCAGCGCCAGACCGGTCTCCAGTTCGCGCAGCTGCTGCTGGTCCGTGGCGACACCCAGCGCATAGGTGTGGTGCTGATCGTCCTGGAGCGGCACGTTGCGGAATGCGGTCCGGCGCACCGTGCCGTCCTTGCAGTGGATCGGGAAGCCGCCGGCCCAGGACTCCCCCGCCAGCACCCGGCCGAACAGCTCCAGCACTCGGGACTTATGGCGGAGATCGATCAGGAGGTCCGCCGCGTACTGCCCCAGGGCCTCGGCCGAGCCGTACCCGAAGAGGTGCTCCGCCTCCGGGCTCCACAGGATGATCCGTCCCTCGTCGTCGAGCACCGCCGCCGCGACACCCAGCAGATCCGGCAGGCCGACGGGCGCGGAGACGACCTCGGCCTCTCCACAGCCCGCCCGGGCGGCTTCGACGTCGTATCGGTCCCCGGCGGCTCTCCTCTGCCCACCGCCCGAGAGCGCCGTGCCCCTGCCATCCTCCACCCGTGCCCCACGCGCCGCATGCCAACCCTCTCGGTGACGACCTCGGCGATGGTGGGGGCGTCCTTGATCGCGTGCCGTCGAACCTTGACGGCCGCGCAATGAGTTCTCGGGCCCGGAGCGGTCTACCCCAGGGATGAACGGATCGGACTGCTCACAGCGAGGGCGACGGAAGGTCGCCACCAGGAGGACGGCACGGTGACCACACGTTCGGGCAGGGTGACCTGCGACCTCTCGATCTCCGTCGACGGGTACTCGGCCGGGCTCGACCAGACCGAGCAGCGCCCGTTCGGCGACGACGCCGGTGATGGCTGGGGCGACAGGCTGCACGCCTGGATGTTCGAAACCCCGGAGCAGCGGCGGGCCGAACTCGACCGGCTGGCGGCGGTCGGCGCCTTCATCATGGGGCGCAACATGTTCGGCCCCGTACGCGACGCGTGGGATCGACGGTGGAAGGGCTGGTGGGGCGACAATCCGCCGTACCACGCACCGGTCTTCGTGCTCACCCACCACCCGCGCGACCCGCAGCCGATGGACGGCGGCACCACGTTCCACTTCGTCACCGACGGCATCGAATCCGCACTGCGGCAGGCTCGCGAGGCGGCGGGGGACCGCAACGTGTCGATCCACGGGGGCGCGACCACCGTCAACCAGTACCTCGCCGCAGGCTTGATCGACGAGCTGCGGCTGCACATCGTGCCGTTCACGCTCGGCGCCGGCACACGGTTGTTCGACGGCGTGCCGTCACTGAATCTCGAGCAGGTGGAGTCGAGAGCGGCGGACTCGGTCACACACGTGACCTATCGCGTGCTGTCCTGAGAGAAGGGCGGTGGCGCTCACCACTGCCGGCGGGTTGGTCCGGTCGGCATGCCGCGCGTTCACAGGCTCGTCAGCCAATCGGCGTACCAGGAGCGGAAGCCGGTACTCACCGGCAGGAAGCCGCCCCAGTCCGGATCCATCTGCCAGATCTCTCCCGCGTGTGCGCCGTTCAAGACGAGCCGGGTGTAGATGCCGCAGCCCTGTTCGGCCAGCATGAGCGTGCCCCGGGTCAGATCGGCGGGTGCCCCGATCGGGCCGGGCAGGGGGCCGGTGAGTGGGAACGGCTCGGCGAGGCGGCCCGGCAGCCGGTCTTCCTCCCACTCGTCGTCCGCAGCCCACTCCTCGTCGGCCTCCGGGCGTGGGACGGTCAACGGCATCAGGCCGTGCCCGGGCCCGGCCGGGCCGTTGCCCACCTCCGCGAGGAAGGACCGGTACTCCGCCGGTAGGGCGATGCCGTGGGATTCCTCGAACGCCCGGATCTCCGTCTCCGGCAGCTGCGGCGCCAGCGCGTACCGATGCGTGCGCGCCCCGAAACGCTCCCGCTCCGGGTCCCGTGCGGCCATCTCACGTAGCCGCGCGCGGACGCCGTACTCGTCCCAGTTCGCCATCCAGGGACCGTAACAATGACATCCGCGCCCCGGTCCGGCGGGCCGGGGTCTGTCGTTTGGATCAGGTCGCAGGGCATCGGCGGCGGCTTCTCATGCCGGTGAGCGGGGCCTGGTGCATGCAGCTGCAAGGCGGAGGAAGGAGTCGACGCGGAGCGTCGGCGAGTGACGACAACGCCGCAGATGCGCGCACCAGGCCCCGCGTCTGCGGCGTGATCCAAACGACAGACCCTAGTGACCTGAGTCGGAGATTCGTCGTTGGTTCGGTATGAGTCGTCCGGGTCCGAAGATTCCGCCGTTGTCGGTGACCGATGCCCAGCGGGTCG